>JAFRBA010000171.1 GCA_017405115.1 Kiritimatiellia bacterium
CGAGGCCGAGAGCCGCTAGCACTCAACAGTCACTTCTCCGCCCTGAACAAACCACAGCCTGTCGATGTTCTGCGCAAGCGACAGGGACCGTTCAAGGAGGCTCCAATAGTAAGGCGCCCCGCCAAACACCATATACCCTTCCGCCAGTTCGCGTCGCCCCATCGAAAGACCGCGCTCGCGAACATATGCCTCGCACTCGCCAAGTGTGAACGGCTTCAGGTAAATGACCCGGTTGGCCCGATTGAACAGTCCGCCCTTGTTTTTCAGAACCTTCTTGATCATCCAGCTCGTCGCGCTTCCGCAGACAATCAGAACGATGTCCTTTCGCGCCGAGCACCAACCGTTCCAGAAGTTCTCCAGCGCACTAACGAACTTGGCGCGTGGAGTATCCATCCACGGGAGCTCGTCAATGAACACCACCTTTCGTTCGTCCGTGCTTGCCTTGAGAAATCGCTTGAGCAGTCCAAAGGCCTGTATCCAGTTCTTTGGCACTTCGCAGGGGGGCATTCCCTGGTCGATCAAAGACTCATGAAACGACTCCAGCTGATCGGCCATTGAACCCGTTTCCATTCCAGTATGCGAAAACGCAAAACGATAATCAAACGCTTCACGTATCAGAAACGTCTTGCCGACACGCCGACGTCCGTAGACGACGACAAAACGCGAACGATCCGCCGCTGCGGCTTCACGCAGTGCCTCAATTTCACATGTCCGCCCGATCATCCTACCTCTCCTTTGTCATAAGTGGTCATTATTATACCATTTATCATAGATAATGTCCACGGTGAGATTATAATCGGTCATTATCTCCCGCATATGGCACTTAATGACCACTCATAACCAATATTCACACGCGCGTTCTTCGCCACATCATATGATGCAACTAGCGTCATACACGTTTTGACGAGTTAGGAACGACCAGTTGATACACGTTTTGACGAGTTGGGAACGATTTTGCGGAGTACCTCGACCTTGCGCACTCAAGCGACTTCCCCCGAACAAGGTGAGCGACCATGTCCGTGATCGCCCCCTGTATCTGGGCCGTCCCGCCGCGCCGGAGCAGGTTGCAGCACGTCTCGCTGCACGGCACGGTCAGCTCCTCGCCGTCGGGCCAGTCGTCGACGCCCTGCCCCGAAAGGCGCAGGACGCTCTCAGCGAAGCGTCCCTCGTTGCGGTCGCAGTCCATCCTGTTCCGCGACGCCCTGCGCGCAGGAGCATCCCCATGAGCGCGGTCCACACGATGGTCTCCCTGTCGTAGAGGACCTTCCCGCTGTCGCGCGTGTCGTAGATGGACCGGAACAGGGGGTTGAAGATGCGCCGGTAGTCCGCCAGGAACGATGTCAGCCGCGCGAGCGCGGCCTCTTTTTCCGGAGCCTTTGCGGGACGACGTCCCGGACGGACATTGCCGCAGCGCTTTCCTGCCCGAGGCTGACGCGCAGCTCGGTGCGCTGGAGCTCGCTCAGGCTCCTGAGCAGCCCCCTCATCTCCTTCCAGTTCTCGTTCCAGCGCGACACCTCCCCCTGGCGCTCCGCCGGGACGAATAGCGTCCTGGTCCTGCCGTCCACCCTGTCCGTCACGGTCATGCGCAGGGAGTTCCCCACCATCGTCCGCGTGACGGTCCCGCCGAGCATGCGCTCGCGCAGGCACAGCGTGCGCAGGCGCGAGACGAGCGCCCTGCGCTCCTCCTCTATCTTTTTTAAGTTCATAGTAAGGTATTATACTCACTATTTCGGGAAAAGTCAAGGGCCAATGTGAAATAAAGTCAAAAAAAATCAGCGGGCGGCTCCGCAGGGGAACCGCCCGCCCAGCTCCAACAGCCCTCGGAGCGACAACAAGTCACCGCGAAAAACTAATCATTTGGAATCCTTGCCCTATCCGACCCACATCGTCCTTGCCTTTGGTCGAAAATGGTTCCTTGCTTGGTCTAATATGATTCTCCGTATGGTCTAAAATGATTTTGCCCTTGGTCTAAAAAGAGCGTCCCTATGGTCTAAAAAGCCCCTGCCCTTGGTCATTCAACCATTCCCGCCCCACCTCGCATGAAAACACCCTCAAACCAGTCCATTATTAGGAATACAGGGCGTTTCGCAGGGTGTGTTTCGATAGTGCGAAAGAATGTCAAACAAGACATTATTTCTTGCTAACGAAAGATCAGCTTGCCCATCGCGGCGGGGGCGACAAACGAACGCGATTCCACGTTCGGCGACCATAGCAGCAGGATTTCCTCATTCCTGTTCTCGCCAGTCCTGACACTTCGCCCAACGTTAACGAACCACGAATCGCCTGGTTGCGGCGCGGCAACGCCGAAGTCAGAATATGGAATCGTCGCTATCGAACGCCACTTGCCGCCTTCGCGACGGCTCTCCGTTTTCCAGCCCTTGCCGTTCCACGAGCGATCGGCCTTGCCGCACATGGGATCCAGCGGATCTGTGATGAGTCCTGTCACGTCATCGAAGCGCGAAGTTTCATCCACGCCATAAATGAGGTGATAGTGAACGTCGCGAGTTGCGCCAGGCGCTATCATTATGTCCACCACATCATCGTCCCAGACCGGACCATCGTGAGGGAATCTTTTCAGTTCAACACCGTCCGCAAGGTCGCCTTCCGACAGCAAGTACAGGCAACGGTCGTCATACATCGCCTTGAACCGAGCCTTGACCGGCACACGCTCCATCGAGATTCCGCCCAGACCATTCCAGCCGGAAGCAACCGCGAACTCGGCAAATGTCGGCGGCGCATCCACTCTGGTTGCCTTCGCCTCCTTGACGCTCACGCCCGGCAAGACGCTGCCTAGCACCTTGGTTGGCCAAGTGAGCGGCGCGCCTATTGGCGCCGACAACCTCCCATTCACCTCCATGATCTTGCGCTTGCAGCCATGACCGAAAAGTTGAAGCTCCGGCCAGCCGTCGATTCCCTTCGGCACGTTCTTTCCGTCGAAAAGACGGTCGAGCCATGCATTGCGCTTCTCGACCTCATCCAAAAGCGGCGCAAGGGATTCCCTTGAAGGACGCAACTTGTATGCGGAATACAGCGTCGAGATCGCGCCGAGATTCTTCGCGTAGTCGAACTCCAGCCGCACAAGCTCAAGCCGTTTGCGCTGTTTCACCGAAAGATCCTTTGTCTTCTCCGCACGGGCAAGGCACTCCTCCATCCGCGCCGTCGTGTCAGGCGAGAACATCCAACCATGGAGGTCAAGCGGGTTTTTAGGTCTCGCATTCAGATAGCTGCCAAGTCCCACTGCAGAATCCGAAGGAAATGATTCCGAGATCCTGTCAAACATCCTAAGCCGTGCATCCTGTGTAACGTAGAATCGGCGCATCTGCTCCGCAGCCGGGCCGAATGCCGCAGAGCAGTAGTCTGAAAGAAGCGCGTTCACATCCTGAGAGCCGTCGAGAAGCAGCCTGTTGTAAACATAGTACCCCGGTCCCTCGGTACCGTAGAGGTCGCCCTCCGAGCCGCAGCGGAATATGCCGCGCACGTCGTTGTCGCGGAAACGCTTCACTAGAGCGGCGAGATACGCAAACGAATGCCGCGCGACAAACCCCGGCTGGACATAGCTGCCGGCCAGATATGTATAGACCGTGAAACCTTGCGGGACGGTGTAGCCCTTCCATTCCTTGAACGCCGCTTCGCCGTACTGGCACATCTCTATCATCACGTTAGGGGGAAACTTCCTGAACGTCTTGGGCGAACGTGCTGTCTTGGCATAACTCAAGATGTGGACGATCTTCCCAGGACGCTCCTTAAGAAATCTCTCGGCGATCTTGCGGTGAAACAGCCAGAACTTATCCCCCCAGTCGTCGCCAGTGCCCATGAACTCCCTGCACTTCTCGCATTCGCAGACCACGTTGCCGTCGTGCTGCCCCAGCTGGCACACCTCGGCCCCAAGGTCGTATTGCCGGTTCATCTCGGCAACAATCAACTCCTCTACATCGGGGTTGGAGATGCAGAGCGCCGTAAGACCGTCTTCAGGCCCATGCATCCGCTTTCCGTTACGCAGCGCAAAGTATTCAGGATGCGTCTTGAAATACTTGCTCGCCGGACATGCGTCGGGATACGTATGCCCGCCGTAGGTATGGAAAGAGCCCATCCCCCAGATGCCGTTCGCCATCCTGTAAATGAGCGACCGATCCACGTTGGTGCGTCCGTTTCCGTATATCTGCAGCGGACGCTCCACCTCCAGGCAGCCATCGACTACAGACACTGAATCTCTCCTGGGAACCTCCTTGCCGACTTCGCCAGGCATCAGAAATCTCACGCCAGCATGCGTCTCCAAAAACCTCGTCGCAGCCTTGATACTTGGCAGCACGCACCTAAACCAGCCCATCTGCCTGAGCTTCTCGGGGTCACGCCCCGGCCTGTCCTTTCCAAAAAGATATATGCTGCCGTCCTTTTCGGCGATTGCATTGTCATACCATTTGAAGTCGGAGAGGTCGAACCCCGCCTTCTCTGCAAACTCCCCGCCGATGTATATCGCTGGCGGCTTCGCCTTCGACGCTGGCACAGCCATCAACTTAAGCCCCGTCGCCTCGTTGATGTCGTCGCGAACCTCCTCAGCGGCAATGCGCAAGGACCATTTCCATTCCCGCCAGTCTTTGCAGTCTGGATATGCAACACACCAGCCGCGCCCAATCGTAGCGGCATGAAGGGAACTGGCTGCCAACGCAGCCATCACAACAAAGGCATTTCGACTAATCATTGCCATATTTCACCTTCCCTATCGATACATCAGCACAAAACCGCGCACAAAGGACAACTTTGTCAACAATGCCATGTCCAAGCCCTCAGCATCAGGCGTGAACACGAACCTGACCTTGTCCTCCACGTTGGGAACTGCGAAGCGAATTTTCCGTTCGCCCGCACCAGACGATTCACCGGCAAGCTTTTCGCCTACATACACCGCGAGAGTTCCTCCTGTCAGAGAGAACGAGATTTCATACGGTCCTTCCCTGCCTACCGTGCACGCAACCTCTCCACCCGACACGCGCAACCCGCCAGTCGCATTCGTCGTCACGGACGGCGAAGCATACGTCATGGCCAGGTGCTTGCCAAGTTCACGGGCAAACGCCGGACGCCAATCGTACTCCACTGCACCAATGTCGAGCGCTCCGTTTAGGATGCGCGGGGTTCTATAGATATCGGTATCGCCAACAGCTTCTGAAGCGGCCGCTGCATTGCCCTTGTCAATGCCGACGAACGATCCGAGAACGGGGCTGTACGTCGCAGAATCGACCGCCGCACCCGATGTGTTAGTGAAGACCGTGCCAGATGACACCTCCGTCCTGATTTTCGGCCCCCAGGAATTGTTAGAAGACTCCACGATTACACAGTTTGTGCAGACCAGCATGCCGCCATATCCGAAATACAGCCTGCCGTTGCCCAAGATCGCACAGTTCACAATCACCTTGTCGGCAGCCGAGTACCAGTAAAGCGTCTGGGGATTGGAATCGCCATTCATCCAGTAGTTGCTTCTACCGACCGTACAGCTCTCGAAAGCGTTCGGATCGTAGACGACGCCCAGTCCACGATTGCGGTCGATAATCGACCCGTACATGTCGCATTGATAGGCAGCCGACCCAGACGCGTTGTCGGCTATGCCCATGTTGCCGAAAATACGGCAGTTCCGCACAATCGCACGATAGATCGTCCCCTTCCATGCCGCGTTGTTGGAGATGATGCAATTCTCCATCGTCGCTTTGCGAGTCTCCGCAGAATAGAACGCCGCCCCGAGAGCGTTTTCCGAGCTGTCGGACACTCCAATTCCTCGGCCGCCTGTGAGCGTAAAGCCGCGCACCACCGACCCTCTTTTGGCGTACACGCACCGAACGGCATTCGCGCCAGTCCCGTAAGTCGCGTTGTCAATCTGGTCGCCTGTAGCGCTCGCACCGACGATGAACGTCTTCTCCGCGCCGCTCGTGGATTCCAATGTCACGTCCACGGGAACGACGACTCGCGTTCCGATCCTGCTGGACGCCACCTGCGTTCCTTCCGCGTCGCCGTACCGCCCCGGCCCCACGCGAACGACGTCGTTCGGCGCAGCAAGCATCGTAGCCGCCTTGATCGTCGCCTTCGCCCGCGACGGCGCCCCGCCGTCGTTAGCGTCATTTCCGCCGCTCTGCGCCACGTACCAGACGGCCCTCACAGAAGTCACGCTTCCTGCCGCAGTCGCCGGCGTAAAAGAATATGAGTGGCCTGGTGTCGCCACCAGCTCGCCGTTCACCTCGAATCCCACGAACGGGCGCGTCATCGCGTCTGTCGCCGTCACCGTGATCTGCTCTGCGGACGTAACGATGTTTGTGCCAGTGCTGCCGCCCGACACAGACACGCCGCCACCATCCCCGCCGACTACCGTTACTGGTAAGGCGGGTTCGTTCCACACTGCGCCGAGACGCACCTTGCCGTCACGGACGACAGGCATGCGCCCGTCGACGTCGGATGTCATGTACCTGCGAGCCGAATCATTCAGCCCGTCGGCGTAGGACGCCGCGTCAATGGCCGGCGACAGCATTCCAAGACGGTAGTCGCGGGCCGCGGCATCGGCAAAAATCGGATTGTCACAGGCTAGACTGTCGTGCCACACGGCATCTGAGATCGTGGTCTTGTCCACAAGGCCGTATGCAAGAACGCCGTAAAACCCGCCGTCGCCGCGATCAAGCCGATTGCGGCCGCTTTCGTTGTCTACGTTTGTCAAATCCACTGTGCAGAAATAGAGACTACCCTGCTGTCCGATTGAACTGCGAATGTCGGTCGCGCCGTTCAATGCGAATCGGTTTCTTGCGAATACGCACGAAACGAAATTCCCGTACAGATAGAGATAGTAGCTAGTCACCCTGTTCTCGAATATACGGGTTCTCTGTAGTGTTCCGCTGTACGAGACGGGATACATGGGCGCGACATTGTTGGAGATGACGCAATCGAGAACTTGTGAATACCCGGCTTCGCCGAAAAACGCCGTTCCGTACTGGGTCCCCTTTTCCTGAGATGCTGGAGCATAGCATCCTGTGATTGTAAATCCCTGCAGAAACGCATACGCCCCCGAGGTCATGTGAACCCCGCCGACCGCGCCCGGGCCGCAGCCATTCGCTCCCGAACCATCCGGTGCGCCGACGATGAACGTGCGGCTTGCGCCCCCAGTCGCTACAAATCCCATGCTTTTCCTCATTTGCAGGCGGCGGTTGCATGGGTAATCGGTGCCGGAGAAATACGTCGTGGTAACACCGTTGCTATATACGCCGGGCGCGACAAGGACGAGCGGATAGCCAGAATCGGCACTACCCGACGCCACGCCGTCATGCGCAGCCTGAAGGCTTTGTTTCGGCCCCTTTTTGTTCGGTTCGTCACGATGCTCGTAGTCGGTAGTTCCATCCCATGTGTCGTTGCCACGCTCTGCGTCGCAATAATAGACGTTAGACACCTTGTAGCCGGTCAGCGTAACCTGTGCGTCACCTGAAAGCGCGACGCGCACCCAGTTGCCGTCGTCATATGTTGGATAGCGGGGGCCAGCGGCATCATCGCCGACGACGGCAAATGTACTCTCGCCTGGACTGATGGCGGGGCGCATCTTGTATAAGCATGGCACGGCCGTCGGCGTAAAAGTGCTGTTCTTTGCAAAAGTCTGCACTTCACCGTCAATCTCGACCTCCATGGCCGAGCCAAACTTGACGCTCAGCGCGCCTTGGCATACAAATGCCGCCGAAAGCGATGCACACACCGCGACAAAACATGATAGTATGTTCTTCGCCATTTTCTTTTTCCTTTCCTTGCCCGTATTATACCACCGCCCCCGCGCGGCAAGCAATTCCCTCATGTGAGGGAGTGGGGGAAATGGCGGGTAGGTAACGCGACTTCTACCGCCAGATGAGCGACTGCTCGAAACCTGTCGGCAACGCCATTGAAACCCGATGAATACTCGGGAACTCAGTCAGAAGCCCCATGAAGCGCGCCGACCATCCCGACTGAGGTGCTATGACGTCTATCAACTGCTTTAGAATGCAAAGAACGGAATATATCCTATGCGGCACTATTGGATATCGCCTTTCGTGCCATTTAGGATCCTTCATCGGTATCCCTGGCGCAATTGCAAGATGCCGATTCCAAAGTCGGCCATGATGGGCACAGACGTTGCGGACAAAGTTCAACGACTTGAGCCACGTCTCGAATGTATCAGCATTCAGCCCGAAGTCAATTGCGATAGCCTTCTTGTCACGCTTCTTTAGCATTCGAAACAGTGTCAGCATGTTGCCGAACGTCATCACTTCCGCCGCCATCCACAATGGCATTCCATTCGATGAATCGTAAGTTCTGCGATAGTGAGCGACAAACTCCTCATTCGAGCGGTTTGTTTCGTCATCTATGAACGACAATGTCTTGCTGAATCGAACCATGTCTAGCGGCGCGGCAAAATTGGCAGCATCTCGATAGGCGAATGCGCCATATTGCGTTGATAGGCGGTTTACGATCTTCGTCCGAGTTGCGATCTCGACACGCTCTATACCGTCAAGGACAATGCTTCTGAGCCTTCTATCGAACCGATAGCTGTTCCAGACTCTTGAAAACGTCGTACCGCTAACGAACCGATCCGGCTGAGCACTGGAACGATACGGAAACGCATAAGCACTCAGACGATAATAGCTTACAGTCTCAAGAGCTCTTTCAGCAAAATCCCTGTCCTCAATTTCCATGCCACGAGACTCAAGGAGCTTTATCTGCTCCTCAATCGTCAAAGCGGGCTTGGCGTATTGAATCTTCATAAAAAGAAAACCCCCGAAATTTGAGCGTAGGCCGAAGCCCAGAGGCTTACGAGGGTGTGCTGGTTGGAATTATACCAGATTTATGTCGCAAAATGCAAGGGGGCAAGCAATTCACGTCCGACCTTTGCAAATATCCCTCATGTGAGGGAGTGGGTAAATGGCGGTGGATTTGGTATAATCTACTGCGTCATGACTTTGCGCCTGCCAGCACTGCTCGCCGCCGTCTGCCTCGCCGCCGCAGCGAACGCCGACGGGCCGGCGACAAATCGCGCCCTCAGGACGGCGGCAGAGCTGTCGCAAGCGCTTGCCGCGGGCTACGGCGTCTCCGGCAATGCGCCATTCGACGTCGTAGTGACGGTCACGTACCCATGCGACAAGCTATGCCGCTCCTTTACAGGAGAAGACTCCACCGGCTCAGTTGTGCTAAGAGAAATATCGATGTGGACAAACGGCGTCTGCCACCTGACACAGCCAGTCCTCCGCCGCGGCGACAGGATACACGCCGTCGGACACATAGTGCTGTGGGCGCCTGCCAACATTTCGCGGGCAGAAATCCAGTCATTTCAGACACTCTCGTTCTCGCCCTTGCCGCCAATACCGTCCGTGCCGGCGGAAGAACTGCGCGACCCAAAATGGCGCGCCCGCCCAGTGAAGTTGCGCGGCGTCGTGAAGGACGCATTCCGCGATGAGATAGACACGAACTGGAACTATCTCGAGATGCGTTCAGGCCGGGAGGTGCTCTATGCCTCGTTCACCACGGACGGGTCAGATTACGAGAGGCTTCAGGCCATCATCGGCGCCGAAGTGGAGATAGATGGACTGTACATGCCGTTGGACGCCGGCAATAGACGCATGATAGGCTGGCAGCTGCATACGACTGGATGGGATTCGATCAAGGTCGTTACGCCGGCGCCGGAAGACCCGTTTGATGCGCCGCTGTTGGACAATTCGGCGGAAACCGCAGTCGACCTGGCAAACAGCATCGGAAGACGACGCATCATGGGACGCGTCATCGCCGTATGGCATGGCGACAGGTTCCTGCTGCGAACGCTGAACGGCGACAGGATCGCACGCGTCGATCTCGCCATGGCGCTGCCTCCGAAGTACGGTCAATGCGTCGAGGCTACGGGCCTGCAAGAAACCGACCTGTACCGCCTCAACCTATCGCGCGCCATCTGGCGTGAAATCCCCGCCGTCGCCGCGCCGGAGCCCGGCGCCATCGACGTCACCGTCCGCGACCTGACGGTTTCCGCCTCTGGCGTAAGGGGATTCCAGACGGACTACCACGGAAAGCCGGTGCGAATGCGCGGCGTAGTCAGAAGCCTGCCATCGCCGACTGGGGAGGGTCGTCTCGGCCTTGAATGCGACGGGCAGATAGTTCCCATCGATGCAAGCGCATGCCCTGAGGCGTTCAGGGGCGTTGAAATCGGATGCACGCTAGGCGTGTCGGGCACATGCCTCATGGAGACGGAGAACTGGCATCCAAACGCACCCTTCCCGCATGTCGAGGGATTCGCCATAATCACTAGGACGCCGGAGGATATCGTCGTCCTGAAGCGTCCGCCGTGGTGGACGCCCGGACGCCTCGCGGCGGTCATCGGGTCGCTGTTTGCCGTCCTCGCCGCCGTCCTCGCGTGGAACCGCTCGCTCCGCGCACTCGCCGAAAAGCGCGGCAAGGCGCTTGCAAACGAGGAGCTCGGGCGCCTCGCCTCCGACCTGAAGGCGGCGGAGCGCACGCGCCTCTCCGCAGAGCTGCACGACTCAATCGCGCAAAACCTCTCTGGAGTCTCCATGGAGCTCGATACGGCCCTGAACGGCGACAAGCCCATTCCGCCAGACGCGGCGCAGCACCTCTCTCGTGCGTCGAAGACGCTCGACTCGTGCCGCGTGGAGCTCAGGAACTGCATATGGGACCTGAGGAGCCGCGCCCTCGACGAGCCGGACATGGACAGGGCAATCAAGGTCGCCCTCGGCCCCACCGTCGGCAAGAAGAAGCTGCTGGTCAGATTCAACGTGCCACGCTCGCGGTTTTCCGAGAATACGGCGCGGACAATCCTCAACATCGTGCGGGAACTCGCGTCCAACGCCATCCGCCACGGGCGCGCCGACGAGATTCGCGTCGCCGGCAGCCTCGACGGTGACACGCTGCGCTTCTCGGTCATCGACGACGGAAGGGGCTTCGACCCAGGGAACCGTCCCGGCGTACTGGAGGGTCACTTCGGGCTCCAGGGCATCGAAGAGCGCGTCAGCTTCTTCAACGGGGACATGAAGATAGAGTCGCAACCCGGGAAAGGGACGAAAGTCTCGATCGCCATCGAAGTAACGCCATGAAAAACAGCAAAGTCAGGGTTCTGATCGCAGACGACCATTCCGTTGTCAGAATGGGCCTTGCCTCCCTTCTCGGCACGGCGAAGAACGTCGAAGTCGCCGGCGAGGCCGTCAACGGCGAGGACGCCGTGCGCAAGGCGCTGAAGCTGAGGCCAGACATAGTCATAATGGACCTCGTCATGCCGAAGAGGGACGGCGCCGCGGCCACGGAGGAGATTCTCGCCGCCGCGCCGGAGACGAAGGTGCTGATCCTCACGACGTTCGGGACTTCCGACGACATCGCCCGCGCGCTCAGGGTCGACGCCATGGGGGCGATAATGAAGAGCGCGACGAACCGGGAGCTTCTCGCGGCGGTGCAGTCCGTGGCGCAGGGCAGGCGGTTCGTCTCCGCGGAAGTCGAGGGGATACTCGCCAACGACCCGCCGATTCCCGAACTCTCGCAGCGACAGCGCGAGATTCTCGAGTCCATCGCGCGAGGGCTCACCAACAAGGAAATCGCAGCCGCCCTCGACATCAGCCTCGAAAGCGTGAAGTCGCACGTCAAGGTCATCCTCGAAAAGCTCGAGGCTTCAAGCCGCACAGAGGCAGCCACTATCGCCCAGCGGAAGAATCTGCTTAGGCAATAGAACCGTCAAGGGCTCGGCCTGCGAGGAACGCCTCGACCTCAGCTCGGGTGGGGGCGGACGGCGGACGCCCAGACAGCCCGCGGCACTTTATGGCCGAGACCGCCGCGCCGAAGCGCTGGCAGTCCAGAAGGTCGTGCGTCTCCAGCCATCGCACGGCGAAGCCAGTGTGGAAGAGGTCGCCGCAGCCTGTCGTGTCCACCACCTTCTCGACATGGAACGCGGGGCACTTCACGAAGTCCCTTCCGTCGAAGCACATCGACCCGCGAACGCCCATCGTCGCGCCGCAGACCTTCGGGTGGTACTTCGCGTAGACCTGGCGCACAGCCTCCTCGGCGTCCTTAAGGCCCGTCAGCTTCAAGATGAACTCCTCCGAGCAGATGAGAAGATCGGCAAGAGGCAGCAGCTCGTCCATCCCGTCGCGGTGCGTGCCTGCGTCGTACATTACCGTGACCCCGGCCTCGCGCGCGACCTTCGCGGCGGCAATGGCGCCGGCCGCGTTGTGTCCGTCGAGATGCAGCACCTTGGCATTCGAAACCGCCTCGGCATCTATCTCGTCCGCCGCAAGCTCGTCAAGCCCCTCGCGCGTCCACGCGCAGGAGCGGTTCCCCGTCTTCTCCTCTATCCACAGGTACGCTATCGCGCTCGTGGCGCCCATGCGAACCTTCACCATCGACGTGTCGACGCCCTGCCGCGCAAAGTCGTCGAGGATCATCCGCCCGTCGGCGTCGTCGCCGACGGTACCGACGAAGGCCGCCGAAAGCCCGAGCGCAGCCGCGCCCGCCGTGGAGTTCGCAGCCGGCCCGCCGCCCATGATCGCATGCGACACCATCTTCACCTTGGTGTCCATCGGAATGAACGGAAGCACGGCGAGATGGTCGTTCGAGCAGAAACCAACGCCAACGTATTCGAAGTGTTTCATCGAACCGAATTATACCAAAACCGGCATGAGAGCGACGAGAAATCCGATGAGAAGACATGAAGCGCTTTGAGAAAAGGCGGGGAATGTGGTATAATGTTGCCATGGAGAACTTCCGCACACGGCAGATACTCGCCTACCTGAAGGCCCGCAAGTCATGCACGCTCGCCGAGCTCATGGAGAAGTTCGGGGTGAGCTCCGCGACGATCCACCGCGACGTGGAGGTCCTCACGCGGCGGGACGCGGTGGAGCGGGTCAGAGGCGGGCTCATCTACAACGACGCCCCGGACGCGAACGGAAGCTCGGCGGCGTACCAGGAGCGCGTCGTGTCGCACAGGCGCGAGAAGATAGCAGTCGCGAAGAAGGCGCTGCCGCTCATAGAGGAGGGCGACATAATCTTCCTCGACTCGTCGACAACGGTATACGAGCTGGCGCTCCTCCTCGCCAACGAGAAGTTCGACCACCTCACCGTGATCACGAACGCCGTCGCCGTAATGAGCCTCTTCCGCAAGTTCCCGCCGCACTGGTCGATGATCGGGCTCGGCGGGAACTACGACCCGCAGCTGAACTCCATACTCGGCATGTCGGCCCTGGAGCAGCTCTCGCGCTACAACGTCTCCAAGGCGTTCGTCTCGGCGTTCGGGCTGGACGACAAGGCGGCAACCACGAACCACGAGCACCAGGCCGAGATCCTGCGCGACGTCCTCGACGCCGCGGACCGGCTGTACCTGCTCGTCGACCACACGAAGCTCGGGCGCAAGGGGCTCTACCGAATCTCCGCCCGCGGCGCATTCCACGCCATCATAACCGACGCCGCGAATGTGATATAATTATCCACATGCTCGAAGGAACAAAAAGACAGGGAGGCACAAAGCCATGACAAAACACGGGATTGCAGCGGTTACGGCGGCCATTGCCGCGGCTTGCGCGGCGGCACAGCTGCCGGACGAGTGGAAGGACCGCCTCGTACAGGTGCGGTCGACGCTGGACGGCACGGACCAGCCGTGCTACTTCTGGGCCCCTGAGAAGGCGTCGACGGAAGCCGTCCCGCTTGTCGTGGGCCTGCACACCTGGAGCGGCGACTACACGCAGCTCGTCCACTACAAGACCGTCCTCGGATACGCGATGAAGGCGGGCTGGGCTTTCGTCGGGCCCAACTTCCGCGGACCCAACTCGACGCCGGCCGGATGCGGCTCCGACCTTGCGGTGCAGGACATCGTGGACGCCGTCAACTACGCCAAGGGGAGGGTGAAGGTGGACGCCTCCCGCGTATACATAATCGGCGGATCCGGCGGAGGGCACATGACGCTCCTGATGCTCGGCCGCCATCCAGAGACATTCGCCGCCGGCGCGGCGTTCTGCCCGATAACGGACGTCGCTCGCTGGCATGCGGACTCGCTCGCCGACCACCCGGGCCGCGGCAAGGGCTACGCGAAGATGCTGGAGTCCGCCTGCGGAGGGACGCCGAAGGAAAAGCCAGAGGAGTATGCGCACCGCTCCCCTCTCACATGGCTCGCACGCGCCAAGGCGGGGAACGTGCCGGCCTACATCTGCACGGGCATACACGACGGCTGGAAGGGTTCGGTGCCGGTCGGGCACGCCATCAGGGGCTTCAACGCGCTGGCGGACGAGAAGGACCGCATATCCGAAGACGACATCGCGTATTTCGAGGCCAACCAGGCCGTGCCGCAGTCGCTTGTCTCCAGCTGGAGCGACCCGTTCTACAGCGAGAAGACCCGCATACACTTCCGCCGCACCAGCGGCCTTGCTCGTCTCACGATCTTCGAGGGCGGGCACGGCGGCAGCTTCCCGGCGGGGCTTGACTTCCTGTCCCGCCAGCGCAAGGGCTCGCCCGCCGACTGGTCGCTGCCCGCTTCGGCCACCGGCGGCTACGAAGCGCTCGGCAAATGAGCCGCAGCCCCGACGGCCGCCCTATTTGCCCTTGCCCGTCATCCATCTGGCCGTGTCCGTCTCGCCGGCGTCCGCCGTCGCATTCGCGACAAGCCTCGCGAGCCCGACGTCCACGAGATACCGCCTGACCTTGACGGGCTGCAGGTCGCTGCCTGCGGCGGATATCCGGAGCTCCAGCTTCTTCGGCGAAACAGGCCGTCCGAGCAGCCTGATGCGGCGGCGTCCGATGGCGCGCCCGCCGGCCAGCCATCTGCCGTCGCCGTAGAGCGTCCAGTGGTCGACCTGTTCGCCACACGAGATGTCCTCGGCCATCACTACCAGGTTGAACGGCTCGCCGTCCCTCTCGACTTCATGCGCGAAGAACGCCTCCTTGATGACGGCGAAGCCCTTCAGCGCGCGCACGTCTTCCTCGTCGAGCACTCCGTCGCGGTTTGGCGCGACGCCGATGTTCATCGTCCCGCCGTTTCCGACGTTCCCGAGGTACAGCCGCATAAGGTAGGCGGCGTTCTTGGTGGTGCCGCGCTCGCCCGCATGGTAGAACCACCCCCTGCGCAGCGGGAAATCGGATTCGCAGACACGGAAGTACCGTCCGCTCGGAGAGCCGACGTTGATCTGGTAGGCGTAGTCCGGATTCCCGTATTCGCCATTCGCGAAGCCTCCCACCGAAGTAATCGACGCGCGTGAATCGTCATGCAGGACGCCGCGCTCGTTGCCGGGCCAGCGGAAGTCCGAGCTGTCGGACTCGCCCGCGAAGATGCAGACGTTCGGCTGCAGCCTGCGCACGAACGCGAACACCTCGTCGAAACGGTAGTAGCCGCTCGGGATGACGCGTTTCTCGTTGGCGCCGCCATACCATCCGTCGCCGCCGTTTGCGCCGTCAAACCACATCTCGAACACCTCGCCATAGTCGCCGGAGAGGAGCTCCCGTATCTGCTCGTGGTAGAGCCTGACGTACTCGGGCGTCCCGTAATGCCCGTTGTTGCGGTCCCACGGCGAGACATAGACCCCGAACCTGATGCCGGCCTTGCGGCACGCGCGCTCCATCTCGCGCACGTAGTCGCCCTTTCCGCCGCGGAAAGGCGACTTCGAGATGTTGTGGTCCGTCGTCCGCGTCGGCCACAGGCAGAATCCGTCGTGGTGCTTGGCTACGACCACAAGGCCGCCCAGGCCGCCGTCCCTGCACGCGGTGACGATCTGATCCGCGTCAAAGGCAGAGGGGTTGAGCCGTGCTGGGTCTTCGTCGCCGAAGCCCCACTCCCGGTCAGTGTACGTGTTCAGCCCCCAGTGCACGATGCCGATGACGTCAGGCCCCTCGTTCATCCGCTTCAGGAGCGCCGGGCTCGGCACGGACCTTCCGGAAGACCCCGCGCAGGCAGGCCAGGGAGCCAGCAACAGCGCCGCGCAGGCCGCCGGCAAAGCGATGCATTTCTTCATCTTGCGCCCCTCACTCGCCGTCGAGGCGCCAGGCGCGCAGCATTGTGCGTGCGGCCGCCTCCGAGCCGCGCGGACTGAAGTGCACTCCGTCGCGCGTCAGCAGGAGCTCGCAGGGGTCCTTGGCCTCGCGGCGGTGTATCCACTCGAATTCCGTGTCCAGCGGCACAAGCACGGCGTCGGTCCTGTCGGCCGCGTCGCGCGCGGCCTGCTGGTAGGCGCGGCAGATGTCCCCGAACTCTCCGCGCGCCGCGCCCTCGCACCTTCCCGTGGGGACGACGATGGAGAACTTCCTGACGTTTGTGCGCAGCCTGAAGTAGTGGACTATCCACACCAGGTTGTCGCGGAACGTCGTCGGCTCGACGACGGGCTCGTCGCGCCAGCGCCCCCTTCCTATCACGGAGTCGTTCGCCCCGAAGAAGAGCATCACCGCGTCGGGCTTGAGGTCGGCGACTTCCTTTATGCGCGTCAGCGCCATGGGCGTCTTGTCGCCGCTGACGCCGGCGTTCACGACCTTTATGCCCTTCTTCGCCAGCTCGGCCTGCAGCAAAGGCACGTAGTACCTGCCCGCCGTTATGCTGTCGCCGTAGCACACAAGCGTCTCGCCCGGCTTCAGCCAGGGCTCCGAAATGGGCTTCACCTCCGCCGGCGTCGACAGCGACGCAAGCGCGGCCGCCACAAGAACGACGTTCGCCTTCATGTTCACCTCCGTGTCCTCCCTGTTTCCTGGTTCACTGTGCAGACATTATACCATATCCGGAGGCGCAGACACCTCGATCCACCTGCCGGAATGCGGATGCCGGAACCGCAGGCGCGTCGCGCGCAGGCGCATGCGGGCGGCGGGGCGCGCACCATACTTGACGTCCCCCACCACCGGATGGCCGGCTTCGCTGAAATGAACCCGTATCTGGTTCTTGCGCCCGGACTTCAGCGACACCTCGACGAGCGTCGTGCCACCCTCCGACGAAAGCTTGCGCCATTCGGTGCGGGCAAGCTTGCCGAGACGGGGATCGGAGACGCTCCTGACCTTCATCGTCCTCTCGTCGTCCCGCAGGTACGACTCGAACACCCCGGAGTCTTCGTCCAGCGACCCCTCGACGCGCGCAAGGTACGTCTTCTCGGTCAGGCTGTTCCAGTCGGCCCTGAACCACTCCGCCACCTCCTCGGTCTTCGCAAACATCATAACGCCGCTGGTCTCTCGGTCAAGGCGGTGTACAAGCCACACATGCTGTCTGCTCCGCCGCTGGCCCTTGCGCACATAGTCGTTCAGCCATGCCTCGGCCGTGTTGGACTCCTTCGCGCGGGTGTGCGTCGTCAGGAGGCCGGCGGGCTTGTCGATGACGATCACGTCGCGGTCTTCGTACAGGATGGGAAACGGAAGGCGGTTCTTCATGGATGCCGAACGTGGCAGCCGGGAATGGTGGCGAGAAAGGGGATCGAACCCTTGACCTTAGGCTTATGAGTCCTGCGCTCTACCAACTGAGCTATCTCGCCAATCAGGTGGCTGACGGCGCATAGTCTACCATATCCATCCGACAAAAGTCAATAGCCCAGACGGCCTGAGATTATGGTATAATGCGCGCGATGCTAGCCGCCCTGCTCATATGCTCGCTCGCCTTCGCGGAGTCGAAGACCCTGGCCGTCCAGATATGCCTGGACCGCGCGGGGTACTCGTGCAACACCATAGACGGGCAGTGGGGGGCTAAGTCGCAGCGCGCCCTCGAGGCGTACTGCAGGGCGAGGAACGTCAAGACGCCGCCGACTCCCGAGGCCGCGTACGACGCGCTGTTCTCCAACTCGGGCAACATCTTCCGGCTCGTCACGGTGACGCATGCGGACCTCGCCTCGCTCACCGCCATGCCGTCCTCCCCTGCCGAGAAGGCGCGCCTGCCACGCATGGGCTACTGTTCGGCGCTGGAGATGTTCGCCGAGCGGGGGCACCTGAGCCTGCGCGCCATGGAGCGGATGAACCCCGGCGTCGACTGGTCGCACGTCTCGCCGGGGCTGAAGCTGGTGATACCGGCGTTCCCGTCCATGGAGGAAGAGCTGTCGGTCTGGCCGAAGGACCGCGCAAACGCTCCCAAGCGCCCGGAGGCCGCGCTCGTGAAGGTGTCGCTGTCGCGCTTCGAGATAACGGCTTACGATGCCAGGGGAAGGCTCCTCGCCCTTTTCCCGTGCTCGATTGCGCAGAACAAGGCCAACCTTCCGAAGCAGGGCGTGCTGAGGATCACCGACACCATCGCCAACCCGAACTACACCTACACGCCGGACCATGTGCCGCCCGGGGGGAGGGCGAAGCGCTACGTGTTCCCCGAGGGGCCGCGGTGCCCGGTCGGCGTAGCATGGCTCGGGCTCAGCCTCCCGGGATACGGCATACACGGAACGCCGCGCCCCGAGTCGATCGGGAACGCGGAGTCTCACGGATGCTTCCGCCTGTCCAACTGGAATGCGGCCCGGCTCTACGCACTATGCAGGCCGGGCGTGAAGGTGGTCGTCGAGAAGTAGCTGGGGGCCGTCAGTTCTTGTACGTGACGACGCCCGAGCCCTTGCGGCAGACGCCGATGACCGAGTACTGCTGGTGCTGGGCCTTGAGGATATTCGTGGCCTTCACGAGATCCTTCTTCTGGATGATGACCACATAGCCGATGCCCATGTTGAATACGCGGTACATCTCCTCGCGGTCGACCTTGCCCTGGCGCTCGATGAACTTGAAGATCGTCGGCACGTCCCAGGAGGCGCGGTCGATCTCGGCGTTCACGCACTTCGGCAGCACGCGCGGGATGTTGTCGGAGAAGCCTCCGCCCGTGATGTGCGCCATGCCGGTAATGTGTATCTTGCGCTCCATTAGCTTGGCGACCGGCCTGAGGAAGCTCTTGTGCACCGCGAGCAGGGCGTCGCCGAACGTCTGGTTGGTGCCGGGCAGCTTGTCCTTCCAGCTGTAGCCGTAGAGGTCGAAGATGACGCGGCGCGCGAGCGAGAAGCCGTTGGTCTGAAGCCCGCCGGAGGGGAAGCCGATGATGACGTCGCCGGCGCGGATCGACTTGCCCGTGATCAGGTTCTTCCTCTGCACGCAGCCAACGATCGTGCCGACGAGATCGTACTCGCCGGCGGGGTAGAGGCCGGGCATCTCGGCCGTCTCGCCGCCTAGGAGCGCCATCTTGTTCTCCTTGCAGGCCTTGCACAGGCCGCTCACGACCTGCTTGAACTGCGCCGGGTCGACCTTCGCCGTTCCGACGTAGTCCATGAAGAACAGCGGCTTCGCGCCCTGCACGAGGATGTCGTTCACGCAGTGGTTGACGAGATCCTGCCCGACCGTGTCGTGCTTGTTCATCATCGCCGCCACCTTGAGCTTCGTGCCGACGCCGTCTGACGAGGCGACGAGGATCAGGTCCTTGCCCGGCGGGACCTTGTGGAGCCCGCCGAACGAACCGATCCCGCCGATCACGTTCAGGGTCTTCGTGGAGGCAACCATCTGCTTGATGGCGCCGACCGCGTCCATCTTGACGTCGATGTTGACGCCCGCCTGCGCATAAGCCGACTTCTTCTCCGCCATTGCGACCCCCTGTGGATATCAGAGCTTGTTGTTGGACCCGAGGACCTTGACGATCTTGTGGATGTAGAGCTCCTTCATCGCCTCGCGGGCGGGAGTGAGGTACTGCCGCGGATCGAAGTGGCCGGGGTTCTCGGCGAGGTGCTTGCGAATCGCCGCCGTCATCGCCAGGCGGGAGTCGCTGTCAATGTTGATCTTGCACACAGCGCTCTTCGCCGCCTTGCGCAGCTGCGACTCGGGAATGCCGACCGCGTCGGGGAGCTTGCCGCCGAACTTGTTGATCGTGTCGACGTGCTCCTGCGGCACGCTGGACGAGCCGTGCAGGACGATCGGGAAGCCGGGAAGCTTCTTCTCCACGGCCTTGAGCACGTCGAACGCGAGCGGCGGCGGGACGAGCTTGCCCGTCTTCGGGTCGCGCGTGCACTGCTCGGGCTTGAACTTGTAGGCGCCGTGCGAAGTGCCGATCGAGATCGCAAGCGAGTCACAGCCGGTCTTGGTCGCGAACTCAATGCCCTCCTCGGGCTTCGTGTAGGGGCTCTCCTCGGCCTGGACCTCGTCTTCGACGCCGGCGAGGACGCCGAGCTCGGCCTCGACGGTCACGTCGTGCTTGTGGGCGTAGGCGACGACCTTCTTGGTGAGCTTGATGTTCTCCTTGAACGGGAGGGAGCTGCCGTCGATCATGACGGACGAGAAGCCGGTGTCGATGCAGCTCTTGCACGTCTCGAAGCTGTCGCCGTGGTCGAGGTGAAGGACTATCTGCGGCTTCTTGCAGCCGAGTTCCTTGGCGTAGGCAACCGCGCCCTCGGCCATGTAGCGGAGGATCGTCGGGTTAGCGTACTTGCGCGCGCCCTTCGAGACCTGCATGATGACGGGCGACTTGGTCTCTACCGCCGCCTGGATGATGGCCTGCATCTGCTCCATCGTGTTGAAGTTGAACGCCGGAATCGCATAACCGCCCTTGACGGCCTTAGCGAACATCTTCTTGGTGTTGACAAGACCAAGTTTCTTGTAGCTTACCATTTGTTTTCTCCTTAAATCAACCCCTTATGAGGGTATTGGCGTATATTATACCATAAATACCGCCGTCTGTGTCGGCCAAATTGCACTCTGCGCACTCTGCCGTGAACAAGATGCAAAACGCCAAATGGACGCGCCGCGCGGCCAAGCCGAAGGGCGGTGGCCCTTGACGGCTTCAACTGCGCGGCGCATGGCCGTAGCCTGCGAAAGGCTATGCTCAGTTCGCCTCGGCGACTAGCGGGCCGGCGAGCTCCTTCAGGAAGAAGAGCCTGCCGGGAATCGTCGGGATCCAGCTGGACGTGACCCAACGCGTCGGGCCGTAGCGGAGCGTCATCCAGAGGGACATGCCCTGCCACTGCATGCCGCGGCCATACGTGCCGTCGGCGCCGCCGATCGCGTAGTCGGCCTGGAACATGAGGCCGGGGCCCATCGTGTTCGCGCGGCACGGCACGAGCGTCGTGCGGCTCTTGAACGAGGTCTGCGCGTTCTGCTCGATCGTGAGCGGGTGCAGCTTGACCGCGACGCGGTAGGGCTGCTTCTTCCACTCGGCGTCGCTCTTGAACTCGCCGCCGATCTGCGGCTCCCAGAACGCGATGTGGCACATGCGGCCGATGCCGTAGACGAGCACGAGCTTCGCGCCGCCCTTCTTGAGGGCCTCGATCTTCGCGGGATAGGTCGGAAGGTTCTTCTTCGTCGCGAAGTTGCGGTGGTCCGGCGGAACGGTCAGCTTGCCGAGCGGCTTGTAGAACGCCTGCTCCATGGCGAACTGGAAGCTGGCGTCGCCGACGAGCGTGTTGCCCTTGGCGTCGGCCCACTCGTCCATGTTGAAGCACCACACGTGCTTGCAGTCGACGTTCCACTCCTTGAGGAAGTAGACCGCCCACTTGTACATGCCCATCGGCCCGACGGGCAGGATGAACGCGATCTTCCTGCCGGCGTCCTTCGCCTTCTTGATCTCGCTGGCGATCTCGTGGCCCATCTTGACCTCGAACTCGACCAGGTCGTTGCACTGCACGGGCTCGAAAGCCTTGTTCCAGAACTTCTGCGGCTTGCAGACGTCGCCTGGCTTGTTAGCGCAGCACTTGTCTATCTTCTTCATGTCCCAACCTGCGGGATAGAAGCCCTCGAGGAGGGAACCCTTTACTGTAGAAGCAAAATCCATTTCGGATTGTCCTTTCTTTTTTTTGCGATGACGCTATTATAGCACATCATTACCAAAATTGCCATTGCCCAGTGCGAAGAACCCACAGCCCAAGCGCGAGATTCGTCGTGGCATGGGCCACGATCGCGGCCCCGAGGCCTCGCCGCAGGAACATCCACCCGTAGACCGCGCCCGCGACGGCGCCGACAAGCCAGCGGTCGTGCTCGACCGCGAAAAGCGCGACCATCCACCAGAACCCCGCGAAGCCCACCAGCCACTTCCGGAAGAAGAGCTCCTCTGCCGCCGAGATCACGAACGCGCTGCCGAAGAGCCGCACGGCCAGCAGAGCGACCCCGGCCCCGGCCATCCCCTGCACTCCGCCCTCGCCGACGATGCAGAAGCGCCTGTACAGCGGCCAGTCGAACTGCTCCGGCAGTATCCATACCGCGAAGACCGCAAGCCCGACGGGCACTCCCCACGCAAGACGCCGCGCAAGCCCACGGCAGCCCCCGGAGAGCCGCGCGCGCAGCGTCGGCACGAGAAGCGCCACCGTCACGCACGTGCGGACGGCATAGCACTCCGCCGTCGCCGGAAGCGCCATCATGAGCGCCATCCACGCGGCATACGGAGCGATGAGCCAGAACGTTCGCATGGATTCAGATCAGTCCAGGACCTTGAACGTCGGGCCCTCTCCAGAGTAGGAGTCCAGCCCGCCGCCGACTGGGCCGCCCTCCCCGGAGTCGGCCCGCGCCGGCTTCACCTTCGGACGCTCCCCGAAGAGCACGGTGCCGAGGCGCACCCACGTCGCACCCTCCTCGACCGCGACTTCGTAGTCGCCGCTCATGCCCATCGAAAGCCGCGGCAGCCCCACGCCCTCGTTCCGCTCGATTTCGTCGCGCAGCTCGCGCAGCCTGCGGAAGTACGGTCGGGCGTCCTCCGGATTCTCGCTGAACGGCGCCATCGTCATGAGGCCCTCGACCGTGATCCGAGGGCACGCTTCGCGGATGCGGCGGACCGCCTGCGCAACATCCTCCGGACACATGCCGCTCTTGGACCTCTCGCCCGAGACGTTCACCTCGAGCAGCACGTGAGGCGACGCGCCGACATCCTCCGCGATCAGGTTGATCCGGTCCGCGAGCTTCACGGTGTCGACGGAGTGGATGAAGTCAAAGAGCTCGAGCGCGTGGCGCACCTTGTTGGACTGCAGGTGGCCGATCAGGTGCCACATCGGGCCCGAGACGCTCGCGGGGCGCTTCCACGCGGCCTCCTGCACCTTGTTCTCGCCGACTATCGTGAGGCCGGCGTCCCACGCCTCCTTCACGACTTCCGCGCCATGCGTCTTGGTGACGGCCACGATCTCCACCTCCGACGGGTCGCGTCCGGCGCGTCCGCAGGCCGCGGCGATTTTTCCGCGGACCTCCGCCAGTATCTCCTCTAGATTCCTCATCACGCCCTCCCTACATGCGCAGGCTCTCCGCGAGCGCGGCAAGGGCCTTCATGTCGCCTTCGTGGTTGGCGAACTCGAGCGGGTCGCCGTTCCAGCGCGGCACTATGTGGAAATGGATGTGGCGCACCGTCTGCCCAGCCGCGGCGCCGTTGTTCTGCATGACGTTGTAGCCGTCGCAGCCAAGCCGCTCCGCCACATGCGCCGCGATGCGCTTCACCCGCACGATCAGCGCCGCCAGCGTTTCGTCGTCTGCGGCCTGGATGTCCGCCGCGTGGGCCTTCGGTATCACCAGCGTGTGGCCCTTCGCGAACGGGTTGATGTCGAGGTAGGCGAGGGCGATGTCGTCCTCGTAGATTTTGAAGCACGGGATTTCCCCGGCCGCTATCGCGCAGAACACGCAGTCGTTCTTCATTTGTCGCTCTCCTTTTTTCTGTTGGAATTCTGTTCGCCCGCCCCGGCGGCCGGCGGCCTTCCCTGGTACGCCGGGGTCGAGAAAGGCGGCACGTCGGTGCGGCCCTCCCGCCAGTCGCGCACCGCGGCCAGGCGGGCCTTCATGTTCGCCTCGCGCCCCAGGCCGGAAGGCTCGTAGTAGCGGCGGCCGGCCAAGGCCTCGGGAAGGCAGGACATGCGCGCGATCTTCTCGTCGGTGTCGTGGGCGTAGGTGTAGCCCTTGCCGTAGTCCAGCTCCTTCATGAGCCGCGTCGGCGCGTTTCGGATGTTGAGCGGAACGGGCTCGGCCATTCGCTCCTGCGCGTCCCGCGCGGCGCGGATGTATGCCTTCTCCATGGCGTTGGACTTCGGCGCGAGCGAGAGGTACACGACTATCTCGGTTAGGTGCACGTTGCACTCCGGCACGCCTATGTTGTGGCAGGCGTTCCAGGCCGCGTCGGCCAGGAGCAGTGCGTTGGGGTCCGCGAGGCCGACGTCCTCCGCGGCGAACCGTATGCAGCGCCTCGCTATGTAGAGCGGGTCCTCGCCGCCCTCAAGCATGCGCGCCAGCCAGTAAACCGCCGCGTCCGGGTCGGAGTTGCGCATCGACTTGTGGAGCGCCGAGATTATGTTGTAGTGCTCCTCGCCGCTCTTGTCGTACATGAGCGCCTTGCGGCTCACCACCTGTGCAAGGGTCTTCTCGGTTATCTCGGGGCGCCCGTCCTTGCCGACGCCGCAGTTGGCGACCGCCGTCTCAAGCGCTCCAAGCGCGCTCCTGGCGTCGCCGTTGGCGAATATCGCGATCTTGTGCAGCAAGTCGTCGGCGCACGACACGCCGAGATTCCCGAACCCGCGCTGGTCTTCGAGTGCCCGGCGCATGAGGCGCACGAGGTCGTCCTCCGAAAGGCCCTTGAGCACGAACACCTTGCACCGGCTGAGCAGGGCCGAGTTCACCTCGAAGGACGGGTTCTCCGTCGTCGCGCCGATCAGGATTATGGAGCCCTGCTCAACGTAGGGCAGAAAGGCGTCCTGCTGCGCCTTGTTGAAGCGGTGTATCTCGTCGACGAAGAGGACGGTGCGCACGCCCAGTCTGCGGCCTGACTCCGCCCGCGCCATGATCTCCTTGATCTCCTTGATCCCGCTCGTTACCGCCGAGAAGTTGACGAACTCCGCCTTCGTGGCGTTCGCCACCACGTTCGCAAGCGTGGTCTTGCCGACGCCGGGCGGCCCCCAGAGTATCATCGACGGTATCTGGTCGCGCTCGATCATCTGGCGCAGAAGACCGTCCTCGCCGACAAGATGGTCCTGCCCGACGAACTCGGAGAGGTCGCGCGGACGCATCCGCGAGGCAAGAGGCTGCAGGGCGTCGACCGCGCCGGAAGGCTCCACGCCCTCTATGAGCGACATCTGCCTCAACGACGCACCTCCGTGGTCTTTGCGCCAGACCACCCTTCGCCGACTACACAAGTTCCCAGACTGTTCACCATGCCGCCATTATACCACAAATGAGTGGTTCGTGGGTTCGCGGTTCGTGGGTTCGCGGTTCGGCGACTGGCGGCCTACGACGCCCAGTCGGCATTGTACTGCGCGGACTTGGCTGTGTTGCCCGCCGGGTCGAGGACTCCGACGAACTTGACCGTGAACCCGCCGTTGCCCTGGCCGTTGTTCATCTGGAACACCAGAAGATAGTTGCGGTAGTGCGTCTTGTCGAGCGTCGGGCAGCGCGGGGCGTTCTCGAAGTACTTCGTCGTGGCGTCGCAGTCTCGGCCCATGCCGACGACGACGAGCCGCTTGCAGATGCCCTTGGCGTAGTACGTCTCAGGATTCGAGTCGTCGAGGCCGTCCACCCCGTATGTGCTCGCGTAGTCGAGGCCAAGGTCGCGGTAAACGGACTCGCAAAGCGCGGGGTTTATCACCGCAACCGCCATGCCGTTTGTAAGCACCGCCGGATAGCACGCGCTCAGGTCGGCGCGCATGCCCGGGCCGCCGCCAGTCGAATGCAGGCCGTACTGGGTATACCAGACGCTGCTGCTCCAGCCCAGCTTCGACGCCTGCGCGTTCGAGTAGTTGTGATACGAGACGATGCTGACTCCGGCGTCTCTAAGCGCAGCGACCTCGCGCTCCCTCAGATAGTACATGCCGAGCTTCGCCGCAAATGCGTCTAGGCCCACGTTGCTTTCATGCGCCTCGGCGAGCCCGGCCGCAACGCCGGTGCTCACCCCGCTTGCGTTCGCCACGACCGTTGAGTACTTGATGCCGCAGTAGATGCCCGGGATCACCCCGCCTGCGCCGTCGTACCAGCCGGAAGAAGGCACCCACGCGTAAGTCCCCTCACTGCCCATCGGAACCTGCGTCCCATTGACGTCGATGAGCGCCTCCGCATAGGCGAACATGCCCTTGTAGATGTCGCCGTCGATGCGGGCAATCTCGGTGTTTATCGTTCGTGTTATGTTCTTGATGTTGGCGACATTGGCACGACGCGACGCCTCCTTGCGGATGTCGGCGAACTTCCCTATGGCGATCACAGATATAATCGCGATTATCGCAACGACCAGAATCAGCTCAATCAGCGTGAAACCACGCCTTTCGCGTTTTATACTGCACATTATGCCGTCTTCTCCCTTCTGAAGCATTTCTGCCTTTCTTTTCAATTAAACGGCATAAAGCACAATATAGTTCACAATACCTCGGCCACGGCGGCGTCGACTGCGGCCGGGGCCAGGAGGGGAAGGTCGTGCCCTGCCACGGGCAGGATCGTCGCCACGGCCTGCGGAAAGACACGCTTCAGGAAGTCCGCGTTCTGCGGGCGCACTATGCCGTCGCGCGCCGCCTGCAGAATCCGCACCGGGAACGAAGGCCGGCGGGATGCCGCGAACTCCAGCAGCTCTCGCCGCAAGTCAGTCGTGCGAAGATACTCCAGCCCGCGGTCGAGGTTCGCCTCGTCAAGCTCCGGGGACCCGTCGCTCGGATGCATCAGCAGCACCCCGGCGCGGAACGCGGCGATGCGCCGCGGGTTCATCCCCGCCCAGCCTTCGTCCCTCTTCTCGGCCATGCATGCGGTAGCAGACACAAGCACCAGGCCTCGCACCTTGTCTGGATGCCGCAGCAGCGCCTGGAGCGCCATCGCACCGCCCATGGAGAACCCAACCAGGACTACCGCGTCCACGGACTCCAGCGCACGGTCGGCCGCACCGTCCAGCAGCTCGACATAGCTGAATATGCGGTCTCTGTTAAAAGAACAGCGGGCCCACATCTCGGAGCCCGCCGCCCATCCGTTCATGACGAAGGTCTTCAGGCCTTCCCGCCCATCTTCGTGATGTCGACCGCGCCGATCTCCAGCGGAGGAGTGGTCTCCCACGCCCCGCGCGTGAAATCCGGCACGTCCATGGCCGCGCTGCGGTTCCTCACGGACTTCTCGCTGAGCTCGCACAGGCAGCACCAGCTCGCGAGGTCGTAGACGTTCTGGTCGAGCGGCAGCCCGTTCTGCAGGCAGTACGCGAGGCGCAGCTCCATCAGGAAGTCCATCCCTCCGTGGCCGCCCATCTTCTTCGCGAGCTCGCCCGCCTGCGCCCAGAGCGGATGCGCGTACTTCCTGCGCATCTCCTCCGACTTCTTCTCGTCGAAGTAGCTGTGCACGCCCTCGCCGGGCTTCTCCTCCCAGCCGAAACGGCAGTAGCAGCCGCTGCGGACCGACGACGAGTAGGCGTCCTTGCCGGTCGGGTCGGGGAACTGGATGCCCTCGAAGGCCCCCCTTGTGCCCGTCACGCGGTTGATGCGCGAATAGGGGCGCGGCGAGCTGACGTCGTGCTGGATCATTATGGAGCGCCCGCGCTTCGTCTTGATGAGCAGCGTGTTCATGTCCCCCATGGCGACCTTCAGGTTCGACTCCCAGCTCTCCGACGGGAACTTCGCCTTCGCGTACGCCTCGAAGTTGCGCTGATCGGACTCTAGCGACACCAGGTAGTCGAAGCGGTCGCCGCGGTTGATGTCCATGTACTGGCAGACCGGGCCGAGGCCGTGGGTCGTGTACTGGTTGCCCTTGTGCTGCACGTTGTGCCTGAGGCGCCAGTAGTTCCAGTAGCCGAGGCTGGAGGACGGATCCTTGTCGTTCCACTTGCCGTAGTTGTAGCTCCTGAGGTCGTGGATGTAGGCGCCCTCGCCGTGGACGATCTCGCCGAGTATGCCCTTGCGCACGAGGTTCAGGGCAAGCATCTCGGCCTCTCCGTAGCAGCAGTTCTCCAGCTGCATGCAGTGGCGGCGGAGACGCTCGGACGTCTCGACGAGCTCCCAGCACTGCTCGACGGTGAACGCGCTCGGAACCTCCGTGGCGACGTGCTTGCCGGCGTTCATCGCGTAGAGCGCGATCGGCACGTGGAGCTCCCACGGCGTGGCGTTGTAGACGAGGTCTACGTTCGGGTCGTCGCAGAGCTTCTTCCACTCCTCAGCGCCGCCGGTGTAGACCTTGGGCTTAGTCTTCTGGCCCTTCTTCTCCACGGTGTCCAGCGCCTTCTTTATGCGCGCGGCGTTCAGGTCGCATAGAGCCGTGATCTCGCAGCCGGGGATCACCGGGAAGTTGCCGAACGCCGCGCCTCCGCGCCCGAGGCCGACCACGCCGATGCGGAGCTTCTCGAACGGCTTGTCGGCGTACAGCGCCATGCTGCCGCCCGACTCGGTGCCCGTGCCGGTGCCTCGCGTAAGACACCCCGAGACCGCCGCGACAGCGCCCATCCACGCCGTGCCCTTTATGAACTCGCGTCTTTCCATCTTACTTGCCCTCCTTGACTTTCGCGCCTTCCACTGGACTCTCCAGGCTGAACTCCCAGTCCGGATAAAGAGACTTCAGGTTCGCGCGGTAGAAATCGGCGTCTATGACACGGCCTTCGGCGAGCGCCTGCCTGTAAAGCGACTCAAGCGTGCCGACGACCGCCGAGCGCACTTCGGAGGAGCGCTTGGCGACGTCTTCTCTGACCAGGCGCTCCTCGCGGGCGAGCCGCCGCGACTCGTACGGGATCGAGCGGTCCGTCTCGGGGTCGTACACGACCTTCTCCTGCTTCTTCACGTTTCCGTCGGCGTCGATGATGGTGTCTTCCATGCCGCCCGCCCAGGAAAGGTCGGCAATCGTCTTCTCTGGCTGCAGGGCGCGCTCGCGCTCCTCGAGGTCTGTCTTCCACTCGGCCAGGTCGCGCGCCAGCGTCTCGAAGTCGATCTTCTGGAGCTCCATGAGCTTGGCCTCGGCGATGACCTTCTCGGCCTTGAGCTTCTCCATGGCGAGCTTTGCGGCCTCCGCCTCGGCCTTCGCCTCCTCCGCTGCGGCGTTCTCCTTGGCGGCGGCCTGCTCGGCCTTCGCGGCCTCTGCCTTCGCCTTAGCCTCGTCGCGCGCGGCGCGCGCGGCGTCCGCCTTGGCGCGCTCCGCCTTGGCCGACGCCTCCGCGGCCG
>JAFRBA010000172.1 GCA_017405115.1 Kiritimatiellia bacterium
GCCGGCCGCGCCCACGTGAACATGTGGCGGCTCAACCGCAACCTTGTTCCGAGCAGCGAGAAGAAGATGCTGACCAACAACCTCATGCAGGCGATGGGCGAGCTGAGGGCCGCGCCGATATACGTGGACGACACGGCTGCCCTGGACGTCATGGACCTGCGGGCGCGCGCGCGCAGGATGAAGAAGAGGTACGGCATAGAGCTGGTCGTGATCGACTACCTCCAGCTCTGCACCTGCCGCGAAGGGGCGAGGCAGAGCCGGCAGATAGAGGTGTCGATGATCTCGCAGCAGATCAAGGCGATGGCGAAGGAGCTGAAGATCCCGGTGATAGTGCTCTCGCAGCTCTCCCGCGCGAACGAGCAGCGCGGAGACAAGTACGAGAAGCCGAAGCTCTCCGATCTGCGGGACTCCGGGGCGATCGAGCAGGACGCCGACGTCGTGTTCCTTCTCCGGAGGCCGTCGCGAAACTCGAACGACCCCGAGAGCCAGGACCAGACGCTTGCGTACGTCGACATCGCGAAGAACCGCAACGGGGAGACTGGCGAGGTGAAGATGAACTTCATACGCGAGTGGACGAGGTTCCTCGACCGCGAGCCCGAGCACACCGGCACCGAAAACTTCCAGTCGTCCGAGCCCGTTCCGGAGCAGAGCGAGTTTTCGCCGGACCCCCTGGCGTAGCCCTGATCTCGTGTCGCGGCGTTGCAACTCCGGGTGTGAACCTGAAATCCGTCGCCAAAGAGGACCGGGAATCGTGCTACGTCACCAGTGGACACTATGAGTAAGATGGAATCATCCCAGAATGTCCGCCGCGCCCGCGACGCCGCGCTGGGCGACGGCTAGGGAGATTTCGCGTACTTCCTCAAGCGTGCGAAGCGTTCCGTTGCCCGAGACGAGAATCCTGTCGATGTTCGCGGCAACGTAGTTGACGGCTTCTTCGCTGGCGGCGCAGTGCGAGAGCGCGATGCGGATGAGATTGTCCACTTTCTTGGCGTTGCCCTCGCCGGCTATGGCGTAGGCGGTGACCGCGTTAGACTGGGCGCGCGGAAACGCCCTGGGCATGTACTCTTGCCGGCGCTCGGCGTCGAGCTCGGCCGCTTCGTCGCGTTCGGCCAGCGGGATCAAGAGGTCGTGGATATCCTTGTCGCCGAAGGCCGTCTTGTCGAACTGACCTTCGAACGGTCTGACGCTATCGCCTTCTTCATGCCCCAGCAAACTCTCGACAGCCTTCTTGTACTGGAGTATAGCCTGCTCCAGCACCATGCTCTGCTCCCTTATAAACGAGAAAATGACTCTGGAGACCGGCTTGGCGCCGGCAGGCCTCTTTTCTCTTATGAGATCGTCCATGACGGCGAAGATCTTCGACATCGTCTCGGAGCGGAACGCGTCTTTCACGCTCTTGAGCTGCGCTTCCGGGAACTTCGCGACGAGCACCGAGAACGCGAATGCCCGCGCCGGCCCCATTTCGTCGGCACCCTCGAGATAATCCTGCGCGTAGACGTTGCGTATCACGTTCTCCACGGCCTCGCGTATGTCGATTACGGCCTTGGTAATCTGCTGCGGCGTCGATGTCGCGGAGAGCTTGGAGAACTCGCCGCTCTTCTCGGCGTAAGCGGCCTTGAGCATTTTTCCGATCAATCCCGGCGGAACGCTCTTGCCGTTCATGCCCCACAGGAAGTTGATGCCGGCTTTTTCGATCCGCTCGTTTCCTGCCGCCGCATTGCGCACCTCTTCGAGATTGGCGCGGATCGCGTCGATGCGCGCCTTGATCTCATCGAGCGTGCGTATCTTGGCGGCAGCGGTGATGCAAAGCCCTTGGATTGTCCGCGAGACGACGTCCTTCAGATCGCAGTCGTCGCCGCAGTACGCAAGCACGTCCTTGATGAAGTTCTTGGCCGCGGCTTCGTCCTTCCCGGGCAGCTTGGCGGCAATCTGGTCGACGAACGTCATCGCCTTGGCCTCGTACTGGCCGTGGTCGAGGCGCATCGGGGTGGAGGTGCTGGATCCGTCTACGTTGACGGTGACCGTCCAGTTGAACTTGACGGGGAAGTTCTCCGGCTCCTTGATGAAGATGGAGATTGCTCCAGTCTCCTGGTTCTTCGAGATGGTGTACTCGACCGGGAGGTGCTCGTTGACGAAGAGTCCATGGTTGACGAGGCACTTGAGCTGGCCGAGCTGCCCCTGTCCGAGGGAATAGCCCACCGTGTCGAGCTGCTTGGGGTGCGCCTGCGTGCAGAGCTCGCGGAGCTTCGCGGAGATGCGCTCCAACACGGGCTTGGCGTCCGCCTCGGAGGTGCCGCCGCATTCGAGCGTTTCGTCCGCGAACTTGAAGACGTAGCGGTTGCGGACGCCCTCGGGCTCCTTGCCGGTGGCGATGAAGGTGGGCATCGATGGGCGGTGGATGTCGCCGCACATGGCCTTGATGCCGCCCTCGCCGTTCATGCCGAAGGACACAAGGGACTTGGTGACGGTGGACACGTAGGGGGCCGAGGGAAGGGCGATGTTCCTCTCCATCGCGTTGAGCACTTCGTCTATGGACGCGCCGGTTCTCGCGAGCATGTTGATGGCCCTGACTATCTGGCCGCTGTCGGGCAGGCGCTCCACGAGGATGTCCTCGATGAGGTTTGCGGCCTCGGCGTCGCGATTGCCCTTTTCGGGGATGTCGGAATAAAGCACGTCAAAGGCGGTCTGGCGCGTGAGATTGCCGGCGGCCTTGAGTGCGGCAAGTTCGTCGGCGTGCTTCAGTACGCGCCCGACGAAGACTGCGTTCTGGCCAATCACCGTCCCTTGCTGTCCGTTGGGGTCAAAGGGATGAAAGAGGTCGTTGACCGCGTAGAGAAGATCGCGCTGCGCCTGGGGCATCTGGGCCAGCGTGGCGTGCTGCGAGTCGCCGACTTTGCTCAGGGCAAAGCGGGCCGCAGGATTCCTCTCCATGCCGAAGACCGACTCCTTGTCCTCGGCTTCGAGGGGAATGTTTTCGTTGACGGCGATTTCATCGAAGATGAACTTCTCAGCGCCGCGCGCGTGGGAGGTGCCGGTTATGGAGGAGTTCATGCACTTGGCGGTCACGCCCGGGCCGTTGCCCAGCTCCGAGCAGACATTGGCGAACCACTCCTGGAAATCCGCCATGAGCGCGAGGCCCTTTTTGAAGTTCTCCGCGCTCTGCGTGAAGCGTCCGCCGCAGTCGAAGAGGCGGCGCGCGGTCGAGTTCGGGTCGAGCGCGGCGGACTCCGCCTCCGCGTCCGTGCATCCCGTTGCCTGCTGGTAGATGTTCGCGACGCGCGCGAGCTTCGGCAGCTCGGAGGCCACGTAGCCCATCGCCGTCGCCCTGCCGATGCTCGCGGGGTCGGTGAACTGGCCGCCGCCGAGCGAGTCTATGGCGACTCTCACGAGGTTGATGCGCCGCGCCGTGAGCGGCTTGCCCTTGCCGAAGTCCTCGAGCTTCATGTTGTCGCGCACTACATCCGGTATGAACTTCTCGCCGCCGAACATGTCCGCGACAGTCTTGCGGAAGAGGTCGCGCACCTGGTCGTTCGCCGTCTTCATTTCCGCCGTGCGCTTGAACGACGCGAACGCGCCCTTGTAGTCGCCTCTTGGCATTCCCGAGAAGCGCGCGACCGTGTCCTCGCCCTTGCCCTCGGGCCCGTATGCCTTGTTCGCGAAATCCACGAACTTCTGGAAGTTAGCGCTGTAGTTTGCATTTACCTGTCCTGGCATTGTTCTGTTCCTTTCAACTTTTCAACCTTTCAACCTTTCAACTTTTCAACTTTTCAACTTTTCAACCTGTATACACGCGGGACAAGAAAAGGTTACACATGGAAAAATCCGCTTGAAAGCATGTCGTGGTGGGAGCCATCCACTCCCTGAGTCTCGGATCGCGCGGACTCGGCCTCGCGCAGACCCACAAGCGCTCTGCGCCAGTTCTCCGTCTGGTTGACAAGCGACTCCAGGCCCGCAGATAGCGAGTCGATGTCTGCCAGAGCCAGCGGGAACGGGCGCACCAAGGCGTACGCGCCGGTTTCGGGGTTCTCGCAGAGCGTGGCGCCCTCCGTAGCGCGCAGCAGGAAGTTCGCCTTGAGCATAATGGAGCTAAACGCGCCATTGGCGTCGGGCGGCGGCAGTCCGATCTCCGCGCAGGCGACCAAACTCCGCGTCTGCGGATCGTCCAGCAGCTCTACGCGGATGCCGTCCACTTCGAGTTCGGCGACGCCGTCTGCGCCGTCGAGCCCTTCTATGTTGTAATTCGCGGCGAACGCCGCGAGCAACTCCCTGAATTCCATGTTAGTTTCTCTTTCCAATATTATATAGCCCCGCCTGCAAATTTCCAGCGCAACACCCGTTGCCTGTCAAAGTGCTGACGGAGCTTTCCTGTGTACTTGGATAGTATAACACATATCGCTTGAGGGGACAAGGAGTCATCTGGCGGTCATAGACGGCAGGGAGGCTGGAGATTGCGCAGATGCGGCGGTAGTTGAGGGCGATGCTCTCTTTTCTATCGGCTTGTTTCTGGCGGGGCGAAAGAGAAGGGGATGAAGGGCTGGCGCGAACGCGCGGCGGGGTGAAGCTTGCTTGTCCCCACTGTATACCGACTCGCGTCGTCCCCAACTGAATTTTCCGGCAAGACGTTTCGGATTTCCGGTATGTTCCTTACACGCGTGGACGAAGAGGACGGCAAACGGTATTTTGGCTGTCTAATGAGCGATCCCGGCGGTTGCTCCTGCTGTGCGTCAGGCGGCGTTCTGGAGTTCATCCCTAGGGAATGTTATGTATGGCCGACCAATTTTCCGCCATCAGAAAGCCGTGTCACGGTGACAGGACGACTCAGGATGTTTGATATTGGTCCGCAGGAACAGTCCCTGTCAATCCCGCGTCTCGTCGATGCGGATATTTCCTGGGCGGCGAAATAAGAAAGTTGCCACAGCCAATGGAGCGCCATTCCGACAATCTCATCATGCAACGGTTGTTGGAGAAAACGGGTTTCAAACGATGCGGAATCATCCACGTCTTGCAGGATGGTACGCCGAGGTTTGCCTACGAGCGGTCTGCGCAATGCGAAGAGGTCGCCAGACCGTGAGGTCATTGTGTGTGCAAGGTATAGGTATATCCATGATTCAATCCTCAAACAAGACCGTCCTTCTCTATCAAGGAGGCATCACCCTCGCGGCATATCCTCTGCGCCCGGTGATGGCGCCGGACGCGCTTGACGCTATTTCCCTGACAGGAGGAGTGCTCATATTCTGCGTTGGATGGAACATCCTCTGGCGCGAAAAAAAGATCCGCGTGGCGAACCTGCTGCCGTCGCTGGCCGTCGCCATCGTGTGGACGCTCGTCAAAGGCGGGTTGTGAACCGAATTAGGGAGTGAATATGGAATTCAAAGATACAATACATCGTTCGATCAGCTTGCAAAGATAGAGGTGAACGGGCCGAACGCCGATCCTATCTACAAGTTCCTCAAGGCTGCGCGGGCGAAGGATGATGCGCCCGATGCGGAAATCGCCAAACTGCGTGAACTGCTCGCCAAGCACGGTCTGACGGGTGCCCAGACATCAGGTGACATCGAATGGAACTTCACCAAGTTTCTGATTGACCGCGACGGCAACATCGTCAAGCGGTTCCATCCCACAGCAACGCCCGAAACCATCGACGCGGAAATCGCGACGTTGCTGAAATGACAATCGTAAAAATCACAGTTCTTGAAACTTCGCTGAATAAGGATGGAAACTCACGCAAAGATAACGCGACTGTCGGCTTAATGTGTGGAGCCATGAAAAGGTGCTGGGGCTTCTTGACTTCGTCTGCCGCCAAATTCTGCCCCACAAGGCGACGGCTCGGCTCGGCGACATTGTTCGGTTCCGCCGGATTGAGGACGGTGAAATATTCAGCGTCGGCTGCATGAGACTTCAATGCTTCGACATCCATTCGGCGAAGGAATGGCAGTTCGGTTTTACGGCAGTGCTGTCGGACGGCACCCGTCTGTGCTGCCTCGGCGATGAGCCGTACAATCCGCTCTGCCGCCAATACGCGCAGAATGCCAGCGCATGAGGCGTTCGCAGGAAACATCATCGTTCCAGACGACCTCCAGACCGTCCTGCTTGATTGATATTCGCTGCAGATTCCGTGTGCTACCGCTCCGCCGCCTTGAGGCGGAAGAAGCGGGCGGATGAGGACGAGGCCGGGACTGCGTTGGTGCCGCTCGGGTCGAGGGGGAACGTGGCGGGGTTGGCGCCGGCGAGGTCGTCCGTGGCGAGGAGGGAGAAGTCGAAGCCTGTCGTGTTCACGAGCGGGGGCGTGAGGACGAGCGCCGTGCCGTCCGCCGCGAAGGCGATGCCGAGCAGCGGCGGGTTCTCGAACGCGCCCGTCGGCTTGTCGAAGGCGTAGCGGAAGACGTTGTGGATGCCGAGCGCGTCGGTTTCGTTCCACGCGCCGGAGACGCCGCTGGCGGCGGCCCAGGCGGCGTAGGATGCGATGTAGGGCCGCAGGGTCTTGCCGCGGGCGGCGGCGAGCTCGCCGGAATCAAGCTCGCCTTCGTAGAGGTTGCCGCCCTCGTCGGCGAAGGTCTGGCCTTTCCGGACGGAGACGGCGCCGCCGCTCCCTGACGTGTAGCTTTCGGCGAGGATGAAGTCCGCGAGGTCCGTCCAGCCGAGGACGATGTCGCCGGAGGCGTAGATTCCATCCGCGGCGTCAGCACTGGTCGCCGTCACGGCGCCGCCGCTCATCGTGAAGCCGCCGTTCCGGACGTAAATGGCGGCGCTTTTGTTGCCGGCGGCGACGACGCTCCCGCCGCGAACGGCGAGGTCGCCATTCGCGACGTAGATTCCGGTGGCCCAAAGGCTTGAACAGACGGCGGAAACGGTCCCGCCGAGGACGGTCATGCCGTCTTTCTTGACGTAGATGCCGCGGCTGGACCCCGCGGAGTCGATCGCGCCGCCGCGCACGAGGAGGCCGTCCGCCTGGATTCCGTTCCCGTTCTCGGCGCGGGCGACGACGGTTCCGCCGCCCATGACGAGGTCGCCCGTAACGTAGATGCCATACGCTCCGACGGCGCGGACGCTGCCGCCGTAGATGGCGAGGGAGTCGGCCTGGATGCCGTCGTCGTCGTTCGACACGAGGTTGCCCCGTGCGGCGATCGCGCCGGTGCCGCCGGCCTGTCCGTAGATTTCGAGGCGGCCCTCGGCGCGGATGGCGTCGTCGACCGTGTCGGTCGCGTTGGTGACGGCGAGCGTCGCGCCGTCGCGGAGGATGATGCAGGAGCGCTCTCCCTGGAAGCGGAGGTGCCCGTCGATGGCGACGCGCCCGGAGACGACATACCAGTTCGTCGGGCCGACGCCAGCGACGACATTGCCGGAGGCGCCGGAGAGGCAGATGAAGTCGGTGCAGACCTGCGGATCGCCGTTTTCGTCGATGTAGGGGACGGCGGTGATGCGCTCCCACGTGGCGGCGTAGGCGCGGTGGCCGACGGAACCGCGGGGGATGACGACGCGGTTCGTGGGAGCGGCCAGGCCGGTACCGATCCAGCCCGCGAAGTCGTAGCCGACGCGGACGGGGTTCGCAAGGACGATCTCCTCGCTCTCCCGCGCGTAGAAGGCGGGGTTCTTGCCCTCGACGCTTCCGCCGTTGAGCGCGTAGGTAATTTCGTAGGCTGGCGTGAGCGTCCTGCCCGCGAGTTCACCGTCGCCGACGAACTCCTCGCCGTTCCAGAAGCGCTGCCCGGCGCGGACGGAGACGGAGCGGGCGGAGTAGGCGGCGGCGGTGATGCTGTCCGTGGCGTTCGTCCAGCCAAGGACGATGTCGTAGCTGTTGAAGGTGCTGAGCATGGAGGATTCGACCACGCCGCCGTTCACGGTGACGCCGCAGCCACCGCAGATGGAGCCGCGCACGACGCCGCCGTTGATCGTGGCGATCCCCGCCCGGATGCCGTCGTAGACGTCCGGATCGGGCGTGGTGGCCTCCACGATTCCGCCGTTCAGGGTGATGTTGTCGTCGGCAACGATGGCGTGGATGTCGGCGGACGCGAAAATCGCACCGGTGCCGCCGGACTGTCCGTAGATCGTCAGGCTGCCGTCGGCGCAGATGGCAAAGTAGCCGCCCGGGTTGGATGCGGTCAGCGTCGCGCCGTCGCAGAGGATCAGGTGGGCGTGTGCGTCGTGGAAGTTGAATGGTAGGCCACTCGTGACATTGCTGGAGACGACATACCAGTTTTCGGCGCCCTCTTCGCCGTATGAGTACCACCCGTTATCGTAGAGGAGGACGGTGTAGCGGATGCATTGACGTTCGACGCCGTCCGCGTCGATGTAGGTGACGGGCGGACGGAGGACGACGGTGTCGGTGAAGGTCTCGCCGTGGTGGACGACGGTGGCGGTGCAGTTCGTGGCGTCGCCTTCGCCGGGCGCGTGCGCGACGGCGGCGGCGACGGTCTCCGCCTCGTCGCAGCGCGAGCAGGCGAACGTGGCGGTGGCGGCGGTGTAGTCGGCGTTCCAGTTCCAGACGGGCGCGCCCCAGTCGTGCCCGAGGGCGGGATCCGCCCCGATGGTCTTGCTCTGCGGAGAGAAGGCGGGCGAGGAGAAGTCGGCGGCGAGCGTCATCGTGCCGGGTTCGGTGCAGGTGGGGGCGGTCGTGGCGGAGATCGTGGTGGCGGCGGTCTCCTGCACGGTCTGGCCGCAGCGGGTGCAGGCGTTGGAGGCGGTGACGGAGGAATGGTCCACCGCCCAGACGTAGGTCGCCTCGCCCCAGGCGTGGCCGAGGGCGGCGACTTCGAAGGCGTTGGTCTGCGGGGCGAAGAGGGGCGAGGCGAACGCGGCGGCACAGGTGTTCGTGCCGGGCGCGGTGCAGGTGGGGGCGAGGGAGGAAACGAGCGTGGCGGCGACGGTCTCGTTCGTCGTGGCGTCGCAGCGGGCGCAGGTGCGGAAGGTGTGGCAAAAAGTCCCTTGCGGGGCGCTGTACCAACTGTATTCGGGCGCGCCCCAGTCGTGGCCGAGGGCGGCGGGGGCGAGCTGGACGGCGGTGGAATCAGAAACATAGTTGAAGTAGTCGTTCTTGGGCATCCGGTAGGTCCAGGTGGTCTGCCCCGGTTCGGTGCAGGTCGGCTCGCGCGTCACTGCGGCGGTGCCGTTCGTGGAGACGGTATGCGTTTCGCCGCAGATGCGGCAGGTCACCGCCCAGACGAAGTTCGAGTAGTCGGGTGTGGGTTCGGCGAAGGTGATCGTCCAATCGTGGGCGACGGTGTTGACGTAACCCTTGCTCCCATGGAGATAGACCGTCGGGCCGGCAAAAACCGGGAGGCCGCCTTCAAAGCCCCAAGAATCGAGGTTCTGATACCACGGCTGGGAGCCGTCGGTGACGCCGCCGTTGAGGGCGTAGCAGACTTCGCCGCTGGAGAAGGCGGAGGCGGCGGGAAAGGAGGTGTCCTCGACGGTGCCGGTGCCGGAGCCGACGGCGCCGTCGAAGTAGTTGCGGTTGTCGTGCAGGCCGCCGCAGCGGCGGACGGTGCCGGCGTTCGAGCCGCAGATGGCGCCGCGGGTGATGTTCACGTTGGAGACGTTGTCGAACCAGGCGTGGACGTAGCAGGCTTCGAGGGCGCCGGAGGCGGCGTTCACGCCGGCGATGCC
>JAFRBA010000173.1 GCA_017405115.1 Kiritimatiellia bacterium
CTGCCGCTGGCGGTGTCCTCGGTTGATTTTATGTACCGCTGGCGCGGCCTGCGTTACGTATGCGGAGGCTCCTCGTCGATTCCCGACAGGACTGGCGAGCCGTGGAACATGCCGGACGCTGAGACCTGCGACGTCGACGTGTTCTTCCTGCACGGCTTCAACGTATCCGAGGCCGATGCGCGCAACTGGTCGCGGCAGGTGTTCAAGCGGCTGTGGCTATCCGGTTCACGTGCGCGCTTCCACGGTTTTTCGTGGTACGGCGACTACAATCTCGCGGGAAGCACCTTCAACGGGCTCCACTACCACCAGGACGTCTACCACGCATTGAAGACGGCGGCGGCGTTCAAGGGCTGCGTCGAGGCTACGCAGCCGGTCTCGTCGAAGCGCGTGGTGCTGGCGCATTCCCTCGGCAACATGGTCGCGGCGGAGGCGCTGCGGCAGGGTCTGGAGGTCGGAAAATATTTTATGTTCAACGCGGCTGTCGCGTCGGAGGCTGTGGACGGCACGCTCCAGAACGCAGACGCGGCGGTCAAGGCGAAGTACGTGCCGTCCGACTGGCACAGCTACACGAACGCTTGCTGGGCGGCGAACTGGTTCCGGTGGTTCCAGAACGACACTTCCGACGCGCGCGGCAGGATGGGCTGGCCCGACTACTTCTCCGCCGCGCTTGGCAACGCAGGGACGGTGTACAACTACTACTCGTCGGGGGATCTTGTGTTCATGGAGGCGGAGACGCCACCGGGTTTGACTGCGGGACTTTTCCATTGGCCGACACTTTCATGGACTTGGCCGTTTGTCAACCTGAACATTACGGAAGAGGCCCATAGCTGGCAGAAGCAGGAGACTCGCAAGGGCATTGACCCGATGGCCGGAACGTTCAAAGGTGGCTGGGGCTTCCACTGCTGGTATGAGACCGTTGGCGGAGAACCCGTGCAGGAGTACTATACTGCAGCCCAGGCCAATGCGATGGCGGCGGACTGTTCTATAACGAACAGCCCGGTGTTCAGCTGTGGCGGAACGTCGCTCAACAACCGCAACGCATCTCAGGACGATGTCTGGCTGTCCCTTGCAAAATATGTTCCGGCTGTGTCTGCTCCGATTGGAGGGTCAAGCCCATTTGATGACAACAATGTTGATTTAGATGATGCTACAAATAGTACCAGACCAAATGGCTGGGGGCGAACAAATGAGGTTTACGGCCAAAAGTGGCTCCATTCGGACATGAAGGACATGGCGTTCTTCTATCTTTATCCATTCTTTATAGACCTTGCAACGAAAGGATATCTAAAATGAACACAAATGTTCCTGTAATGCACTTTGCATTTTCCCTACTTCTGATGGCGTCGTGGCCAAGTGCGGAAGAGGTGTTGCTGCTCAAGGCTCGCACACATGGTGCATTGGCCAAAGAGTGCTTGCATGTTGTGGATCAAGATGGTCTGCCTGTGGCTGCAGCGAGCGTCTGGGGAGGATTGCAAACCGGCGATGGGTATACAGACTTCATTCCCATACGTGGTACGACAAACACTAATGGGGACTTCGTTATACAAGGTAAGTGCACAAATAGAATCAGATGCGATATAACCAAAGATGGGTATTATGACTCAGAATTCTTATCCGAAAACTATGGTTATAGGCATAGTTTGCGCGATGGCAAGTGGCATCCCTACGGCAGCGTACGCACTGTTGTCATGAAGAAGATTGCGAATCCATGTAAACTTCATGCATTCCCACTCTCGATGAGTGGTTATCAAATCCCTAAGTTCGACGAATGGCTCGGCTTTGACTTTGAACGCAATGAGTGGACGTTTCCATACGGGAAAGGCCGATGCGCTGATGTCTTGCTTAGATTCTCGGCCATGAAAAAGGGATTGCACGATTATAGGTATGCTATGGATGTTTCTTTTACAAACAATCCTTATGCCGGGGGATATCAAATGAAGGTTGACAAGTCATCGGAATTGACCACGACGTACATTGCAGATTCAAATGCTGTATATAGAACTGAATTTTCGTATGTCAAAGAACAATCACCCGGAGCTAAAAGGCATTGGGATATTCTTGACAGCGATTCCTATATAGTCTTTCGTACGCGCACGCGGATTGACGAGCATGGCAAGCTTGTTGGGGCGCACTACGGCAAACTACTTGGGCAATGGTTTTCGGGCAAAGAGTATATGACCATGAGCGATGGATGTTTCAATCCTGTAGAGAACGATGTCAACATTGAGGATGGCGGCGCATTGCGGAACACCCTTCGAAACCGCAATAGGAAACATGGCCGCAATGAAGTCCCGCCGTGCGCCAATCTGAAGTGAGAGTTTTGTATAATATGAGACGAATGCTAAACACGACGCTCAACCGCTCGAAGAAGAGCCAACTTTTTTCTTCAATTGCCGTCTTCTTTGCGACGGTCGCCGCTGCTGCCGATATCCGGCCAGTTCTTCCGCCTGTCCAACATCTCGACACGCAGGTGGTGACGAACATGGCGGTTTCTGCTCAGGGGTCGCGCGAATACTCCTTCGAGCTGACGTTTTCGGGCACGGCATCGAACAACGTCGAAATTGCGTTTGGCGCGGACGCCGACGGCGACGGCACTCTTTCGGTCGATGAAATCGGACTTTCCGCCGGATGGGACTGCGGAGAGTGGTTCGTGATGAACACCGCGACTGGCGAGCGGGTGTCGTTTTCGGCGGCGGAAGGTACGCACAGTCTCGTCGGAACGATTCGCCTCCGCACGGGCGGGCTCGTGAGGGAGATCGCATTCCGCGATGGCGAGGAGGTGCTATTTCCGACGCTCCAGGGCATGGCGCGGGCGTGGGCGTTCCCCGCTGGCTGGAACATGGTACGTCTCGTCGGGCGCGGCGAAAACATCCGCTCCGGCGAGCAGTTCCACGTCACGGCCACCAACCACGGTTTAATGTTCCGCCTGCAATAACTGATACTTGAACCTTGCCAGAGTCGCGAAAGCGACACGGGCAGGATGGTCTTCGATGTCAACTACGGCTAGAAGTGCGTCGAAGCCGACCTCGCCTCCCGCGATTCTTCGCTGCCCTATTGACGCAGCCAGCATTTTTTAGGATAATACACACTCACAGGGAGAATGAGCAGTACGAGAGAGGAATCAGCATGAGCTGGTACGAGCCAAAGACTGAAAAGCCGAAGATTCCGGCGGCGAAGGCGCTGTGGGCCGTGTGCCCGAAGTGCAAGAGCCACTTCGAGAAGTCCGCGTGGAAGAAGAACGGGTCGATCTGCCCCAAGTGCAACTACCACGGGCGGCTGTCGGCCCGAGAGCGCATCGCGCAGATTGCGGACGAGGGGACGTTCTCCGAGGTGTTCCGCGAGGTGTCCTACTCCGACCACCTGGACTTCCACGACGCGACCGGCGCCTACCGCGACAAGGTCGAGGCCACGATCGCCAAGAGCGGAGAAACCGAGTCCGTGGTGATTGGCACGTGCAAGATAGCGTCCCACCCCGCGATGCTCGGCGTCATGGACTTCTCGTTCATGGGCGGCAGCCTGGGCACCGGTACCGGCGAGCGCATCGCGCGTGCATGCGAGCAGGCGGTCGCGGAACGGCGCCCCCTCGTGCTTTTCTCCGCCTCGGGCGGCGCGCGCATGCACGAGGGTATACTCTCGCTCATGCAGATGGCCAAGACCTCCGCCGCGATCGCGCGCCTCAAGGAGGCGGGCCTTCCGTACATAAGCGTGCTTACCGACCCCACCACGGGCGGCGTCTCCGCTTCCTACGCGATGCTCGGCGACGTCAACCTCACCGAACCGCGCGCGCTCATCGGCTTCGCCGGGCGGCGCGTCATAGAGAACACGATACACCAGAAGCTCCCGCCGGACTTCCAGTCCGCCGAGTACCTGGAGAAGCACGGGTTCATAGACCGCATCGTCGAGCGGCGCGAACTAAAGGGGTTCATCGCGAAACTGCTTTCATACTGGGGGTTCTGACCATGGCGAAGAAAACGGCAATGGACTGCGTGAAGCTGGCGCGCGACCCGGGGCGCCCGCACCTGCGCGACTTCATCAGGCTGATGTGCGAGGACTTCGAGGAGCTGCACGGCGACCGCCTTGTCAGCGACGACCGGGGCCTCGTAGGCGGCTTCGCGACCATGGGCGGCGTCAAGGCGCTCGTCCTCGGGCACAACAAGGGCTCGACGGTCGAGGAGAACATGGCGGCCAACTTCGGGATGGCGAACCCTGACGGCTACCGCAAGGCCATGCGCCTTGCCGCGCTAGCCGAGAAGTTCCACCTTCCTGTCGTGACCTTCGTGGACACGCCCGGTGCGTACCCCGGCCGCGAGGCGGAGGAGCGCGGGCAGGCCGAGGCCATCGCGAAGTCGCTCGAGTTCTTCTCGCGCCTGCGCACGCAGATCGTAGTCGTCGTGACGGGCGAGGGCGGCTCGGGCGGCGCGCTTGCGATTGCGGTGGGCGACCGAGTGCTGATGCTTGAGAACGCGGTCTACTCGGTGATATCGCCCGAAGGCTGCGCAGGCATCCTCTGGCGCGACGGTGCAAAGGCCCCTGAGGCCGCGGAGGCCCTGAAGATCACGGCTCCGGACCTCAAGCGCCTCGGGGTGATAGACGAGGTCGTGAAGGAGCCTGCCGGAGGCGCGCAGAAGGACCACGCCGCGGCCGCGGCGGCGGTGAAGAAGGCCGTCCTCTCGGCGCTCGGAGAGCTCGCGGACGTGCCGGTCGACGAGCTGGTCGAGGCGCGGTACGCCAAGTTCCGCGCAATGGGCAACTTCTTCGGGTGAGCGCGCGACGGGGAGAGACACCTATGGCCGACAGTTCCGCAGCGCCGCGTCACCTCGCCCTGCCGCTGAAGTACCGTCCGATGACGTTTGCGGACGTCGTCGGGCAGGAGCCCGTCGTGCGCACCCTCCGCCACGCGATAGAGTCAGGCCGAATCGCGAACGCATATCTCTTCATCGGGCCGCGCGGAATCGGCAAGACCACGCTCTCGCGCATCTTCGCGAAGGCCCTCAACTGCCTCTCGCCGAACGGCCCGGAGCCGTGCGGCAAGTGCGCGAACTGCCAGGAGATCGCAGCTGGCCGTTCGCTGGACGTGGTCGAGCTGGACGCCGCGTCGCACAACAAGGTCGAGGACGTAAAGCCCATAATCGACTCGGTGCAGTTCAGGCCGGCTTCGTCGCGCTTCAAGATATTCATCGTGGACGAGTGCCACATGCTCTCGAACGCCGCGTGGAACGCGCTCCTGAAGACGCTCGAGGAGCCGCCGCCGCACGTCCGCTTCGTCTTCGCCACGACGGAGGGCGACAAGGTTCTCGCCACGATCGTGTCGCGCTGCCAGAGGTTCGACCTGCGGCGCATACAGACGCACGACATCGTCTCGCGCCTCAGGCACGTCTGCTCCCAGGAGGGCATCGACGCCGAGGAGGACGCGCTCCTGGCGATTGCACGCGGCGCGGAGGGCGGCATGCGCGACGCGCTCTCGTCGCTGGACCAGCTCGTCGCGTTCCGTGGCGACAAGGTGACGGAGGAGGACGCCCTCGGCGTCTTCGGGCTCGTGAGCCGTTCCGCCCTTGAGGGGCTCGCCGGCGCGATACTCAGGGGCGACGTCGCGGAGATACTTAAGGCGATAGACCTGTTCGAGTCGTCCGGCAGGAACATGCGCCGCCTCTCAGGGGAGCTTCTCCAGCATTTCCGGAACCTGGCCGTGGTGCAGGCGCTTGGGCCCGAGACCCCGTCGCTGGCGGCGACGCCGGACCAGGTTCGGACACTTGTCGAGCAGGCGCGTGGCATCGACCCGAACCGGGTGTTCCGCATCTGCGACCAGCTTGTGGAGATGGAGGACAAGCTGCGCTACGTGCTTAGCGCCCGCACGCTCATCGAGATGTCGCTTATCCGCGCCTCGCGCCTGGCCACCACTGCCACGATAGAGGAGCTGATGCGCGCGGTGCGTGCCATGAAGTCCGGCGATGCGCAGCCGGCGGCGTCCGCGAAGCCAGGGCCGAATGCCGCGCCTGCCAGACCCGCCGCCGTAGCGTCGGCC
>JAFRBA010000174.1 GCA_017405115.1 Kiritimatiellia bacterium
CATGCGGACATTATACCGCAAATGCAGAGCGGTTGCATGGCGCGAAGCGGTGGAGCGGTAGCGAGAACGCCAACCGTCGGAGTTTCAAACAGCGACTTTCAAGCGGCACTTTCCACTAAAAACTCCGAAGAGCCAACTTTATGCGAGCTATCTTATAACGTTTCCAAATCGTTAGGTTATGTTCACACTTAAAAGAAGGCTCGTCCCGATACATTTCTGTCGCCGCGCTAATATAATGTTCCAATTTCCCGATATGTTGAAAATAGCCATTCAAAAGGCCCAACCTTCTTGCAACATCATTATCCCTCATTCCCGATCCAAAATTACAAATGTTTGGGCTAATACCTTTTGTCAATGTCAGATGAGCTTTTGATTTCGTAACAACCAAAGTACTTAACAACCTTGCAGACATCATCCGCCCTGTTCTATCATCTCTCTTTGCAAACCAAGTCGAAGCAGAAGCAGCTACTGCATCATACAACACATATTCAATTACACTATCTTCACCTGCAATGTTTACAATGGTGTCCACACCCTCGCCAACAAAAACTCTTGATGCAAAAATGGAATATTGCCCTCTTGTCACCTTAAATTCCACCACGCCACTTGCATCCGTGGCTCTTGAAATCACATTTGAACAAACTCCTGTCAAAAACACATTCACATTAGGCAGTGGAATTGTCTTTTCATTATCACCAAACACCCTAACCTTAACCGTTTTCAATTCCGCATCTTGGATTTCAATCCGCGATTGCTCTGCCGTGAAATCTTCTTTGGACAGCAATTTACCACGACCATAGCTATCCGTAATCCAGACATGTGCGTATTGTACTGGGACATTGTTCAAAGTGTATACTCCATTGGGAGAAAACACATCATACAAAGCAAGAATTTGCTTATCTGAGGACAAGAATTCTACCGTAACGCCAGAGTCCACATTTGCGACACCTGAAACAGATGTGGTTTCCACTTCGCTTTCATCCAACACTTCTTCCTCGGGATCAGCATCATTTATTGTTTCTTCTTCCCCAAGTCGAACGGTAAGCACGCTATTGTTTTTCAACTCCACAAAGCACGACTTAATGTCGCAGTCCGTTGCGGAACAAACGAGCCAATACTTACCAGATGGGACATCTGTCTCAAAACTCCCATCTCCTGCCGTCTCTATGCGATATGAACTCCCCTTCAGGGGTGAAAAGACAATCACCCCTTGTACACCATTCCCAGCAGAATCCAAGAGTGACCCAGAAACGGACACATCAGCATTTTCAGCCAACGACTCGGAAATCATATCTCCGTCATCAACTGTCAGCCGCTTTACTGGCGAAACAAGATGCCCCTCCGTATCAATCAAATAGGCATCATAGTTACCGCTTGGAACATTTGCTATCGTAAATACCCCATTTGAAACCACAAGATAATCTGAAACGTCGCTATTGCAATTCTCCAGAACCAACGACCGTTCTTCCGCATTGGATGTAATCTCAAACTGGATTGTCCCTCCTACAACATCAGGCAATGTCAAATCACAAACTATGTCTTCCCCGCCTTCCTCAATTGCAATCGTCGCAGACGGAGAGGTCCGCCCTCGCGCATAAGCATCAATCACGTATCGTCCGGCATCAAGTCCACCAATAACGTAAGTTCCATCATCCGCGACAAACCCCTCTACAAGAACCGTAAAATCTTCCGCTCTAATTCGGACGACGCCATCGGAAAGCGGCATCCCATCATTGTCGAGGAGTCGTCCTCTCACGACAATAGCATCGGTAAAGTCAATCGTCGCTTCCTCGCCTACTTGGTCATCAAACGGGCTTACGACAAAACATCCGCTATCCACTCGTCCTGAATCTAGCGTAGCCGTATAGTAAATGACATCATAGATGTTCGTAGAGGCATACGCCACAGTCGTTTTATTGGTCAATTCACAATGAACGACCTCTCCATCAATTCCAACAGAAAATGCAAATACACCACAAACAGACTCTCCGTCCGGCACTCCTTCTACCGAAACCAACAACCTCCTCGTGGCTGTTGCCATTATCATCAATCCAGTGTAATCACCAGTTGAGGGCATCCCAACAGAAACGGCATCAGCAACAGCACCACCCGCGACTTTCACCACGTAGTTGGTGGAATTCGCCAATCCATCAAGGACAAAAACGCCATTCTCATCCACTTCGTCAGTTGCCACAGTTTCCCCGTCCTTGGTTTCCGCAGTAACCGTTATCGCCGATGTAGCCGTTCCAGACACTACGACGTGCCCGCAAATTGCAGCACGATTCTCGTCACCATTTACAATCGCTTCAAAATAAGGTTGCAACGTTTCTAACGAAACCACTCGACGACCTCTTGAATTAAGAACGGTTGCGGCATCAGACATTGCAGATTCTGATAATCTCCATGTTTCAGTGGCTCCGTTCAAATGCGTCAAACTAAACTGTGGCTGCGCCCCAGACTTGAACACAAAATCAATATGGTTCTCCTCGCCGGTCTTTAGTATCCCATACGGAGAAATGGCACCAATAGCAAGGACATCAAACTTTGTAAATGAGAGTTCATCCGATATCAATCCAATCAATGCGTTTGCAACCGTAAGGGACAAGCAGGGCGACAGCATATCCTCATCACCAGAGTTGCGGTAGCAGATACGCCCCGTATAAATACGCCCCTGTCGGGTAGCGGACGGCAGTTCAAGCCATGCTTCCAGTTTCGGGCCGATTTTGGGATTGTAAACTTCGACGGTCTTGCCTGTGCGATATGTCGCGCCGTCTTCATCCACGAGGACAACGGAGTAACCGCCGACAGTCGCGCCGGACAGGTCGAATGTGGCGGAGAGGTTCGCCGACGAATCGGCACGGAATTTGGTTGCTTCGATTGTCCGCGCTCCTTGGAGACGGACGGCAGAGACGCGATCCATGCCAGTTCCAATGATCGTCAGATGCCCTTCTCCCGTGTTCGCGAGACGAGCCGGGGCGACTTCAAGTATGGACACGGATTCCGTCACCGATTCCATGCTCACGGTCGCCGACGAGGTGCCGTCGTTGAACACCGCTATGTTGTAATCCGTTTCGGCGGCGTTCTTCGGGAGGACGAGCAGGAGCGAGCCGTCGGCAAGCGGTACCGCCGCAACGTCGTAGCGAAGTCCCGCCGGAACGCCGCCCGCCAGCGCGTAGGCGGCAATCGATGCGTTTCCGCTCCCGGTGAGTTTGAAAGCCGTCGTCCCGCTTCCGGCGGGAACACGAAGAGCGACGCTACCGCCCGCACGGAGTTCAAAACTGGAATTCGCGACCGGGTCGTATGCGGGGAGGACAATCTCGACGGTGGCTTCAGACAGGCAGACATTGTTCGCCGTAAGCGTTCCCTCGTAGATGTCGCGGTAGGGGTTCACCTTGAGGCGAAGGCGTGCCGTTCCCGGCGACATGGAGGGGACGGGGAAGGTCGCGGAGAACGAGAGGTTGGCACCGGCGTTCAGTCCACCCATGACTGTCCGGCGTCCAAGTTCGACAGAGCGTCCGGTGGAATCGACAAGTTCGATAATGTCTCTCCACTCGTCCACGATGTTTGTGGTGCTGACGTTCCCGACCGTCCACATGACCGTGATCGTTCCGCCAATGGAGGCTTCCGCATCGCCGGAAATTGCCAGTGCGGCAAGGTCAACATCGTTCACCGGACGGAGTTGAACTTCATGGATGCCAATATCCGGCGCACCATTGCGCGGCTGTCCGAAGTAGTCGCGTGCGGGGGCGAGATCTTCGCGTCCAGCATCGATGCACGCTGATCCGGCCTTGATATGGAAATCGCCGACGTTGGCATTCTCAAAGCGCGGATTGCCCCAGACGTTTCCAGCCACGCCAATCAAGGCGTTCGTCTGGATCGGATAGAACTCGTCATCCTCCGGGTTCCAGAAGCAGCAGTTGCGGAAGGCGAGGTCGGACGGGATCGACTCGCCGTAACCACCCACCCATTCAACCATTTCCGAGAAAACACAGTTGTCGAAAACGGCGGCGGTGGAGTCAACGTTGTACCAGTCGTCCATGACGATGCTGTTGCAGCCATGGAACACGCAGTTGACGAAATGGTTCGTCTGGTCTGCCATGGTGTAGCTATTGCCACTGTATTGCGCATAACCGGCGACCCCGGACGGCAGATCGAAGAACACGCAGTTCCGAGCGACAACGCTTCCACCTTCATTGCTGACGCCAACAGTCCACGAGTCGACCGTTGAATGTTCAACCACGCAACCATCCATCGTCAATCGAGCATCGTCATCATAGTAGTTTGCAAAGTCCATCCATTCAGCATCAAAGTCCCAATAATAGTAATCGTCGTAATATTGATAATCCGAAACACTGATGACACCTGGGCCATAATACGCCTGCTGTCCGTATCTGATGCGCGTATAGGCGAGTTCCGCCTCGCCAAGTATGCGTATGCCGCCCCAATCGCCCCCCTGCGGACTCGTTGCGTTTCCGTCTCCGTTCGTGTCGCCGCCAAATTCATCGTCGCTGTATGATGTTATTACGACAGGAGCGGCACGTGTGCCGGAAGTGACGAGTCGTCCTCCCTTGAGAACGATTATCGAGTGCCAGTCATGCATCTTCAGCACGACACCGGACGGAATCTTCAACGTTGCACCACCTGTCACGATCAATTCATTTGTGACATTATAGATGCATCCGCGATAGAGTGAAACATTGCCGCGGACACACCCGCCTATTCCCTTCGGCTTAACTGCGATGTTCTCCGGAACTGACAGGCTTTCAAGCTGGTCGCAACTGTCGAATACCCCCTCTCCAAGCGATGTGACGCTTTCAGGGATGGTAAGCGCCGCAAGAGAAGTGCAACCGTTAAAGGCATAGTCATCAATACGTTTGAGTCCGTCATTCAGAACCGCCTGGGCAAGGAATGTGCATCCGTCAAAGGCGCGAGACTCGATGTACTTCACGTCCGCACCGAACAACAGGCTGGATAGCCGCCCACACCCCTCGAACGCATACATGGCGATGGTCTCAACGCCGTCGGGAATGTCGTAGTGTCCCGATTTCGCCGGGGGGAATCGCAGCAACGTCCTGCCGTCCTTCGTGAAAAGAACGCCGTCAATGGACTTGTAGGCGGGGTTTTCATCGGCGACCTCAAAGGCTGTGAGCGAACTGCAATTTCTGAATGCCCGTGTTCCGATGTTTGTCACCGATGCCGGAATCGCCACATTTTCAATGCCGGCGCAATCCTGGAAAGAATATCCCCCCACTCGTCCCACGCCATCGGGAATCGAATAATCCTTGGTCGCAATCGCCTCTGGGCAACGGGTCAGCAACCGAGCCTGACTACGGTTATCAAAGAGGACACCGTCTTCGGAAGAGTACGAGGCGTTGCCGTCGCCAACAACGATCTCATGCAATCTCAGACAACCGTCAAAGGCATTGTACCAAACGACATTCGCTGTCGAAGGAATCAACACAGAAGTCAGATGTGTGCAATCCCTGAACGCATTCTGTCCTATCTTTTGCACGGTGTCTGGGATGCGGATGGATTCAAGCGCCGTACAACCCGCGAAAGCATCGTCAACGATTTCCGTCTCGCCGTCTGCTATCGTGATCGTGCGGATGGTACTGAGCGAGTCCGGCAAGAACTTTGAGAGAGCAGTACAGGAGGGCAACGTGGCAGACGTGACTTTTGTCTGTCCAGAGAAGGCAAAGTCGTTTATTTTCCTCAATCCTACAGGGATGGATATGGACTTCACGCCATCGCAACCGGCAAAGGCGAAAGTACCGACATTCGTGACGGACGACGGCAAGGCGATGTCTTCAATGGCCGTATTCTGGAATGCATGCGTGCCGATGCTGGCAATGCCCTCGGGGAACACGATGTTCGTAATTCCGCCACAGTCGGCGAACGCCCATCCAGAGACGGCGTTCGCCGTGTCAGGAATGACGAGGTTGCGCACTTCCAATCCTCCGACGAAGAGCTTGCCTGCGTAGCGCAACGGATTGGCCCAGGCGTTCTCGAAGATCGTTCCGCACCAGGCACCGACATCCTCAATGTCAACTCGTTCCAATTTGACGCATCCCTCAAAGGCCGACGCGCCGACAACCGTGCCATCAACACCGGAGTTGCCGCTGGCGCGGGTAGGGACAAAGGAAAGCGAACGGATACTGCCAAAGCCCACGGAAGGATCAATCCCTTCGCTGAGCATGCCATCAGGAACCCAGTAGAAATCCCAATCAAGCGTATGCCTGTTACTGCTTGATGTCGAAATTGCCACCGTGGACCATGTTTCCGAATCGCATGAACCCGAATAATACGATCCGGAACTATATTCAGAATACCAATAATCGACAGACAAATTGAAATATCCATAGGTAGAAAAGTAGTCTTGGTTATTCCAGCGATACCAGTATCCAGGTGTTCTCCACTCAAACGAAAGGACGCCTTGACCAATCGCTTCCTGTGCCATCTGGCTGAAGAGCTTCGGAGAATCAGCCCGAATTGTATCGCCATCGACAACACTCCAATCGGAACCTTCCATCGCCAAGTCTGTCGTTGGAATGACACGCGACGGAGTCGTCAAGAGCGTCACCTGCGTCAGGTTGCTGCAGGCGGCAAACGCATACCAGCCGATGTTTGTCGCACTTGCGGGAACTGACAGCGACACCAGATTTGTGCAGGCGTAAAACGCATGGTTTCCAATCGTCACCACGCCATCTGGAATTGAGAGGTTCTGAAGAGCGTTGCATCCCTCGAACGCATACTCTCCTATTTTCCTGACGGAGGACGGAATGTCAAGCGCGGAAAGACTTCTGCAATTGCGGAAAGCGTAGTTGCCAATGGTTGTGAGTCCATCGGGGAAGGACACTGTTTTCATGCCAGTACACCCATTGAAGGCATTTTCACCGACGGTCGTCACGGTGGCAGGGATGACGGCATTCGTCAAACTGGTACAATTCTGGAAAGCATAATTACCGACAGAGGTCGCCCCTTCCGCGAGATCGATGGATGCCAGCCGCGAACAACCGCTGAACGCATATTGTCCGACGCTTTTCACGGTAGAAGGTATCACGGCGCGCGTCAGCTTCGTACAATTGCCAAAAGCGTATTGCCCGATGCTCGTCACGCCCTCTGGGATGACGACCCCGCCAAGCGCAGTGCAACCGTAGAACGCATAGTCGGCAATCCGCTTGAGCGAGTCCGGCAGATTGAGACGGGTTATCAACGAACATCCGTAGAAAGCTGAAGATGCGATGTTCGTCACCGACCCGGAGAATTCTACATCATATATTCCTCCGCAGTAGCGGAAAAGATTGGAGGGAATCGTCCCGACATCATCTGCCAGCGAAACGGTAAGTCTTGCACAACCCGAAAAGGCGCTGTTGCCGATGCTGGTCAGACCATTGTGAACAGTCACGTTGGCAAGATTCGTACAAGTGTTGAACGCATACTGCCCGACGCTGACGACACTTTGAGGGATTTCAACATCGGATATCCCATGACATTTCTGGAAGGAATAGTCCCCGATCGTGCGAAGGCCGGACGGCAACTCCAAAGCGGCAAGGCCAGAACACTCGGCAAATGCGTAGACGGCAATGTTTGTTACCGCCGTGGGGAATGGGAAGGCAGTAAGATTTGTGCACCCCTGGAAAGCGCATGAGCCGATGTTGGCAACGCTCTCCGGCAGCACGGCATTTGTAATGCCGCCACAACGGTAGAACGCATAACGCGGAATCTCTGCAATGCCGCCCGGCACAGCAACGCTTGTCAATGCGTAGTTGTTGTAGAATGCATAATCATGAAGTCGGGATAGTCCGTCGGGGATAGCAAGGTCATGTATGACTTCTCCGTTAAGCGTCAATGCATGGGAATAGAATACCGGATTGGAATAGGCATCAGAAAATATGATCTTGCACCAGGCTGTGAGGTCTCTGATATTGACTGTTACAAGATTAGAGTCGCCGCTGAAGGCACTCGTGCCAATCGTTTTCAGCGTCGTGGGGATTGTCACGCTCCTTAGAGAAGTGCAGGAAGCGAACGCATAATATCCAACACTCTGCACATTCTCGGGCAAGATAATCGAAGTAAGATTTCTACAGCCATTGAAAGCGTAATCGCCAATACTTGTCACAGCGTCAGGGAGCGTGATGCCCGTAAGCGACGAGCAGCCGCTGAACGCACTCGAACCTATGGATCTTACCGTATCTGGTATGGTGATGCTTGTCATAGACGAGCAGCCGGAGAATGCACCTGCAGGAATAAGCGTCATACCTTCAGGAAGAACTACTCGCGTAATCTTCGTGTTGCCAGAAAAGGCGTTGGCCATAACCCCTCTCATCGCGGAAATATCTACCACGCCTGAGAGCGTTGATTCTGTGCCGACTACATAACCGTCCATCAGTTTCAACCCAGAGACCGAAGTCGTGTCGAAGATTGATGCAGGGCAACCATAAAATGCGTACTGGTCAATGGCGACATAATCAGAGAGGATGCGTATAGAAGCAAGATTGGCGCAATTCTGGAAGGCGTATGATCCGATGGCATTGACGTTCGCAGGAACAACCAATTCAGTGAGCGTCGAACATCCGCTAAAGGCGTAGCCGTCAATCCATTTCGCAGCATCTGGCACGACGAACGACCGAAGCCCAGAGCACCCGCTAAACGCATATGGCCCAATGCCAGAAACGGCAGGATTCACTACGATGTTTGTCAGCATCGTGCAGTTCTCGAACGCATAAGGTCGTACAAGCGTTTCATCGACAATTACGACAGATGTCAAACTGTTCGGGATGTAGTAACTTGTGTTGTACACGCTGTTTCCACTGTAGTAGTGCTGCGTGACGCTTTTGCTTCCGCTGCCGGCAGAAATATACGATCCGAACACATATCCGAAGTTGTCGCCAGACCCATTAGCGCTTCCACGACGTGACCCAACAAACGGAATCGTCAGGGACTCCAGCGACACACATCCAGCGAATGCTCCGTAGCCGATGGACTGGACACTGTCTGAGACAATGATATTTGTCACCGCTGAACAATTTTGGAAAGCGCAACTTCCAATGTTCGTGACGCTACTGGGGACACTCAGATCCTTGATTCCCGATTTCCCGCTGAATGCGTCACTCGCAATGGCAACAACCGGCGTTTCACCGAGGACTGATGGTATTTTGACACTGCCGGATGGATTGCCGACAAGCGCAGGCGTAGATGAACTTCCACCGCCGAGCGTCGCCTTGCCGCCGCTAAGGGTATAGACCCATTCTATCCCATTCACCTCGTTGGTGTACATGGTCGCGGCAGCAGCCGACTGCGTCAGCGCCGCCGCTATCAGGACTACTCCAATCTTCATCGCCTTCATTTGCTTCACCCCCTCTTCCCCCTGTCTCGGCGGCGTGGAGACACGCCGCCCTACCCTCGGATTCGGCGCGGGGAAAATGACACCTCCTCCGATGCATCGCGTGAGGTGCCTAGGATGGACCTAAAATGAAACACCGAAGGAGGCGAAACTGCACGTAAGGCAGTGTCCTCTCGATGCGTCATTTTGTGATAGTTTCCTAGGCTTTCACGCAACGCAATCCCAGACGCGGAATGCGGTCACGACAAGCGCAACGCTCCCGCGCGGGAAATCTATCGCCCCGCCCTTTCGGACGGAACGGGTGAATTATAGCAAAACGCCCTCGCATGCCGCAAGGGCGCTTCGGCGTTCAAAATTGGCGAGGTGCTTCGAAATCTTTGCTGCTGTGTCGGAGACGCAAGCAGAGAATAGCGCTTACAAACAGTAGAATTTTGGTCTGCTACAGGGCCGCAAGTGGGACGGCCCAAAGGCGATCACCCATCTCTACCGCCATCTGACCAGAATAAAGAACAATGCCAGCCTTCAGCCGTCCTTTCGACACTTTGTCACGAAAATGAACGATATGGCGAAAATCACTTTTTGACGCAATGCTGCCAGACTTGACCTCTATCGCAACCATATCACCATTGCGATGCGTGAGAATGAAATCTATCTCCCTCTTGCCAGTGTCGCGATAATGACATATATCAACATCAGACGAGATGTCTGCCATGCTGGCAAGTTGTTGATAAACCCAGGTCTCAACCAGCTTTCCGCATCGGTCGTCATTGAGATACACCTCGTCTGCATCATAGCCAAAGGTTGCCGAAATAAGAGAAGTGTCCGCCGCGAAATACTTTGGACGGCTCACCAGACCATAATCACTGTCGGAAAAAGCGGGAACCATGTCAAAAAGATAGACGGCCTCCAGCGCCGCAATATAATTGCCGATCGTGACCTTGCTGACACAAAGCCCAGTCGCGAACTCGTCGGTATTGGCGAATTTCGAGCTGCGCGCCATCATTTCCCTAACCAATCGCCTCAGCACGGGCAGCTTGCGGATTTCACAAACATCTTTCACGTCCTTCTTGAGAATGTCGTCAATGTATTCATTCAGCAACCGATAACGTGCATTCTGCGCATCAAGAGTCAACACGCCGGGGAATCCACCCAAGATCGCTCGTCTTATTATCTCATGCTTGTCAGCCGCTGGAACGTCAAGATGCAAGTCTCCTGAAAAAGCCCTTTTAAGGAAATCCGGCGCACGTCCGTCCAGCTCCGCTTGCGAAAGGGTACGCAGACGACAAGTGATCTTCCTCCCGGCCAATGACTCTCCGACCTTCGCAATAAGCGAGAGGTTTGCTGAACCGGTAATCAAGTATTGACCATGATCTGCATCATGGTCAACCACATGCTTGATTGCATTAAGCAGCTTGGGTTCCTTCTGAATTTCATCAATCACCATTGTTCGCGACATGCCGCGCTTGACAAAACCCATTGGATCGTCTGATGCTATGCGCAACTGCATGGCGTCGTCAAGAGAACGCACAACTTTCTGAGGAATCTCAGCAGATTCCACCAGTGTTGTCTTTCCGCATTGCCGAATACCTGTCAAATGAACAACACGCGCAATGTCAAGTGCCTCACAAACATTGCGTTCAAGGAATCTTTGAATCATCTTACGTTCTCCTTTTCATCTCGGCATTGAATAGTATATCACAAGCAATCTGAAAAGTCCAACAGCGGGATTCTGAAAAGTTCAGTTGGCCGCCACCGAAAGGTTCATCACGACAGCGCGTCAGCTTCCTACACTTTCTCTCGACGCAATCCCAAACGGCAATGGTCGCGACAAACGCGACGCTCCCGCGCGGGAAATCTATCGCCCCGACCTCTCGGACGGAGCGGGTGAATTATAGCAAAACGCCCTCGCATGCCGCAAGGGCGCTTCGGCGCGTTGAAAAGTTGAGAGGTGGAAAAGTGGAATGGTGGAAAAGTGGAGAGGTTCAACTCTGGTTGGCAAATGGGTGCGCTCCCTCCTATGATTTGCTGCTGCTACGCAGCGACGACTTGGAACGACTGGTGCGCGGCGCGGGGTCGGACGGCTTTAAGCTCGGCACCGGACTTGTTGTCTTCGACAACGTGCCGAGGTTAAGAGCCTGATCCCCCCGACCCCGTGCCGCGCCGATCATGTGCTTGCAGCCAACAGCGAAACGCCGCAGGCGGGAGGATGAGGGTTTACGACGAGCCCGTCGACAAGGTCGACATGTCCGGGGCTCGGCGTAAAGCCTCCCGCCCGCGGCATTTCGCCAAAGTCTCCCCAAGTCGTCTGCGTCGAAGACGCAAGTAAAGAATGACCGTTTGCAGATAGAACTCATTGACTCTGCATAAAAAGTTCTTTGCACCCAATTGGCGAGGTACTTCGAAATCTTTGCTGCTGTTTACGCAGCAAAGACTTGAATTGACAGCAGCTCCTCGCGGAGGAACTTGCACGCGAGCGCGGTGGAGCGCCCCGTATGGTCGAGCGCGGGCGAGAGCTCCACGTTGTCGAGCGCGACGACGTTGAGCTTCGAGCACACGAGCCGTACGTCGTCGACGAGCCGCGCATACGAGAGCCCCCCCGCCTCCTGCGTCCCGGTGCCCGGGAACTCCGACGGATCCAACACGTCCATGTCGACCGTGAGGTACACGGGCGCATCGGGCCCTATCCCGTCCACGACCTGCGGCAGCGTCGTGTCGGAGAACAGCTCCGTCGTGACATGTCCGTCGCGCATGAACTGGCGCTCGTCGCGCGTCCCGGAGCGGATCCCGAACTGGAAGATGCGTCCGTCCCCAAGGATGTCGTGGCAGCGGCGCAGTACGCAGGCGTGCGAGAGCTTCACACCGAGGTAGTCGTCGCGGAGGTCGGCGTGTGCGTCGAAGTGGACGACGACTAGGCCCGGATGTCGCTTCGCCACGGCGCGGACGGCGCCGAAGGTCACGAGGTGCTCTCCTCCGAGAAGAAACGGTATCTTGCCGGCGTCGAGGATCTCCGCCGCGCGCTCCTCTATCATGTCGAGCGCGCGGTCGGGCGCGCCGAACGGAAGCTCCAAGTCACCGGAGTCGAACACCGCCGCGTCCTCGGCGATGTCGCGGTCCTGCAACATCGAGTACGTCTCTATCCCGAAGCTCTCCGACCTCATCGCGGCAGGCCCGAAGCGCGTCCCGGGGCGGAAGGACGTCGTCGAGTCGTAGGGTGCGCCGAAGAGGACGACCTTCGCCGCGTCGAACGGCTTGTCGCACCCGATGAACTGGCTGAGCTGCGCCGTCATTTCCCGTGTTCCTCCTCTCTGAGGATGTCCAGCACGTAGTTTGGCAAGGCGAAGGCGCCGCGGTGGAGCGCGGTGTTATAGTAGCGCGTCCTGATCCGAAGCCTGTTCCAGCGCTCCTCGTCGAGGTTGCCGATGGGATGGTACTTCCTCGAGGCGAAGCCGAAGAGCCAGTGCCCGGAGGGATAGCTCGGGATGTGGCACTGGTAGACCGTGGACACGGGGAATTCCACGGCTATGTGACGATGCGCGTCGCGCACGGACTTCTGGTGCGCCGCGTAGAACGGGGACTCGTGCTGGTTTATGAGGATGCCGTCGTCGCGGAGCGCCTTGTAGCACGTGCCGTAGAATTCGCGCGTGAAGAAGCCCTCGGCAGGCCCGTACGGGTCGGACGAGTCGACGATGATGAGGTCGTACTCGGCCTTCTTGCCGCGCACGTACCTGAGGCCCTCCTCGAACCACACCTTAACCCGCTTGTCCTTCAGCTTGGCGGACGTGAACGGCAGGTACTTCCTCGCAAGCAGCACCACGTGCTTGTCCACCTCCACCAGGTCGATGGACTCGATCGACCTGTACTTGGTCAGCTCGCGCACCGTGCCTCCGTCGCCCCCGCCGATCACCAGCACGTTCCTGACGCGCGGATGTACCGCCATGGGCACGTGTGTGATCATCTCGTGGTAGATGAACTCGTCCTTCTCGGTGATCATGAGTCCGCCGTCGAGGACGAGGACGCGTCCGTAGGCCTGCGTGTCGAGGATGTCTATCTGCTGCACGGCGCTCTTCCTCGAGGCGATCTGCTCGACCACCTTCATCGAGAAGCGCACGTCGCGCGTGTGTTCGTCTGTGTACCAAAGTTCCATTACGAGTTTCCTTTCTGTCGATATGATTTTAACAAACGGATTTGTTCGCGCCTAACGGCGCTCACTGTTTCGGAAAGCGAAGACCGTTAGGTCTGAGCAAATCCGTTTGTTATTCATCTCTCCCTCCTTCACGCCACAACTTGGATAAAATCCAAATTCATGTCCTCGGTGCCGGTCATGAAGCATCCCTTCTCCTTGGCGAAGAGGATGTGCTCGAGGATGTCGGGCGTGATGCGCTCGCCTGGCGCGACGATCGGGATGCCCGGCGGGTAGCTCATCACGAACTCGCCGGCGACGAACCCCACGGAGTCCGTCATCGGCACCCTGCGCTTCTTCGCGTAGAACGCGTCCTGCGGGGTCATGGAGACGTCGGGGTCGATGTATTCGTGGTCGAAGAGCCCTGCCGGGCTGCGCTCGTGGAGGCGCTTGACCTCGGCGAGCGCCGAGATGAGGCGCTCGACGTCCATCATGCGGTCGCCCGCGGACAGAATGGCGAGCAGGTTGCCGACGTCTCCGAACTCTATCTGTATCCCGTAGTCGTCCCTGAGGTGGTCGTAGACCTCGATGCCGGCGAGCCCTATGTCGCGCGTGTGGACCGAGAGCTTCGTGCGGTCGAAGGCGAACACGGCGTCGCCGTCGACTAGCTCGGGGCCGAACGCATGGTATCCGCCGAGCTCGTTCACCTCGTCGCGCGCGTAGTCGGCGAACTCCATCGTCTTCTGGTAGTCGTCGCGCCCCTTGAAGAAGAGGCGGCGCCGCGCGATGTCGAGGGACGACAGCAGCAGGTAGTTGGCGCTCGTGGACTGCGTGAGCGTGATGACCTGGCGCACATAGTCGGGGTTCACGGGCTTGCGCGTCAGCAGGATGGAGCTCTGGGTGAGCGACCCGCCGGTCTTGTGGATCGAGCACGCCGCCATGTCGGCCCCGGCCGCCATCGCGGACACAGGCAGCTCCTCGTGGAACGTGAAGTGCGTGCCGTGCGCCTCGTCCGCGAGGACTAGCATGCCGGCCTCGTGTGCGAGCTTCACTATGGTCTCGATGTCGGAGCATATCCCGTAGTACGTCGGGTTGTTGACGAGGATCGCCTTGGCGTCCGGATGGTCCTCTATCGCCTTCTTCACGTCGGCGATGCGCATCCCGAGCGGGATGCCGAGCTTTTTGTTGCGCCCGGGGTTGATGTAGACCGGCACGGCGCCGTTCACGACGAGCGCGTTGATGGCGCTCCTGTGGACGTTCCGCGGAAGTATTATCTTGTCGCCGCGGCCCGTGGCCGCCCATATCATGGTCTGCACGGCCGAGGTGGTTCCGTTGACCATGAAGAAGGCGTTGTCGGCCCCGAACGCCTGCGCGGCGAGGGACTGGGCGTCCTTGATGACTGACACCGGGTGGCCCAGGTTGTCCAGCGGCTTCATGGAGTTCACGTCCAGCTCCATGCAGAGCTTGCCGAAGTACTCTGGCAGCTCGGAGTTCATCCGACCGCCCTTGTGGGCCGGAACGTCGAAGTGCGCGAGGCGGTTTATCCGCTGCGCGTTCAGTGCCTCTGCGAGAGGCGCGGCAGTCTGTTCAAGGTCCAACTCATGAAATCCCCGAGCAGGTTTTTCCACAGGGACGTCGCTTCCTGTCGTGCACCCACACGCGGAGAGTCGTCTATTATGGAACGAACGATGCGGATTGTACCAAACTTGCCCCTTCAGTTCAATGGCGAATTTTCACGATGGCGCATCCGCAGAGTTCGTCTTAAAGCCACCTGAAAATCGCCGGGCGCTGGGTGAGCACCGGGCTTTCGATCTGCACGACTCCGGCGGCAGTCCGCCTGAACTCCACACGGCGCCACGAGCCGTCGCCCTGAAGCCGCTCGATCGAAGACGGCTCCGACGCGAACTGCATTTCAGGCGCGTCGTCCCCGTCGAGGTCGAGATAGTTGAGAACGAACACCTTCTCCCCGGCGCCAGTCGTGCCGGACTCGCATGTCGCGTGGCCGACGCCTAGATAGCACAAGCCGCCTGGAAGCCCGCCGCCGAGCATGGAAAGCCACTTCACCATCTCGGCCTTGTAGCGTTCGGAGAAAAGCGTCGCGGCGTAGTATACCGGCTGCTGAACAGGCAGCGCCTGTGCCATGACAAGCACCTTTCCCCCGCGCGCGTTCTCAAACAGGACGCTACCCGGCGCCTCGAACACCGGCTCGTCCCCCATCTTCGGGCGGTTGAGGAGCTTCGTCAGGACCTTGGCGCCAGACATTGTTTCGGAGATGTCCGTGAGCTCGCCCGTACGCATCCCCAGTTGCCTGAATCCGTCCTCGAACTCGTGGATCTGGATCGTCTTTCGCTTCCACGGCTTCGCGGCCACGCCGATGTCGGCCGAATATCCGTTCCGGGAAAGCCAAAGCGCACCAGAACCGTCGACTATCACATTCCCCGACAGTATCGCGAGCAGTTCTTCTTTGCCCAGCAGCTTGAGCGTGTCCCCCGTGAGCGCGGTCACCTCGCCAGGCCGGGCCCTCCCGTATCTGCACGGTATGCCCGTGAGGGCGAGGTATCTGTCGCCGAAATTCAAAGAGACCGGTCCGCACAGGGGAACCACGACGCCGCTCTGCCGGAAATCGACCTTCGCCGCCCATTCCATAAGACCCCTGTTCTCCCTGAAAAGCCTCCTGTACGCCGCCCCAGACTTCTTTTCGTGGTAGTTCCCAGTCCTGGTGATCCACATCTTCGCGCCCTTGCAGCCCTCGAGCGCCAGCATCACGAGATGGTCGTACGTCCGCACCGCGCTCGTGGCCCAGAGAGTGTGCGGGCATGTGTCGAGCTCCTGCATGTACACGACATCCCGCCCGACAAAGTCGAGCTGATGCGCATAAGAGCTGCGGGCGTCGACGACGTGGAACAGGTCCTTGCCGAACCCGTGGTACGGCGCGCCGCTGCCGCGGATTATAGGCGTCTGCCCCGGAGCGGCCAGAATCTGCGCGAACTCTCGCGCGTGCCTCAAATGCGCTTCGGAGCCGACAACGCACAACATGCCGGGGATGTCGGACGAGAAACCGTCGCGTATCGTCCTGAAGAACTTCCTGAGCGAATCGACGTTGACGGCTTCCCACGCCTCTGCAGTCGCGGCGTCGCCCGAACTGAGGGCCTTCACCACGGCCTCGCGCGTCCACTCGCGCCCTGTTCTCTTCGAGAACTCCGCAAGATGCAGCGGACAGAAGCACCCCGGCAGGCTCCAGATGATGCGGGTATCGTCGTCGACCATGAAGAATCCGGGCTTCTTGGCCGAGAACGTGCGGCAGGTGCGCGCGATGTAGTCGAGGAAACGCGGATCCATCGGGCACATCCTGTAGACGCTTGTGCCATCGGGCTTCACGGAGAGCTGCCACGGCGTCACGGAACCGGGGAATCCGCCGTGTCCCATCGTCGCCTGTAGGAGAACCCCAAGGCGGACGGAGGAAAGCGGCTTTATTTTCCCGGCGACGTCGTCATACCACTTGGCGTACATCGCCGCCTTGTCGGCGACTGGGTCGCCTTCTGGGTTCACCGGGCAGCTCCACGCTATGCCGTCGACCAGCGTCGTGTTGCCGAGATCGGCGCAGTCGCTGGCGAGCTCGTCAAGGCAGGAGCCCTTCAGCGGCATCACGGATATCCATCGCGGGCACTCCGCCGACACCGCAACGGCCGATGCGACGACGACGGCGAAGACCGCATTGCGAGCCAAGCCCATTCCATGTTCGACACGGCGTTTCATTTGAACTTCTCCAGGGGGATTGCGTGCAACGGTCACGTCCTGCCCTTGGGGCTCGCCTTGCGCGGCTCGTCGCAGAACGCCTCGTAGCGGTCGCAGATGCCGGCGACGTCTTCGCCGAACTCCACCTGCTCGCCCTTGTGCAGCCAGAGTATCTTGTTGCACATGCTCCGGACCTGCCTTATGGAATGCGACACGAGGATCGTCGTTGCGCCGGACTCCATGATCGACCGCATCTTACCCTCGCTCTTCTTCCTGAAGTGCCCGTCGCCGACGGAAAGCACCTCGTCGAGGATCAGGATCTCGGGGTTGATCCGGGATGCTATGGAAAAGGCGAGACGCGACTTCATGCCCGACGACAGCTGGCGGAACGGGTAGTCCTCGAACTCCCCGAGCTCCGCGAACTCGATTATCTCGGGGTAGACCTCGTTCATGTATTCCCGCGTGTAGCCCAGCATCGCGCCACGCAGGTACGCGTTCTCCTTGACGGTGAGGTCCTTGTCAAAGCCGGAGGCGAGCTCGAGCAGCGCCGAAATGCTGCCGCGCGTGCGTATGACCCCCTCCGTCGGCTCCATGATGCGGGCGACGGCCTTCAGGAGAGTCGACTTGCCGGCGCCGTTTGTCCCGATGATGCCCAGCATGTCGCCCGGCATGAGCGAGAACGTGATGTGGCGGTTCGCCCAGAAGTTCGTGACGCGGAGCTTGCCGGTCAGCTTGCGCATGAGATACTCCTTCAGCCCGATCTGCTTCACGTCGCCGCGCTTGTAGCGGATGGAGACGTCGCACACTTCGACTGCCGGGCGGACTGCCTTAGACATGGTAGAGGAACTCCGTGTTGTGGCGCTTGTACAGCAACCCGCCGATGAACAGCGCAAGCGCGGCGAAGCCGGCGAGGAGCGCGAACTCCCAGGGCTCCGGCGTGGCGTTGTCCAGGACGATCTTGCGGATGAAGGCGATGTGGTCGTAGACCGGGTTGCAGCGGAAGAAGACCCGCATCTTCGGCGGAAAGCGGTCCGTCATGTAGAATATGGCCGAGCCGTACATGATGAGCCTCGTCATCACGCTCCACAGGTACTGCATGTCGCGGAAGAACACGTAGAGCGCGGAAAGGATGAGGCCGAGGCCGATGTTGAACAGCGCCAGGGTGACGATCGGATACACCAGGATGAGGAAGTGCCAAGTGAAGCTGATGCCGTCCAGTACGCAGAAGATGAAAAACACGACAAGCGTCAGCGCGAAGTTCAGCAGAGTCTGCGCGTTCTTGGACAGGAGGAACAGGTACTTCGGCACGTTCACCTTCGTGAAGATGGCGGAGTTTCCGACGAGGGCGGTCATGCCGCCCTTGCTCGAATCGGAGAAGAAGCCGAACACGAGGATGCCCGCGAAGAGGTACGTGGTGTAGTGCGGCGCGTCGCGCCCGAAGAACTGCGTGAACACCACCTTCATGACCAGCAGCGTCAGCAGCGGCGAAAGGAGGCTCCAGCCGACTCCCAGCACAGTGCCCTTGTACTTGTGCTTGAAGTCGCGCTTGACCAGCTCCTCCAGGAGGAACCTGTGTTTCTTTAGCTTTCGGAACATTGCGGATATTATACCACAATCAGCGCCTGAAGGTGTCTCCATCGTGTCTCCAAAAAAAGACACGTTCGGGACACCATCGAGACCACGGGCGCCGGAGTTTCTGTCATACTGTCCGCGTCTTCGGCGACGAAGGCAGAAAGGAAGGAACAGTCAGGACATGCTTGCAAAATGCTACAGCGGCGCGGTGGCCGGGGTCGACGCGCAGACAGTGGAAATAGAAGTCTGCTCGACAATCGGCACTTCGCAGTTCGCGATAGTCGGCCTCCCCGACACCGCGGTGAAGGAGGCGCGCGACAGGATCCCCGCGGCGCTGAAAAACCAGGGCCTGGCGATGCGGCGCGAGTACGACGTGACGGTGAACCTAGCCCCGGCGGACGTGCGCAAGGAGGGCCCGATCTACGACCTTCCGATAGCAGTCTGCCTGCTGAAGGCGACGGGGATGATCCAGAACGAACGCCTCTGCGACTACGCGCTCGCCGGCGAACTGGCGCTCTCGGGCGAGGTGCGGCGCGTGCGCGGCATCCTGCCGATCGTCATGGAGATGCGGCGCATAGGCAGGCGCGCGGTGCTGGTGCCCGAGGAGAACGTGGCGGAGGCCAGCGTCGTGGACGGCATAGACGTCATTCCGGTGCGCACGCTGCAGGAGGCCGTGCTCTACCTTAACGGCGAGCGCAAGATAGAGCCGTGTCGCACCGACCTGGCGGAGCTGGTCGCGTGCGAAGGCGACGGAGGCGACGACTTCTCAGACGTCCACGGGCAGGAGCAGGCGAGGCGCGCCATCGAGGTCGCGGTCGCCGGCGGCCACAACATCCTGATGATCGGCTCCCCCGGCTCGGGCAAGACGATGCTGGCGCGGCGGATCCCGTCCATCCTCCCTCCGCTTACCGTCGAGGAGGCGCTGGAGGTGTCGCGCATCCATTCGGTGGCCGGCGTCGCAAAGAGCTGCGGCGGGTTCGTCACCCGCCGGCCCTTCCGAGCCCCGCACCACACGGTCAGCTCCATCGGCCTCCTCGGCGGCGGGGCCCATCCGGTTCCCGGCGAGGTGTCGCTGGCGCACCGCGGCGTCCTGTTCCTCGACGAGTTCGCGGAATTCCCGCGCAACGCGCTCGAGGTCCTGCGCCAGCCGCTGGAGGACGGGCATGTCGGGGTGTCCCGCGCCGCCGCGGCGTACGACTTCCCGTCCCGTTTCATGCTCGTCGCCGCGATGAACCCGTGCCCCTGCGGCTACTACGGCGACGAAACGCACGCCTGCCGCTGCTCGCCGCGCTCGATAATGAAGTACCAGAGCAGGGTCTCGGGTCCGCTGCTCGACAGAATCGACATACAGATCGAGGTGCCGCCCGTGCCGGCGAAGAAGTTGCCCCTGATGGACCCGGGGGAACCGAGCTCCGCCATCAGGGCGCGCGTCATGAGGGCGCGCGAAATCCAAGCTGCGCGCTACCGCGGCCTTTCGTCGGGCCTTACGAACGGCGAAGTCAGGGGGCGGGACCTCGCCGACGCATGCCGGTTCTCCTCCGCGGACAAGGACCGCCTGGTCCGGATAATAGAGCGCCTCGGCCTTTCGGCCCGCGCCTACGACAAGGTGCTGCGCGTCGCGCGCACGCTGGCCGACCTCGACGAAGTGGATACCGTGCGCGAAAGCGACATACTCGGCGCCCTCTCGTACAGGAAGATGGACGAGAACGACAGCACCTTCTGGGCATGACGCAAAAGGATTCCTGAAAAGGAAAGCAACAACAAGACAACAAAGGAAAGGAACGACAAGATGAACGAGACAACACCCGCAGAGACCGTGCGCCAGCCCGGCGCATTCCGCCCGCAGCTGGCCCTCTACCACCCAAACGGCAAGGGGACCGGCGGTGCGGCGAAGATGAACCTCCACCCCGCGCACGACGACACCGAGGGCTGCCTGATGCTGAGCATGGCCAGGCAGAGCGCCATCGGCGGGCAGGTCGGCGGAGTGCAGCAGTTCGCGCGGTTCGACTGGGAGAACGCGATAACCGTCAAGCTCGGCTTCGCCGACCTCTGCGCCATGCTGCAGGTCTTCAACGGCGAATGCGAGTCGCTTGGCGACGGGCGCGGCCTCTACCACCGCACGGCCCGAGCCTCCACGAAGATCGTGCTTAGGCATCTGGTCGACCCGAGGCCCTGCTATTCGCTGGAACTCTACCGCACGCTCGCGGCGGACGGCGGCGAGACGAGCGCCCACATGCTGATATCAAGCGCCGAGGCCGAGGGCCTGCGCGCCGCGATCCTGGGGTCGATGTCCGTGGTGTGCTTCGGGATCCCGATGCTTATTCCGCGCGACACCACGGCCTATAGGGCGGAAAACTCGCGCCGCATCGCCGCAGCATGACCGAACCAGGAGCCTGCGCCTCGTCCGCCGGGGCGCAGGCGCGTAGTCCTAGAGACATACGCTAGAGCCTCGGTCAGCTTCGCCTTGAAGCGGCGGCGAACGCGCGGACCGAGTAGCGGCGCGCAAGGAACACAGCACAGCCGCCCAGCAGGTAGAACACGCCGAGCGTGGACATGCCGGTCGTCATCGAGAACGTCTCCGCGATCTTGCCGAGCACGGTGGGCGCCGCGGACCCGAGTATGAAGCCGCCGCAACAGAACATTCCGCTCGCCGCCGCGCGGTACCGCGGGTTGATCACGTCGTGCAGGGAGGCGAAGAAGTTCGCGTCGTAGATGCCGCGCGCGAAGCCCCAGCAGAACAGCCCCGCGCACGCCCAGGCCAGCGACCCGGTCCTCACCGCGAAGAATGCGCACGGCGCTGACAAGACGAGGCCGGTCGCCGCGACCTCGAAGCGCGCGGTGGAGCGCCGGGACGCGAGGAAGTCGGTGAACCTGCCGGCCATGTTGATGCTGATGAACGCCCCGAGGTAGAACCAGAACACGGCGTGGAAGGCCGCCGCGGCGCGCGCGTCCGGCAGAAACGTGTCGCCCACGTACGTCGTCATCCACACGCGGAAACCGTTGTCGCCGTACTGGCAGAACCCGAAGGCGAGCGTCAGCAGCAGCGCGGCGGGGGAGGTGAGGAAGGTCATTACCGCCTCCTTCGCAGACGCCTTGTGGACCGGCTCGGCGGACGCGGCGGATGCGGAGGAGCCGTCATCGGCGCGGTCGCGCAGAAACATGAACAGCACTGCGCACCAGACTGCGGCCAGAACGCCCAGCACCCAGAAGCCGCACCGCCACTGGCCGGGGCCGAGCGAACCCGCGAAGACGGACGACAGGATCACGCCCATGTACATTGCGCTCTGGTAGACCGCCATCGCGGTCGACCTGGTCTCCTTGTGGAATTCCGAGAGCACGGCCGACGAGCTCGACGGCACCATGCTCTGCCCCATCGCGACCACGACGCCATAGCAGCAGACCAGCATGGAAACGGACGGCGCGAAGCCGGCCGCGAATATGCCGACGGAGAACACGAAGAACCCGACTACGATTATGGTCTTGCGCCGCAGCAGGTCCGCCACGACGCTTGCGCACGGTGCGGACAGGCCGTAGACCAGGTGGAAGACGGTCGCCACCATCCCCAGCGACGCCGCGCCGAGGCACAGGTCCGTGCGGATTGACGGGATGGACGCGAAGTACAGCTGGCGTATCCCCTGCAACAGGAAATGCGCCACGAACAGGAGCCCGAGTATGACCCACTTGTAGTTGCGGTTCTCAGCGTTCATGTCTGCACCCCGCCCTAGTGCTGGTCGATGACGCCGTCCACGAACTTGCCGTCCTTGATCACGACAAGCCCGTCAAGGCTTATTGTAGGCCGGCGGATGTCCATGTCCATGTGCAGGTTGCTGTGCACCACACCGTCGCGGTTGACGTTCTTGCCCAGCGCGATGTGGATGGTGTCGTGCGAGTGGGTGCCGTTGTTGAACCGCCCATTCGTCCAGTACATGTCATTGTCCTCCAGGTCTGTCGTAACGAGGCCCACTTCGTCGAGGCCGAATCCGGGCGGATCGTTGTCGACGTCGAGTTTCTTCAGGCGCGCAATCTGCTCCGGGTCGCCAGACATCTCCTTGACCCTGCCGTTCTCCATGACGAAGCGCAATGGCTCGCGGTCAGTCTCCGCCGGCGGGCGGACGCCCCTGTAGGTCGGGCCGTCGATGACGAGGACGCCCTTTGTCTCCGGCCCCAACGCCGGCACTATCGCCACCTCGCCGTATAGCGGAACGATTCCGTGGATGGGATACCACCTCGCCCCCTCCACCATGGGAACCGCCATGTCGGTTCCGGCCGGCGACGTGATCCTGACCACCTTGGTCGACGCCAGCTTCTCGTTGAGCCACGTTGTCCTGGGCCTGATCGCCGCAACGCCCTCTGTCGTGATGTCCCAGTTCTCCATGTTAGTGTACTGGTACTCCATGCGCCGACCCTTTCCCGTAAGGCAGATGTCGTCCATGTGCGGAACGCCGAAGAGGTTCGCGTACGTCAGGGTCAGCCCCGGGCTGCGTATGCAAATGACGACGTCCGCCGCCTCCGCCGCAGCCTTGGCTGGCTTGAGGATGCGCGCGTTCAGCTCGTCCTGGCCGGTGGGGTACTTCTGGTCGTTGAAGATGAACGACTCGTCATGGCAGAGCCCGCTGTAGACCGACAGGTCCATTATGATGGGCTTCATGCCAAGCTCCGTGGCGCCAGCCTCAAGCGCCTGGGCGCACTGCACGCGCTGCGGGTCCTTGTCGACCAGTATCAGCACCGACTCGCCGGGCTTCCCCTGGCATGCCGCCTCAAGGGCGATCCTGCCGTTCCTTACGATTCTCTCGCTCAGGTTCGGGTTTACGCCCATGAAAACCTTTTTCCCGTTTCCGCTCATGTGTTGTCCTCCATCTTTTGCTTTTAGGTTTAGATTTATGTTGAAAACTAGAATTCCCATCCCCTGCGGCACGTCGCCACGAAGTCGCGCAGGTCGGCGGACGCAAGCGTCTTGCCCGGCACCCGCTCGGACATGGTTCCCATCAGAACCGCCTCTGCCAGGTACGTCGACCACGAGAAGTCGCTCCTCGCCTTGCGTCCCGCGAGGATCGCGTCGAAGAACTCGTGGAAGTGCGTCGGCGTGTCCGCCAGCCTCGGCAGCGCAGGCGCCGGCACGCCCCCCTTCATCGCCACCGCCGGCAGAAGGTCGTGGTCGTGTGGCTCGAAGATCCAGCCGTCTTCGCACTCAACGACCTTACCCTGTATGAAGAAGTCCTTGAACGGCGTCTTCTCGGCGGCAAGCCTTGCCAGGTCGTCTGGCGGCAGGAACCTCTTCGGCATGCCCGGAACCGACTTCTCGCCGTCATACCAGTCGACGGAGAACGAGCCGAAGTCCCACGAGACGTGCGCCGCCGTCGGGAAGCGCCCCTCCTTGTAGACCGGGTCGACGAAGAACGCGTCGTCGACCTCTGCGCGGACCAACTTCGCCCGCGTTGCCTTGAGGTCCATTCCGAGCCAGAGCGACGAAAACATATGCGAGGCCATGTCGCCCACGACGGAGCTTCCGTAGTCATGCCATGTGCGCCAAAGCAGCGGGTGGAACACCTGCTCCGCGTATGGGCGGAACGGAGCGGGACCAATCCACCTCTCCCAGTCGAGCGTCTTCGGCACAGGAGCCGGCGGCATGGAAAAGCGCTTCTTCTTGGACCTTCCTCCGCGGTTGGAGAACATCCAGACCCTGCGAACCGGACCAAGCACGCCGGAGCGCATCAGCTCTACGACCGTGCGGTCGCCGGGGCGCGCCGCGAATTGGGCGCCGAACTGCGTGACGACGCCGGACTTCGCCGCCGCGTCGCGCATCAACTCGAGCTCTCGGATGTCGTGGCAGAGTGGCTTCTGGCAGTAGCAGTGAATCCCCTTCCGCATCGCGCTTACGGCGATGACTGCGTGCGTGTGGTCGGGCGTCGAAACGTTTATGCTGTCGATGTCCTCATTCTCGAGCAGCTCGCGCCAGTCGCGGTAGATCCGCGCCTTCGGGCAGAGTTCCTTCGATGCTCTTCCGAGAAACGCCGCGTCCACGTCGCACAACGCGACGATGTCCGCGTCGGGATGGCCCTGGAACGACTTTATGTCGTTCCACGCCATGTTCGCCGTGCCTATGCAGGCGTGCTTCAGCCGCGAGTTCGGCGAGCGGGACGACACTATCGACGGGAGCCCGGCGCAGCCGCCGACAAGGCCGAAGACCCCCGCCCCCGCGCCAAGCCCCAGGAATTCCCTCCTCTTCATTCGCAGGCCTCCCGGACCCTGAAACTCTTCACATGCACGGCTCCGCCGCCGTGTATGCCCTGGAAGCCGACCTTGCCGCAAGTCGGAATCTCGGCCCACGGGCAAAACGAGCGCTGGCGCTCTGGCGTAAGCGAGCCGTCTGGATTCGTCTTCGCGTCCGTGAATTTCGAAAGGTCCTCGTCTATCACCTGCTCGCCGTTGACCCAGACCTTCACGCTCTTGCCGCGGCATGAGACCTGCATGCGGTTCCACTCGCCCGCCGGCCTTGAGCAGACCTTCGTCGCGGCGGAATGCCCGTAGAGCGAGCCCGTCATCTGGTGCTGCTTCTGCTTCCCCTGGTACTGCGGGTGGAAGTCGTCGAGCATCTGTATCTCGATCTTCGCCCTCGGATGGTCGGAGTCGTAGATGTAGAGCCCCGAATTGCCAGCCGCGTCAAGCCGATACGTGCAGTCGAGGTCGAAGTTCGGCCCGTAGCTCCTCGCTGACAGGATCTTCTCCGCATTGGTCGGCGCAAGACAGCCGTCCGCTTCGTATCGCCAGCCGACGCCTCTGTTTTCCGCATTCAAAAGGTCCTTGTCGAACACGTCCCTCCAGCCATCGGAACCAGGGCGCGGACATGTCGCGCATCCGGCGGCCGCCAACGCGGCGGCAAGGACAACCATGCAATTGACCACCTTCATGCGGGCATTTCCTATAGACTTACCTTGTCCGTGGTGTATACCAGGCGGAAATCGGGATGCCGCCAGAGGTACGATGCGGGGAGGAACGGCGTCGGCCCGCCCTTTGCCGCTATCGCCTTGAGCGGCGCGGTCTGCTCCTCGAAGCACGCGAGCAGCAGGCACTTCTTCGCGGCGAGGATAGGCGCCATGCCCATCGTCGCCGCGTAGCGCGGCACGAGCGAGCTGTCGCCGCCGGCGGTAATCGCCGTGTTCTGCACGATCGTCTCCTTCGAAAGCGGCAGCACTCGCGTCGGAAGCGCGGCGAACGCCTCTACGGATATCTCGTCCTCGCGCATCGGCTCGTTGAACGCGATGTGGCCGTTGAAGCCGATGCCGAGGAGCTGCAGGTCGAGCCCGCCCGCCGCCGCGATCGCGGGGTCGTACGCCTCGGGCGAGGCCGGATCGGGGAAATGCGCGCTATCCTCGCGGAAGCCGAGCGCGGGGTCGAACTTCGAGAACAGCATCTCGTGCATGTACTTCCAGTACGAGAGCGGATGGTCGTGCGGAACGGCGACCTTCCCGTCAGGGGAGTATTCGTCGAGGTTCCACGTGGAGAGAAGCGAGAGGTCCGCCCGCGCCGCGTTGAACTTCGCCGCAAGCAGGTCGTACAGCTCGATCATCGTGTTCCCCGTCGCAAGGCCGAGGTTGTAGCGCTCGCCGCGCGAAAGCCGCTTCATCGCGTCGGCGAAGATTGCCGATGCCCCGACGGCGCTCATCTCGCCGTAGTCCTTTGTCGATTCACAGATCATTTTCCACCTCCATGCTTTTGCCCACATTGCACCTCGCGCAGCAGATAGCCGCCCCGTCCGTCCTCCACGAGCGAGTGGCGGACCGACGTGTCGCGCAGGCGCGCCTTCATCTCCGCGCTGAAGAACCCCTTCTCCCTTGCCTCCAGCCATCGCCTCGACACGGCGAGCAGCTCGTCTATCGGCGCGCCCCTGGACTTCAGCGCCTTGTATCCGACGCTCTTCACCGTAACCGGCGCGTCGTACCCGACGGCCAGCTTGAACCCCCACTCCCACATCTCCGGCCGCGTCCCGCCGTGCACGCCGTCTGGGGGGCTGTATATCCCCCACCAGCCAAAGTCGACCTGCGAGAAGCTCTCCGCCATCAGCTTCGCCCCCTCGACGGGGTAGATCGCCGTGTCGCGCTCGAACGTCGACGGCGGGAACAGGTCGTATGCGTTGGCGGCGGACAGCATGTGCCAGGAGAAATGCGCCTTTGCGGCGCCCTCGCCAAACTTCGGGGGGACGGCAAGCCTGTCCCAGACGCGCTTCTGCATCAGGGGGACATAGTGGCCGTACGGCGCCTTCACGCCCTCCGAACCGTCCAGGTAGATGAACTCCATGCCGCAGTTGTACAGCCGGGCGATCTTCTCGGCCACTTCCTCCGCCAGAGACGAATCGGGATCCAGATAGCAGCTGCCGACGTTGTTGCTTCCGCCGTATTCGCTGACGTGGAGGACGCCGCCGATCTCCCCCGCCTGGTGGTCGGCCGCGGCCGTGCCGAACGCCCCGCGGGCCAGACCCGTGAACTTGTACGGCCGCGTCGCGGTCCGCCCCTCGTAGCGCATCAGCTCGCCGCCGAACTTCAGGACCCGCAGGTTCGGGAACTCCGGCGCCTTCATCGCGTCCTCCTCTACGAAGGCGACCGAGTCGCCGGCCTTCAGCGGCCTTGCGAGCGTGTAGTGCCGCGTCAGCCCAAGGCGGTGGTCTGCGACGGGGGTGACGTAGCGCGAGCACATTCCGATGTGCGGCGCAAGGACGTGGAGCCCCGGCGTAAGGCCGGCCCGCTTGATCTTCCCGAGCACTAGCCGCAGGTCGTCGTAGCCGTTGGGATAGTCTTCCCTGAAGTCGTAGTCGCCGCAATGACACCAGGCGGGGCCCTCCTTCACTATGTTCTTGTAGTTCAGCATGACGTTCCTGAAGCCGCCCTTGACGGCGAACGCAATGACCTCGTCCACGTTCGTCGGACACGTAAAGGTCGAAATGGTCGACTGCCTTATCTCCCTGGAGCGCCGGCTCGCGACGCCGCGGGGCATGCGGAAGTCGATCTCGACCCGCTCCACGCAGTCGAGGAAGTCCGGCGTCTCGGACGCCACGAGAACCGCCGTCGTCCCCGCCACTTTCACGGACTGCACCGCGTCGGCGACCAGCAGCGCCCCGTCGTCGCGCTCCTCGTGGGAGATGAGCTCGTTGACGGACGAGGCCATTACCGCGACAGCCTGGCGGTCGTCCCACACGACGTTAAGCCAGCCGCCAAGGTGCGCGCGGCGCCTGACGGGCAGCTCGACGAGGCGGAACTCTGAAACCGGCGGGCAGTCCAGCTTCAGCACGGAATAGGCGTCGCGCGCCTTGTCGAAGCCCTCCAGGGTGAAGGCGACGTAGGCGTCCGCCTCGCGCACGCGCACGAGTGCCTCGTACTGCGTCTGCGCGAAGGCGACGCGGAGCACGTCGCCCTCGCGGCTGACGGACCTTGCCCTGTAGGTCGTGCGGGCGTTGGGATACGAGAGCTTCACCTCGTTGTTGAAGGGTCTCTCCTGTGTGACGGAAAAGAGCGGGCACCCGCGCGCAGGCGCGAGCATCTCCTCGCCCGTCGCCCTGACAACCAGCGACTTCGGCACGACGTCTGCGCCGATGCGAAGCGTAAAACGCGAATTGCCGACCACCACGTCGTCAGTCGGTTGGGCCACGGGTTCGCCTGCAAGGAGCGGCCCAGCCGCGAGCGCCAGGGCCGCAGCAGCCGACATCATCTTCACTATGTTGCTCTCCTTTCATTTGAAAATCGTGCCCAACATGTCTTTATGATTGCATTATACCAAAACCCCGTTCGCAAAGTTTGGTTTTTACGAGATAAAAAAAATTCGATTTTGCGATATACACCCAAAAGAAAACGCATAAAGGCATTTGCCCTTTATTTCGATCTATTCTTCAAGATGGCCGGGCGGGCGTCTGAGGTGTCTGGGGCGAGGCGGAATCTTACGTTCTCCAGCGTCAGGCCGTCAACGCGGTCGGTATACAGCCCGTACGCGGGGAATATGTGCGGATAGAACTGGTCGCCCGAAGGATAGTGGCCGTTTGGCGGCGGCACGGGGGTCCCCAGCGCGGCGCGGGAGGCCTCCTCGCCCGCGCCTTCGATCTCAAGGTCGATGCCATTGAGCGTGACGTTCTCGACATGGAATCCTTCGGTGCCTATTATGGCGCTCGCGACAGGCCCCATCGCACGCCCGCGCACGTTCGAGATGCGGATGTTCCGCAGCCTGTTCCATCTGCCGGGAGCGGCGCCGCCGCTTTCCCTTCCCTCCTTCCTGAAGTCGGAGCGGACGTAGAACGGCATGAGGACGCCTCCGGCGATGTCCAGCCCGTCGACCGTTATGTCCTCGACGCATCCGCCGTCTACGCATGCGAAGCAGATCGCGTTGAGCATGCATCCGTACGGCGTGCGCCCGCCTATTTTGCACCTGTAGTGGTAGGTGAGCAGTTTCGTGGGAGTCCCGTCGTCCAGCTTCGTGCAAACGCGCGTCGCATCCTCGCAGCGGACGTCTTCGAAGCGGACGTTCCTGACGATGCCGCGCGTCGCCGTGCCGATCTTGAAGGCGTTCGCCTGTCCGCGCGCCGTGCAGCGTTTGACCGTTATGTTCTCGCAGACGAAGTCGGGGTTGCTCGACTTGATGACGAACGGGTCGTCGCCGCTGTCGGCAACGCAGTCCTCGATGAGGACGTTCTTCGACTCGATGTCGAATCCGTCGTTGTTGTGGTTCGCGTGGCTGTCGATTGTCACTTTCCTTGCGACGATGCCGTCGCATTCCTTGAGGACGATGCCCCAGCATGCTACATCCTTCAAAGTGAAGTCCTCGAGCCGTATGCCCTTGGACCGGTAGAAGAACATTCCTCGGGCGCGGAGACTCTCCTGATGTCCGCGCTTGTAGTCCTCTTTCGTCGGGGCTGGCCATTTTCCTCCGCGTCCGTGGATGACGCCCTCGCCTGTGACTGCGGCGTTGGTTATGTTCAGCCCCATGACGATCGCGCTCCAGTCGCCTTCGCTGTACGGGTACTTGACGATCCGGTAGTGGTCCAGCCCGACGGCTGCGAGCAGCGTCGCACCCTTTTCGAGGTGAAGCTCGACATTGCTCCTAAGCTCGAGCCCCCCGACCAGGTGTTCGCCAGCGGGAACGTTGACGACCCCGCCTCCCGCCGCCGCGGCACCGTCTATCGCCACCTGCCAGCGTGAAGTCTCGTCAACAGATGCCACCGCAGACAACGCGGTCGCAAACATCCAGCAATAGACAATCTTCTTCATTGGGGGTTTATTCGACGGTTTTCAGCACGAGCGCAGGATCGCGGGCGTAGACGCCTGCCGTGCCCGCGCCGAGACGGAGCTTGCAGTCCTCCTTCATGCCGACGACATGCAGCTGCCATATCTCGCCCGGCGCGCCCTTCTGTCGCTTCGCTGCGAGGATGACGCCTGCGTCGCTTCTCTCGCAGCTGTCCCTGACCGTGCCGTCCGGCGCAATCAGCTCCGCCGACACCCACTCGTTCTTGACTGGCGTGAACTCGGCCTTGACGTTCTCTGTGCCCGGCTTCACCCAGAAGTACAGACGCGGGCCGCTGGCGCCGATCCACTTGACGCGCTGGTCGGCGACCACGCCCTGCCCGGGGTAGGGGCTCACGACGTTGATCACCCCGTTTGCGGCGATGTCGAGCCGGTAGGCCGTCTTGCCGCCCGCCGACTTGAGCTTGTAGACGAAGTGGCGGTCCGAGCTCTCGAAGGCGTCGTGCGGCGTGCCGAACTTGTCGTATACTCGTATCCGCGTCTTTGTGTCCGTGTCCTTTCCGATCGGCGCGACTGAGACGTCGATGTCGTATTCTCCTGGCTTCTCCACGTACTGCACGAACGAGACACCGTTCCGGTAGTTCTGCGGCACGACGCGCCATTTCGCTGCCTGCCCCCGTGGATCGACCGGCACGAGCTTCGTCGTGTCGACTGTCTCGACCAAGAACTCGCGAAGCTCGGGCTTTGGCGGGAACCTCTTCGCGAACTCCGCAAGGTCGAACTGCTCCCTCCGCCCCTCCGGCGTCGTGACGTCGAGTACGCCGCCGAGGCCGACGATCCCGACGCCGGTCATGGCACCGAAGGCGACGACGGGCGACGACCCCTTCAGGACGCGGCAGTTCTCGAAAACCATGTTGTTGAGGTCGCTCGTCACGCGCCCGTTGGAAAACTCGATCGCCGCGCCGCTCGCGCCGCGCGCGTCGAACGTGCAGTTCCGGAAGGTCATCCGCACCGCGTCCTCGCATACGTTCTCGACCTGCACAGGGCCGCTTCCGTTCGCGAAGAACTCGCAGTTCTCCATCAGGAAAACGCCCTTCACCGGCGGCTTCACGCCGCGCGTGAACGTGCTCCAGAAGCCATGCGTCCTGTTGTGGTGCATCCGGCAGTTGCGCACGACTATCGACACCGGGCGGTTCTTCGCCCAGAAGCCGGAGAGGTTGACCGCGAGACCGGCGCAGGCGTTGCCTGCGAACTCGCAGCCCTCTATCGTCACGTTTTCGATGTTGAATGTGTCGTGCCCGGGCTCGAAGTCGATGCCGCACTCGGGAAGCGCCCCCTTCGTGTCGTTGAAGCGGCAGTTCCTGACGGTGAGGCCGTTGGCGTTGACGATGCTCATGCCCTGACGCGCGTTCCGCACGCTCGTCACGTTCTCGACAAGTCCGTTCTCGACGCCGAGCACGTAGATGCCGTCGCCGCCGGACTCGGCCACCGTCAGGTCGCGGATCACCAGGTTGACGGACCGCTTGATCGACAGGAGATGGCGATGCTCGCCCTGGCTGTACTTCGCCGGATCGAGGTAGTCGGAGCGGTTCATGAGCAGCATCGCGCCGCCTTCGCCGCGGAATACGACGTTCGTTACGCGCTGAAACCGCACCAGGGCGTCAGTAGTCTTCTTCATCGTACCCGACTTCGCCCTGATGACGACCCCGTCGGCGAAGACGATCTCGGTGTCGGAGCGCGGATAGAAGGTGTCGACGAGCCATTCGCCGGCCTGCTTGTCGACAATGACCTTCTTCGCGCCCGAGTCAAGCGCCGCCTGAAGGCACCTCGTCGCGTCCTCGGCGTTCCACCCGAAGCTCGACGCCGTCACGACGTCCTGACCGCCGAAAGCAGTCACAAGTTGCGCCGCCAAGGCCACGGCAACAGACATCGACACTATCTTCATCATCATACGGTATTCTTTCGTAACCGTATGATACCAAAACGCCGTTTCGCGATGTTTAGTTTCTGCGCTACGAAAGAATTTATATTCTACGAACTGCCTCTCGATGGCAATGGCATTGACGTCGCAGCGCTGCATAAAGTATAATAGTCGGCAAGCCGTTGCGAACGGCGGAACAACAACCAAGAGGAAAGGTCTCGCAATGAACGAGAATCCGCGGAAAAGCTGTTTAGTCCACATGTCCAAGATGGCGCTGTGCGCCGCCATGGCATTCAGCGGAGCCTACAATGCCGGCGCCTCCACACAGTCCGCGCAGGAGGCATCCTCGCCCTGCGCACAGCCACCGGGGCAACCAGCGCTTATGCCCATGCCGCGCAAAGTGAAGTGGCAGGACGGAACATGTCCAACCAACGCAGTCATCTCGAAGTCCAACGATCCCGCGATCCCGCCGGAGGGCTACAGACTCGAGGTGTCCGGAAACGGGATCTCAATCGCCTCCTCCGATGCCGACGGGGCGTTCTACGCGGAGAAGACACTTGCGCAGCTTGCGGTTCCGGGCGGTGGGTACAGATGCGCCTCCATCGAGGACTCGCCGGCGTTCCGCTGGCGCGGCGCGCTAATCGACGAAGCGCGCCACTTCCAGGGGAAGCAGGCCGTGAAGCGAATGATCGACCTGCTGTCGAACTACAAGTTCAACGTCCTCCACTGGCATCTTACGGACGACCAGGGCTGGCGCATCGACGTGCCCGGGCTTCCCGAGCTTGCGAAGCGCGGGGCCATGCGGGAGGAGTCGTGGGACGGCGCCGACCACTACAGCTCGGCCAAGCACGAATACGGGACCACGGTGCCCGGCGGCAAGACGTACGTCTACTACGAGTACAGGGTGTGGCCGCTGAACGGCGAGAAGTACGGGCCGTTCTTCTACACGGAGGCCGACCTGCGGGAGATCGTGGCATACGCGAAGAAGCGCCACGTCACGATAGTCCCTGAAATAGAGCTGCCCGGCCATTCGTATGCCGCGCTCGCGGCGTACCCCGAGCTGTCCTGTTTCCCCTGGAGGATCGGCCGTTCCGCCGCCTGTTCCTGGGGACAGTTCCGCGACGTCTTCTGCGCCGGAAACGACGACACCGTCAAGTTCATGGAGAAGGTCCTGAACTACGTGTGCGACGTATTCCCGTCAAAGGTCATCCACATCGGCGGCGACGAATGTCCGCGCGTAAACTGGGAGATGTGCACGAAGTGCCGCGCAAGAATGGAGGACGAGGGGATGAAGGGCCTTGGCGACCTTCAGGCGTGGATAACGAGGAAGGCGGTGGACATCCTCGCCAGGCGCGGCCGCCGCGCAATCGGCTGGGACGAAGTGCTCATTGGGGAAGTGCCGAAGACGGCAATAGGCCAGAGCTGGCGCAAGAGCTCGGACCAGGGCAGCGGAACCGAGCACATCACGGGGGCCTCTGCCGCCAAGGACGGCTTTGACGTCGTGATGTCGCCATATGACCTGACGTACTACAGCTATCGTCAGGGAATCGAGAACGACCCATTCTACCGCAGCGGAGTGGAACTGTCCCTCGAGACGGCGTACACCTTCGACCCGCTTTCAGGAGTGGACGAGTCGGCCAGGCCGCACATACTCGGAGGCGAGTGCTGTGTCTGGGGCGAGAGCGTCAGAAACTTCTACGACCTAAGCTGGAAAATGTGGCCGCGCGCCTTTGCCATGTCCGAGGTGCTCTGGACGCATCCCGCCAAGCGCGACTTCACCGAGTTCGAGGGGCGCGCAGCCGTTCACCGCGTACGGCTTCTCCGGCAGGGCATCAACTGCGCCCCGTTGAAATAGGTCGCGCGCGGCCGCAAATTTCGCGAAGAAGTTCATCGACTGCCGCCGCGCGCCCTGGCCGGCCAGACCATACGCGCCGCCTTCTCGCCATCGCACATGTACAGGTTCAGGCGGAAGGCGGAGCTCGGCTGACCCCTGAATGGATAGACGAAGTCTGGGTTGGCGGTATCGGGCTCCGAGCAGACCTCTATCCACGACGGACGACATTCGTCCCCTCCCCAGGCGTCGGCGTCCAATGCGAACTCAAAGCGGAGGGAGCCGTCCGGCATGTCTGCAACCGTCCATTCCCGCACTTCATGCCAGCGGGTCGCGAGATATCCGCCATAGGGTCTGACGCGACGCTCGTTGCGGCTCACGATCACGCTCCTCGGATACTCCGTGCCGCAGGCATCCATCGTGACAAAGAGGAGATTCGTAACGTTCGCCGGCATGTCGACCTCAAACGCCAGGCTCCGGTCTTCCCTCTCACTGACGCGGAAGCGAGCCCCCTTCCCCATGTCCACCCAGCCGCCGCCGACCTCGACCGACGGCGCATCCCTCTCGTGGGCCGACTCCGGATACGGCCTGCCGCCGGCCAGCGCCGCCGCGATCTCGGCAAGTCTGGCGGACGTCTCGCATAGTCTCTCGATGCGCCAGTCGATCTCCGCGACGTGGAACTGGTGGCACTCCGCCTCTGAATGGAACCCCAGCCGCGAGTCGGCCGCGCAGAGCCCACGCATCCTGAGCGAGAGCTCCCGCTCGCGCGCGACGATCTTCTCCATGCGCCGCACGGCGGCGAGCGCCGTTTCGTTGTCGCCGTGGAGTCGGCTTGCGTTTATGGCAAGGAACCGCTCCGAGTAGAACGAGAACGTGTCGTAAGCGCTCTCGAAGAGAATCTGGAGGGCCTGCATCACGCCAATGTCGCGGATGCGCTCCCTGTTCCCCCTCCAGCGCCCGGCAAGCGCCTCGAGCTCGTCACGGCCGTCGCGGTCGAGAAACCTCGACCCGCGGACCATCCTCCCGGCGAGCATCCGCGCCTCGGAAAGGGTATGGTTCTCCAGGCATTCCCCGAGCATGTCTCCGCTGGGGTCGTCAAGCGGCTTCCAGGTGCGGCCGAGCGGCTTCATCTCCACGTCAGGAAGGAGCGGCCAGACGATTCCGGCGTGGAACGGGCCGTAGTACTGCATGTTGTTCGAAAGTGGATACTCCGCATAGGCGTCAGAGAGGCGCTTCCAGAGCGAGGCGACAAGCCCCGCGTCCTTCCCCCAGTCCGGCGCGGCAAGGCGGAGGAGAAAGGCGTCCTCGTCGTCGGCGAACTCCTCGTAGGCCAGTTCGCCGGCAGCCTTGTTCATCACCCCCGGATAGTTGCCAAAATACCAGCACTGGAGCACCGTGGACACTCCGGCGGCCTTCATGGCCCGGTATTTGCGGTAGAGAAGCCCCGGCACCGGGACGAACGGAACAGTGGCGCACTCGTGGGAGTTACCGACCTGTATCTTCGCGCCAAGTGCGTTCCCCCCGGCCAGGCAGGCGGCGGCAAACGTCCGGAACGCCTCCGACGGACCCACATAGGAAAGCCAGTAGTCGCCTCCGTTGCGGAACCGCCCAAGCTGTTCGCGGATCGCGCCAGACTCGAAGTTGTAGGCAAGGACCGTTCCCGCAGGCACCGGATGCCTCGCAAGCTCCGCAATCCAGGGACTGCGCTCCGGACGCGGTTGCGGCTGGTACAGCCAGCTGATGAATTCGGCCTCCGAACCGGCCGCGCGCATCCCACGCACAACAGGCCCGGCCACCAGATCGTAGAGCTGCCACGGGGACATGGAGTCGCAGCGCGGGCAGGACCACGAGCGCTTTCCGCTGACCGGGGAAACGGACGAGAAGCAACTGGTGTTCCTCTCGCCGTGCGAGATCATCATCAGCCCCCCGAGCCCCGGGACTTTCGAGAAGAGGTCCTTGGTCGACTCCTCTATGTAGCGCCGCGTCTCCGGACTGCCGGCGCACATTATCATTCCTCCAGTCCAGTCCCCATGCGGGCCAAAGAGCTCTGGATGCGCCGCCTGCAGGGGGTCGTCGGCGGGAACGGCCTTGGGCTCGATGCAGAACGCCCACGTCTTGATTCCGTACCGCGCGCACTTGGCGACCGTCTGGCGCAGCTTCTTCAGCCGCCGCTCGGCACCGACACGAGGCTTCGCGAACGAGGTCTCTACGATATCGCGCCACTCGATCGTAAGCCACAGCCCGTTTACGCCTTCGTGGGCCAGGCGGTCGAGATATGCGTCGGGATAGTAGTCCACGTCGTCCATCAGCTCGTCGTGGTTGAGCGGGGGACGCTTTATGGGCCCGAAGAAGCAGCGGGATATCCTGTTCCTCACCCATGGCCTGCGGACGCAACTCTTGAGATCTCCCGCCCGGACCCTGTCCTGGTAGTAGTAGACCGCGCGCCGGAGCCCCTCGTCGTCTTCCGTCGTGACCGTGACTCCGTCTGCGGCGACGTCGATGCGGTAGCTCTCCGCCCCCGCCACCTTGCCACGGACGAACCTGACGTCGTTCGTCGGCACGAAGGCAAGCGCCTCCGGCTCGGCCAGCTCGCGGCGGAACTCCCACTCCTCAATCGGCGGAGGAGGAACCGCCGTGCAGAGCATCGCGGATAAGGCTGCGATAATCATAGGGGCTTTCTCTCAGCGAAAGATCAGCTGCATCCCCGGAAGGTCCGTCGGCTGCCAGTATTCGGTGCAGCCGAGGTCGAGGTCGCCGTTTACGCGCCCGCGCCCGTAGACGTCGCTTTCCGGCAGGCCTGCCGTGTAGAAGGCGGCGGTCCCCTTTCCTATCGCGACGGACGTAGACTTCAGATTGCCGAGGCGATGCCGGCGAGAGGTCTGCAGGTAGCCGACCTCGCCCGCCGTCGCATAGATGCAGTCGCCATCGACGGACGCGCTCTCCGGCGGTTCATGTCCGGCGACGAAGAGGCAGCGATGGTAGTTCGAACCCATCTTCGGCGTCGACATCACGATTGTGTTGTACAAGTTGATTCCGTGGCCTGTCCTCGGATCACGCACGGAAAACTGGCAGTCCGGCCCGAACGTGCAGTTGATGATTGTTGCGAGTGCACCACCGGCGTCATGCGCCGCCTCGCCGTAGAAGCAGCGGTCGTAGAGGCAGTTGACGAACTGGCCGCCGCCGTACGCTGCCTGGCCGCGACCGCCCAGGGCCCTGTTGTCGAGGAAGCGGCAGTTGAGGAATGTGCCGGTGCTCTGGTCCACGCCGGAGCCCCTGCGATAGCCAAGCCCTGCGCCAAGGTAGGCCATGCAGCAGACGATGTCGCAGTTTGACACGCACGATCCGGCCGAGTACGCCACACCCCCGCCATGGTCGCCGTCGCTCCAATTGCTGTCGAAGTACAGCGCACAGGCGTAGCCGTTCGTCAGCGTAAAGCCCGCAAGCAGCGCATTCCTCATGAGCAGAACGCATCGGACGGCATTCGAGGCGCACCCCTTGTCGTCGTGGTCTGGATTCCGCTTTTCGAGCGGCGCCGGTTCGCCGACGATGAACGTCGCCTCCCGTCCGCCGGTCGACACAAGCGAGACGCCTTCCGGCACGATCACGCGCGACAGGGTCCTCTCGCTGAGGTTCGTCGTCATCACGCCCGTGTCGTAGACGCCGGGCATTGCGTAGACGATGCTGCCGGCCTCCGTGCACGCATTCGTGAGCGCGGCGGCGAGCGTCCTCATCGCGCGGTTAGTGCGCCAGCCGTCGTTGGAGTCGTCGCCGTTCACCGGGTCGACGTAGAGGTAGCCCGGGTATCCCTCCGTGATTCCAGTCTGGAACGCGCCGGCCGTCAGCTTGCCGTCCGCCGCGACGCGCAGCCTGTTGCCGTATACGTCGCCGACCGCGTACCTGTAGTATGTCGCGCCCCAGTTGTTGGTCGCAGGAGCGGGTATGGAGTCAAGGCACGGCGAGGCGTCAACCAGATGCAGGTCGTATGGGCTGGTGCTCTTGAACCGCGGATTCGCGACCTTAAAGCCCGCCGGGAAACTTGAAGTCCCGGAAAAGTGCCAGACCCAGTTGTTCGTTCCCGAAGCCGCCGAACTCTGCCCGGATCCGTCGATGATTGAGTTGTAGATGTTGCCCGTCGAAAGCTGGCGTCCGCTGCCCGCGTCATTGCCGGCCAACGTGCAGTTGTAGGCGGGCGAGACCGAGAACACGCTGTCCGCGCTACTGGCCAGGAGAAGCTCATTGTCCCTTACTTCGCACGAAACCGCCGATCCGTTGCTGAGAACGACGGTATCGTTGTGATTCTCGAGGATGCGGCACCGCACGAGCGCAACGCCGCCGTAGGTCGCGCCGACAGAACCATAGCAATTGGAGATGATGCAGTCCATGACCGTCGCCCCGGCCGTCTGGGTATAGGCGGCCGCTCCGGATTTGTATCCGTATTTGCTCACATCCTGCGTCGCGGTATATCCCCCGGTCAGGGTGAATCCCTGAAGGAAGCAGTCCGGGCCCGACATGATGACACACCTTACGGCGTTCGTGCCCCATCCCTCGCGGCCTGGAGTCGTGGCGTCAGGATCCGGCCCGCCGACGATGAACGTCTCCTCCGGCCCGTCGACTGCGCGGACGACGATGGCGCTCTTAGGGGCGAGTATCACACGGGAGGCGGAAAAGCTGTTCGACTTTTCAGAGCCGCCTTCGTTGTAAACGCCCTTCTTCACAAGGATTATGGTGTAGCTCTTGTCTTTAATGAGTTTGTTGACGGCCCGCTGCAGCACTCTAAAGGGCTTCGCCTCGGATCCGTCCTGCTCGTCTTCCGGAACCGCCGTGTTGGCATCCGCCCAGACAACGTTGCCGTTCTGGTAGAACTCATAGCTGATGACGTCGTCCACAGCCGGAGGCGGCATCAGCAGATAGGTGCCGTCCAGGCGCGGGTGGACTTTGTATGAACCATGGCCCGCATCGCTGGTCGCGTAGAATATCTGGTTTCCGCTTGACGGCGTGACCTGCACGACGAACTGGGTCGGATACGACTCCGCCCATATCGTTGTGTTGGCCGGATAGTCGACGCCGTCGATCGTCACCGGAAGGTTGAAGGACAGTCCGCCCGCGACATGCGCCACGTCTGCGAACGACGCGCATGCGATGGCCCCGGCGATTATCGCCACGATACGTTTCATGTTTTTTCCCTTTCCTTTGTACATCTTTCTATGTTCATTTGCCTGCGACAAGCAGTTTTCCGTCCACCAGGACGCGCGAGGAGCTCCGCGCGTCCACCGACACGCCCCTGCACTCCTCGAGCACGACGTTCTTCGAGTCCTTGACGACAAGGCCGGCGCCCGGCACGGTCTCGAGCTTCATGACGCAGCCGCGCTCGACGCCATCGAAGCACAGCGCGCCATCGACCCGGCCCGGCCCCAGGATGGTGAAGTCCGACACTCCCTTTGCGAGGATGGCAGGCCGAGGCGCCGCGGCCGGTGTCTGGACGATGGCCGAGCCTTCTTCGAGATGCAGCGTGACGCCGGTCTTCATCAGGAGCTGCGAGACATTGTACGTGCCCTTCTTGAGCACGACCTCGCCCGTCTTCTCGACGGCCGCGTCGATTGCATTCTGGATCGCCGCCGTGTCGTCTCCGCCCGACGGCACCACCTCGTGCTTCAGCGGGTAGATCGCCTTCGAATACGCATGGTATTCCTTCGCCTCTCCGAAATAGCAGTGCTTGTGAGTATCGTAGATGGTGTCCGACCCGCGAAGGAACCTAAAGCAGCCGGCAAAGGTGTCCTTTGCCGTCCCCTTCTCCCAGAACAGCGGGCCTTTCGGGTCGAAGACCTCCTTGTCGTCCACGAAGAAGCGCAGGTATCTGTCCTTGAGCGTCACGGCCAGCTTGGTGTAGCGGTTCGGGTCTGCCTTCGGCCCCTTGATCCACTCGCGCTCTCTGCGCAGGTTCCAGAACCCCTCCTTCCAGACAAGCGTGAACATCAGGTGCCCCCCGCTGTTGAAGACGCCGAAGACGCCGCCCTGGAGCGCAAAGCCCTCCTTCTCCTTCTTCTCCTGCCAGTACTCGACTGGCTTCGGCTTCGCTAGGACCTCGAGCGTCAGCTCGTCGGTCTCCCAGTCAGTCTTGATGAGGCAGTCCTCGTTCCAGAGCCCGCACTTCCTGAACTCAAGCGGGAACTCGGCGGGCGGAGTCCGTAGCGACGGCCTGGCCGCGGCGGCACCCGCACCAATGTCGAACTTCTCTGCATGGCGGGCCATGCCCGTGATCTCCAGCACGCGCACGCCGCCTGGCGGCACGACGACCACGGGGCCGTCCCCGCCGGTCGTCAGCTCCCTTGCCGTCGCCCCCTTCGGCAGGTCGAACTTGATTGTCTTGGCAAACTCGTCGTGGAACGTCTCCTCCGACCCGTTCGACGGCTTCTCCACCCCGGAGTTGTTGACGATGCAGACGCGCCACGAACCGTCCGGCATCACGTTCCAGACCGTCTCGCACTCCCCTTCGTACGAGCAGGGCAGCACCTCCTTCTGGAGCTGCAGCAGCATCTTGCGCATCTTCTCCGGCTCGCGTGGCATTGCGAGGACGTTGCCGTGGCCGCTCTTCTTGACCAGCTCCTGCTCGCCCTGCGGGTACACGAACGTGCCGCCCCGCTCGACATAGCCGCCGATGGTCTCCTTCAGCTTTTCGTCCCACTGGATGCCGCCGACGCTGATGACGACGGGGTACTTCGCGAGCTGGTCGGGGCGGAGCTCCTTCCCCGGGGTGACGGGGTTGGCGATCGCCACGTCGAATATGTCCGCGAACGGCGAGTTGTACAGGGCGAACTGGTACTCCGCGACGGGATTGACCTTGCCGTCGACCTCATACGGCCGGGAGCCTCGCGTGTCGTTCTCGATGACGACGAGGAGGTCCGAGAAGAACTGGTCCGCCGCCGTCGGCTGGAACTCGTTCGCGAACGGGCCGTGCCCGGTCTTGACCGACGGCGTCCCGCTCAGGCCGTCGTGCCCGTGCGCACGGTCCGCTATGAGCAGGATCGGGGCGTAGAACTCGCCGCGGGCGCCAGCGGGCGACCTGATGAATTCATACGCGCGCTTCGCGGCCAGCCCGTTTCCGCTCAGCTCGTACAGCTGCTTTTCGCGCCCGCTCTTCGAACGACCCTTCTTCCCCTCCACCTCCCGCAGGAACCCCCACGGGAAGCTCTCGAACTGCTGGTAGTTGCATCCCATGTAGTAGCCGAGGAGGACCGTGCGGTACACGAGGTTCGGAGGCGTCCCCCAGTCCACGTCGGCGTTCGCGCTGTAGTTCTTGATCGAGGTCGAGTTGTGCCCGTTGACGAGCTCCGCGAAGTAGTACATGAGCGGGACGCCGAACTGGCGGCTGGCCCCGTAGTTGAACATCATCAGCTCGCGCCAGGGGCAGTGGGCCTCGCCGGTGAGCTCCAGCGCCGCCAGCGTGCTGCCGCGCTCGCACCCGATCGCGGCTAGGTTGCACGGTCCCGACAGCCCGATTACGCGCGGGCCCTTCTGCCCGGCCGCGAGGTCCCAGTAGGAGAGGAAGTGCCGGTAGAACTGGTCGCGGCTGCACGGCATCGGGAACTCGCGGATGAAGTTCAGGTAGTGCGCGGACCTCTTGCGCGGCAGGAAGTACATGACGCGCGAGTTCCACTCGCCGAAGGTGGCGCCGAGGAACGTCTCCGGGTACTCCTGCACGAACCGGTCGTAGACGCGAAGGTCGCACTCCTCGTGCCTAAGGCCCCACACGCAGCGGGTCGCCTCGTAGACGATGAACGGCACGTCCTTTAGCCGGGCCCTGACTGATTCGGGCAGCTTGGGCTCCCCGACCACGAACCGCTTCGCGTTCGGGTCGTCCCCGAACCCGAACATGCTTCCGGCGCGCACGCCGTTCAGCGTGCTCGGAACGTTGACCCAGGACACGCCGGCGTCCTTCACGAACGGCTCGTCCTCGATCCCGCAGACCGAAAAGCTCGACGGCAGCATAAGATACCGCCAGTCGCGCCCCTTCAGCTCGTACTTGGGCCACGTGACGTCCGCCGCGCGGAACGGGTCGGACACGACGCCCGCTTCGGCCGCGTCCACGGCGCAAAGGGACAGGGCCATAGACAGCCCAAAGCTTGGAATCGCGAGTCGTCTCATCTTGCTGTTGCTCCTTTTGCCGGACCCGGATGCGCAGAGGAATCCCCCTCCCTCAGCCTGCGGATCCACTCCTTTGACAGGTTGACGGACGGTACGTCCATGTCGGCGCTCGTCGTCGGGTGGAAGATCAGTCCCTCGACCGTCCCGTTCCGCAGGAGCTTCTCGGCGACGGCGAGCTGGTGCTTCATCTTGTCCGCCGGGACCGGGCCGAAGACCTCCCCGAAGCTCCACATGTACAGTCCGAGCATGAGCGGCATGTCGGGGCCCAGGAACGACTTCGCCTTAAGGACCATCTCCTCCATATTGTCGAGGGAACTTGGCTTCCAGAACCAGAGGGCGATGACGTCGCACAGCTTCGCGCTTGGCAAGTCGCTTTCGCGGTACCCCTCCACGTCGGCGTACATCACGGCGGCCATCTTCAGCCCCGCGGCGTGGACACGTTCGCGCGCCGTCTTCAGCTCCTCCATCGGGCGCATGTGCCGCTGGAAGTAGTCGTCGAGGAAAACCGTTGTCAGGTTCGGCAGGCGCCGCTTCATGCCCACCGCTATGTCGACCTTCTCGAGGAAGGTGCGCTTCTTGTCGCTGTCGGTGATGGACCAGGCCAGTTCGTCCAGCTTTGAGAACTCCTTCACCCGCGCGTCGTCCAGCGGCAGCTCGGGCAGCGACTGCCAGCGGATGATGCAGTCCCTGCCGATGCCCATCAGCCTGCAGGCTTCGACCTGGCCGCAGTGGTTGGAGGCGTTCATCCCGAGCTCCGCGAACTTCTTGGCGTAGCGGTGCCAGGTCTCCGGCTCGTGGCCCCACATCCACAGCCTGTCGGCGAGAGCGTCGCCGCCGTCCACGCCGGAGCGGACCTCAAGGCTCTCGAGCTCGCCGCCGAACACCGTGTTCGGCCGCCACGAAACGGCCTTGCCGAAGAGGATGTCTATCTGGTTGTGGTAGGTGTTCGCGAACTGCTCGTAGTCGGCCTTGACCGGCCCCTCGGCCTGAAGAAGCTCGACGCCGTCCACGAAGCATCGCCAGAAGCCGCGGTCGAACGTCAGCCGGATGCGCGTCGGGCGCATCTCCGCCTTCGGCCCGCGCACCCGCGCGACGAACCCCCTCTTGTACGACTCGCGGTAGAAGTGCCAGTATCCGTCGCGGATGGCAACGAAGACGTCGTTCACGCGCAGGACGCCCGCCATCTCCGTGTGCTTCCCCGTCCTGCGAAGGGATCCGGCCGAAGGAGTCGCCACGGCGTCGAACGTGCCGCTGTACGTCGAATACGGCGCCTTGACCGCGAACTCAAGGTGGTTCCCGCAGTCGGACGGGTCGTTGCCCTGCCCCGAGCTGTCCTTGAAGCCGTCCTTCTTCAGCCACCTTCCAATGACCCTGGGCGGGTCGGGGCGCTTCGCGGCCTCCAGGTCGTACCTGTACTTGTAGTCGTCGTCGGGATGCCGCGCCGTCGCAGGCGGCGGCGTGTAGCGGCTGCGGAGGGAGACCGGCGCCGCGGCCGGGAGCTTCCTCGCCCCGAGCTTCGGCATCCCGGTCACCTTCACGACGCAGACCTCGCCCGGCGGCACGGTGACCCTGGCCTCGCCGGCGCTTCCGCCGGCGGAGACCTTCGCCCCAAGGCGGACCTCCTCCGCCACGGCCCCCTCCGGCAGCGAGAGCGCAATCTCGGACGCGAACTCCGGGTGGACCGTCTCCTTCGTCTCGTCGGGCTTCTTCTCGACTCCGGCGTTGTTGACCAGCACGACCCGCCACGACCCGTCGCCGCAGACGTTGTACATCGCCTCGCAGGCGCCGCGCACCCGCACCGGGAGCGTCTCGGCCTGAAGGCGTTCGAGCAGCGAGATGAACTGGGGCGGCACCGTGTCGCGGTCGGACTCGCGCTCGAAGAGCGGCGAGGCGACAAGCAGCACGCAGCCGTGGCCGAACGCGTTGCGGACGACGAGCGGGAGCCCGGTCGATGTGCGCTCCACGACGGTGGCCCCGCCGCGGACGTCGAGGCGGTCGATGACGAGTCCGTCGTCCGCAGTCCTCTCGCCCGTCGGCAGCGCGCCGGCGAACTCGGCGTCGTCCGCATACGGCGCGAGGTGCGCCGTCGTCAGGACGAGCGTCCCGCCGTTCGCGACGTAGTTCTTAAGCACGACGGCCAGGCCCTCCGTCCAGCGGATGTCCGAGACGGGCATCACGACGGAGTAGCGCGAGACCTGCTCAAGCGACAGCTCGCTGCCCGGCGCGAGGGGGTTCGCGGTGTAGAAGTCGAACACGTCGGCGAGGGTGGAGTTGCGCAGGTTGGTGCTGAAGTCGGCTGGCTTCTTCGCCGGGGAGACGTATGGCGACAGGGCCTCGACGGCGTACTCGCAGAGGTGGTCGGACGCGTTCGGCGGGAAGGCACCGAAGAACGCCCCCACGTTCTCCTTGTCGCTGACGCGCTTCGTCCCCATCAGGCGAGAGCAGCCGGCAGCCCGGTCCTCGAGGAGCAGGATGGGCGCGTAGCTCTGGCCGCGGTCTCCCGACGGCGACTTGTACCAGTCGTACACGGCCTTCATCGCACGGCCGTTCCCGGTGAGCCTGATGGAGCCGTCGGGCATTCGCTTGATGTGCGCCCCCGGCATGCACTCGAAGCTCTGGTAGTTGCAGCCCATGAAGTACGAGACCAGGTGCTCGCGCAGCGAGAGGCTGGGCTCCCGGCCGAAGTCCTCCCCGAAGCGCGAACCGCTCGAGGCCGACACGTCCGGGTTGTAGGACGCCGTGTACGGTCCCCTGTAGTAGGCGGTGTAGACGCCCATAGGCACGCCGAACTGGCGCGTCGCCCCGCGCATGTGCATCAGGATCGCCCTGAACGGGCACTCGCGGTGCTCGGAGGTCAGCTCGACGAAGTTGAACGTAGACCCCCATGCGCACGAATAGGTCGGCCCGAGCGCGCTTACGGACATGGCGCACATGCGCGGGCCCTTCTGCGACAGCGCGAGGTTCCAGACCCTCCTGAAGTTCTCGGCCATCTCGTCGCGCGTGCACGGGAACTTGCACAGGGAGGCGAGGTTCCTTATGCGGACGTCGCGGACCCTGTTGAGCTTGCGAAGCACGCCGCCGTCCCACTCGCCGAACAGGCTGCCGAGGTACGTCTCGGGGAACTCCTCGACGAGCTTTTGGTAGCCGGACAGGTCTACGTCCTTCGCGTCAAGCCCGTAGATGCCGCGGTCCACGGCATAGACGTAGAACGGAACCTCCTTCAGGCGGGCGCGCAGCTCCGGCGAAACGTTCTTGAGCCCGCCTACGTGGTGCCGGTAGCGGAGGCCGGAGAGCGAAACCTCAAGCTCCTTCCTTGGCTCCGCAAGGCGCAGCGCAAACCCGCCGCCGCCCAGCGGCTCAGTCTCCGCGCCAGGGCAGGAGACCTCGGCCGCGCGGCTCGCAGGCGAGAGCCCCGTTTGGATGCGGAGCTCGGCCACGGGCCTCTCCGCGACGACCGACACGCGGCCGGTGGCGGGCTTGTACTTCTCGCGGATGTCGTAGACGGGTGAGGAGACGACGTTGCGCTCCACGACGGCGCCGCGGTCGCCGCTCGTCAGCTCAAACTTGCAGGGAACCTTTGCCCCGGTCGCATCCCTCGCCTCGACCGACCGGACGGCCAGCAGCCTGTCGACGCCTTCCGCCGTCTCGGAAATGCCGATATTCATGTACCCGGCCTCGCGGACAAACGGCTCGTCGGCGAGCGGAGACCCCTTGAGTGCCTCGGCGTAGCCCTCGCCCAGGAGAAATCGGTAGTCCTGCCCCTTGCAGGCGTGGCTCGGCCAGACGACTTCAACGGCGCGATACGGATCGGCGACCAATTGCGCCCCGCCGGCATCTTCGCCCCAGACCGGCGGAACCGGCGACAATGCCAGCGCTCCGCCAACCGCGAGCGCCGACAGGACCGCCTTTCTCTGCAACTTGCGCATGGCGGCCATCCCCTTCAGTACTCCGCCCAATGGCCGAGCACAAACGCCGTCACGGCGTCCGCCACCTGCCAGCCGCCCTCGTCGTCTAGATGCAGCGCGTTGACGTCGCGCCACACTTTCCGGGAAGACCTCGCGTTCGCGCGAACCTCCCTGCGGAAAAACGCGTTCTCCGCGTCTATTGCCTGGCTGAGGGGCAGCACGTAGAGCCGCGAATCCCCGGACTCGGCGACAAGCTGGATCAACCTGCGAGTGATGTAGAACGAGTTGTGCCGGAACTGCACCGACGACTGCTGGCAGCCGTAGTTTTCAGCATAGCCGTCCTGACTGCACCCGACATTGGTCGTGGCAAGGCCGATGACGGCATTAGGACAGCTCCTGCGGAGAAACGCCACCAGCTTCTTCGCTGTCGGTATCTGGGTTCCGTCGACAACTCTCTGGAGGGACTTTTCGTCGCGGGGGGCGAACGTGCCGTTGACGCCTAGCGTGATGACGATCACCTCGGGCGCCTTCCCCCCGTTCACCTTGTCGAACCACATCTGCGCGTCCAGCACCTTCTTGCCGTTCTCGATCCGGACGAACGGACTCCTCAGGCGATGCTTCTGGCGGTCGTAGTCGGCCGAGACCTTGACACCCAGGCTTTCCAGCTGCTGGCGCTCCGCCTCGCTCTGGATCTTCTCGAATTCCGTCTCGGTTATCTGGTAGCGAGTGAGAAAGCAGTCGAAAGTCCAGCCGCCGTAGCCGTCATGGCGCGGTATGTCCTCGCTCGGAATGCCGTCAGACGAAGGCATCTCGCCGCCGGCCGCCCTCTTGCGGCCGTCGCGCGTGCCCACTGCGCGGAAGCCGGCGAAGCCCATCTTGCGCATGTCCTCGAAGACCTTCCGAGGGTAGCCGCAGTTCACTATCGACGAGGAAATGACCGACATCGCGACTCGCTTCGACTTGTCCGCATTCGCGGCAACCGTAACAGTCGTCGTCGCGGCGGCGACAAGGCCCGTGTCGTTCACGGCCCGCAGGACCAGCCGGTGCGACGTGCCTGCGTCCTCCTTCTTCGGCGTCCAGCACCAGCGCTTCTGCTCGTGCCGCCCCTTGTCGCACAATGCCTCGTAGGCGTAGGTCCATGGCGTCGCGGAATCAAAGACATTCGCAAAGTAGACATTGCACTCGTGTCCGACCGCCGCATAGATTCTGTCCGGCAGGACAAACGACGGCCCGGCACCAAAGACGAGCGACGACGCCAAGGCTGCGAACACGAACATAAGGCCAGCATACGGCCTTCCACTGAGTGATTTTCCTGTAGCCATTGACTTTCCCTTTCTGTTCGCCCACCCCTTCAGTTCTTACCCTTACCATGCTTTACCGGACAACAATGTGAATTATAGCAAACCATCGCTTCATAGTGTTTAGTATTTGCGATATCATTTTATTTAGGTTTTACGCACATACCGTCAAGGAGATATGGTATAATGCGCACATGGCAGAGTTCAGATTTCACGACAGGTTTGTCCTCGTATTCCTCCACTCCATGAACGAGGCCAAGCTCGCCGGCGTCTATGACTTCGCTACGAAGCACGGATGGCACGTACAGACCTTCGTTGGAGACAGGCGCGCGGCCGAGTACGTGCAGTTGGTCCGGGACTGGAGGCCGGTCGGCTGCATCGTCGACGGGCAGCTCCGCCGCGGATCCGTCTTCCCCCCTCGGATAAAGGGCGTCCACGCCGTGCAGCTTGGCAACTCCTTCCCGACGCCTCCCCTCCGGCATGCGGTGACGCTCGACAACCGCGCCATCGCGCGCGCGGCGGCCGACATACTCGCCCAAAAGCGCCCTGACGCGTTCGGATTCGTCCCCGCCTCCGGGAACCCCGTCTGGAGCGCCGCGAGGGGCCGCTTCCTGGCGGACGCGCTCCGCAGGGGCAGGCACAAATTCTTCGTCGCCAAGATGCCATCCGGAGGCGGAGAGCTTGAGGCCTGCGCGAGATTCCTGGAAGAGATCCCCAAGCCCGCCGGCGTCATGCTTGCCTGCGATGGCGTTGCGCCATCGGTGTTCAAGGCCGCCAGGGATCTTGGCCTGCGGATACCCGAAGACCTCAGCATCGTAAGCGTGGACAACGACCAGCAGGTCTGCTGCAACCTTTCCCCAACACTCACGAGTATCGAGCCGGATTTCGCGTCCGGCGGCTATCTGGCCGGGGAAATGCTCATGAAGGTCGTTTCAGACGCCGCGTCGGGCGGATGCCGCAGTGTCTACGGCATCGCCACGGTCGCGTTCCGGCAGTCCACGCTTGCGGCATACAGCGACCGCAGGGTCGAGAACACCGTCGGATGGATCGCCAAGCACGCCACGTCGGGGGCAGACGCAATGGACGTAGTCCGCGTCATGGGCTGCAGCCGCCGGCACGCCGAACATGTTTTCCGCAGGATGACCGGCAAGAGCATAGGCGAGGCCATCGCGGACGCGCGGTTCGATGCCGTGCTCGGGCATCTGCGCGGCGGCCGGCGCAGGCTGGAGTTCATCGCCTCCAGCTGCGGATTCTCCTCGGCCGCATACCTCGCCGCGTCGTTCAAGCGGCGCTACGGCATGTCGACGCGACAGTGGTGCAGAGCTAACTGCAGTGATAAACCAGGTGCATGATGAGCCTGCCGCGCGTCCGCGCAGCCCTTCATCCCCGCCTCTTTCGCCCCGCCCGAAACCAGGCGCGAGATATTGCTCGTGCAAGCGTCTACAGTCCAAAGCTGTCCGAAAAAGCCGAGTCCCACGGCTCGACATGCACGACCACGTCGTCTACATCCAGCCCCGCGTTGACGACAGCCTCCTTTACGGCATGCCCGATGGCATGGCCCTCGGCGACGGAAAGCGACCCGTCGACCTGAATGTGGATGTCGGCCTGGAACGACGAGCCGTAACGCCTTGCTCGCGGCTTGTGCACGCCCTTCACGCCAACGACGCCAAGGGCGACCGCGGCCACGGCGTCCGCCTTCGACCCGATCTGCGCATCCGTCAGCTCCTGGAGCGCAGGGCTTGCAAGCTTCCACGCGACATGCAGGACGAATGCGCTTACTATCAGCGCACCCGCGGCGTCCACCCACCACAGCGAAGGGCACACCCACACGACCGCCACGGCCACCGCGACGGGAATGGAACTCAGCGCGTCGGACCGGTGGTGCCAAGCGTTCGCCTCAAGCGCAGTAGACCTGACGCGCCGCGCCACGGCGCGAGTCACAATGAACACGATCTCCTTCAGGACGATGCTCCCAAGCGCGACCGCAAGCGCCATGGCGCCTGGCGTCGCGTCGGACTTGCCGCGCACCAGCGACATGACGGCGTTGCGCGCAAGCTCCCATGCGGCGAACACGAGCGCGGCGGATATGACGAGCGTGACAAGCGCCTCGATCTTGCCGTGTCCGTACGGATGGTCGTCGTCGGCGGGCGCGACCCAGTACCTGACGCTGAACACAACCACGAGGTCGGTCACAAGATCGGACGCTGAATGGACTGCGTCCGCGACAAGCGCCTGCGAAGAGGACATTACGCCCGCCACGGCCTTCGCAGCGGCGATGGCGACATTCACCAGTATCCCGGCGAACGTGACCCGCCGCACCACCTGAACCTGTCTCTCGGCCTGCATTTCCACGCAGCGCTACTTAGCAAACGCCGCCGAGACCTTTGGTACGGGATTCAGGACGACCGGAACCTTCACGGTGAAGACCACGGTCTTGTAGTACTTGGTCTTCGCGTCCAGGATGTCCGCGTACAGCGTGTAGGTCGTCATCCCGTCCAGCGCCGACACCTCCGAGACGATCAACGGCGCTGAAAGAGCCGCCAGCTTCTTGCCGTTGACCGTGCCGGACGCCGTAACCTTGTCGCCGTCGGCCAGCATCACCTTCAGCTTGTCGCCGCTCTTCTTCAGGCCCGAGTTCTTCGTCTTCTTCGTGAACGTGAAGCTCTTGCCGACGAGCTTGGCGAGCGCCTTGCCCTTCTTCACGAGGTTCGCCTTCTTCTGACCCGTGAAGGTGCCCTTCTTGTTCGCCGCCTCGACGAGCCACCCGCCCACGTTCTCCGTTTCGCGGATCGTCACGGTGCCAGGCTTGAACGTTGCCTTGCCGATCTTCACCTTCGGCGTGAATGTCGCCTTTGACGCCGTGCAGGAGGAGAGCGTCGACTTGAACGAATACGCCTTGCCCTTGTACGTCACCTTGCCGGACACCTTGCCGGTCGTGCCGACTGTGAACTGGAGATACGCCATCGGGTCGCCCTTCTTGCCAGGCTTCGCCGTGCCGTAGAACGTGCCCTTCGCCCACGACGGGGCGCTGACCGTGATCTTCACATTTTGCGTTATTTTGTTGCCCGCAGCGCTCGTTATCGTCACTTTCGCGGTGTAGGCTCCGGGGACTGTCCCCACTCCGGAGATCTCGCCTGTCGCTTTGTTGATGGAAAGGCCCTTCGGAAGCCCAGTCGCCGAGAACGTCGGCAGGGACAGAGACGATGCGCCGATCTTCAGCGAGAACTTGGAGCCAGCCGTCGCCTTGGCGGGAGTGGTCGCGAGCTTCTTCGTCGCGGACGTAAACTTCAGGGCCGCCTTGTCGTCGCCCTTCGAGACGAACTTCGCGTAGACCGTCGTGTCCTTCGCGGGCATCGCGATCTTCACCGCCGGGCTGCGGTTGTCGTAGCCCTTCGGGTTCAACGGCTTCGTGCACGCCTTGTCGGTGAACCACCCCGCGAACGCGTATCCGCTCTTCGCCGCCACCTTCAGGGTCGCCGTCGCACCGATCTTGTACGTCCCTCCGCCGCTCACAGTCCCGCGAGTAGTGCTGTTTTGGGTGAGGGTGAGCTTGTAATTGACGGCAGTCCAGAACGGATAGAGCGTCAGATCGGCGTTCGCCGTGTAGGACGCGCCGAGGTCGTACGCCTTCGCGCCGCCATCGCTCGTCGCCCAGCCCGTCTGCACGTAGCCGTCGCGCGTGAAGACCGCGCCGGCCAGCTCAAGCGCGACGTCCCCGGTCTTCGTGGCCGCCTGCTCCGAGCCGGTGCCGTTCGCACCTGGCTTGTATGTGACGGCGTACGTCGTCAGCTCGGACGGCTGCACAAGTGCTTCGAACTCGTATGCAAATGCCTTGTTCACCGAGGCGTAGCGCACGTCCAACGACCCGTCCGCATAGCCGGTGACGAGGTCGTCGAGTCCGTCGCTGTCGACGTCGATCGCAACGGGGCGCGACCGCTCGTATAGGTTAGTGTTCGCCGCGTCCGCCAGGGAAAGCGTCCGCACCTCATCCCAGCTGCCAGCGCCGTCGCCGACATAGAGCGCGAGTCCGCCCTTGCCGCGGCCCGCGACCATTACAGGGCGTCCCTCGTACGTCCAATCCGCGCTGAACGCGGCGGCGCTGCGGGCGGGGGACGCGGAATCCACGACCAGGTCTTCGCCGGACAGGTTCTTGAGAGAGGTGCCGTCGAGGCGCAGAAGCCTGCCGTCGTCGCCGCCGACGACGAGCGCGCCGTCCCAGACGGAGAGGACCGCACGCGCACGGCCGACGTTCACACCGTCAAGGAGTGCGCCGTTCTTGTATATCCTGCCGTCGTAGGTTCCGTGGTAGACGTCGTCGCCGACCTTTGCGACGGACACGCCGAGGCAGAAGGACGCCGCCACGCCATCGACGACGCGCTCGCCCTTCTCGCCCTCGAAGTCGTAGAAATACGCCTCCCCGACGCCGTTCTTCTTGACGCCGACCACGAGCCGCCCTCCGATGTTCGCCGGCGCGGCGTAATCCCCGTCGGCGGCGAACAGCGCCTCGGGCTGCGAGAAGCGGACGAACGAATCGATCTCGGAGTTGCCCCTCAGCGGGTTCCCAGCGAGGTCGGTCACCAGCCCCGCGTCGACGAGGAAGCGCAACCGGGACGCGGGAAGCGCACTTTCGCCGCGCGTCCACACGATGGCGTTCTCGTCGGAACTCCACCTGAACTGCGAGGAGACGACGTCTACCTCGCCAGTCACGGCGCCAGAGCCGTCCAGCACCTGCACCCGGATCGCGCGATCCAGCCATCCGCTCGCCTTGAGCGAGCCGAAGTTGACGGGCTCAGAGAAGACGAACTTCACCTGCGCCGCGCCGTTAGACGCGACGGACGTCTCGCCGCCCGGGCCGTACATCTCCGCGCCGTCGAAGAGAATGCTCAGGAGCTCCGGCGGAGTCGTGTCCGGCGGGTAGCTCCAGCACACGCTGTCGGACTCCTCGTCCGCCTCGCCGCGAAGTCCGGACGACAGCTTCTCGACGCGGGATACGTCGAACGTGAGCGTATACACGCCCCCGGACGAGGTCAGCTCGTCGACTCCGGAAACAGTCCATACGACGTTCGATGCGTCGGGAGCTACCGTCAGCGCGCCGGCCGGGATGTCGACGACGCCGCGCGCGCCGCGCCTTATCGAGAAGCACTCCGCCGTGACGTTCGTCACCGGCTCGGAGAAGACGAGTGCGACATCGTCGGTGAGCTTGCCGTCGCCATCTTCGGGGAACCCGACGAACTCGAAGGAAAGCGGGATCGCGTCCACAAAGAACTCCTTCTCGCTGTCGGACGACTTGCCGCTCGTGTTGGCGCAGCGGACGACCAGCGTGCCGCGTCCGATCGGAAGCGTCGCCTGCTTCGCGAACGACGCCTCGCCTGTCGGGTAGAACGTCTCGACGAGCACGCTCTCGCCGCCCGCCGCGTCGCGCGCGAGGATCTGGACGGAATAGGCGCCGGACGGGATCGAGCCCGTGACCGTCACACCGCGCTGCCATGTCACGCCGTCCGTCGCGTTGGTACCCCAGTCCGGCGAGAACGCGAGGTCGGCGATGGCGGCCGGAGGCTCGGAGCTGTAGCTCCACGCGCTCGTCGCGGCATCTCCCGCGCCGGCGTTCCCGCTCAGGTCGCGCACGCGCGCCGCGTCGAAGGAAAGGGCGTACGCGCCGTCCTCCGAGAGCGCGGAGTCGAGTCCGGAAACGGTCCAGACCGTGTCGGAGACCTGCGTCAGCTTCGCCGACGCGGGGACCGTCACCGCCGCGCCGTCGCGCGTCAGCGAAAGCGCCGCGGCGGACACGGTCGACGCGACGACTGGCTTCGAAAACGTCAGCGTCCACCTGCGCGATCCGAACACCTCGCCGTCGTCCGAAAGCGCCGCGGTCGGGGCGTCCGCGTCGATCGTCACCGTCGAGGTGAACTTCGCCGCGCCCGCGACGCCCTCCGCGTTCCGTATGAGCGCCGCGTCGATCTCGATCGTGTGGTCGTTCGGCCCGCGCCTCGAGGAGATCACCTGGTCAAGCCCCGTGATCTTGAAGCTCGTGTTCGCCTTGTTGAGCGCGGTGACGACCACCTCGTCGCCGACGGCAACGCCGTCGACCTTGATCGCCGTGTAGGTGAAGCTTTCGGGGTCGATCGCGGACGCGAACTGCACCGTCACGTTCGCGACGCTGTTCACCGTCGAGCCGTCGAGCCAGCCCTTGATCGACACGACGGCCGGCTTGTCCACGACGTAGTACGTCCAGCCGATCTGCCGTCCCTCGGACCTGCCGAGCGTGCCGGAAAGCGAGGTCACGCCGGACGAGAACGCCTGCACGATGAAACGACCCTCGCTCGCCGCGAAACCGCCGTTCAGCGCGATCTCGTAGCGCGCGCCTGAGTCGTCCGCCGGCGTGATGGACGCGACGACTCCGTTCGTCAGCGCGCCCTGCCACCACACGGCGACGTCGTCCGCGGTGAACGTGGAGGCGTCAATCGCCTTCGTGAAGGAGACGACGACGCTCTCGACCGGGTTCGTGACGAGCGCGTCCGGGACGACGCCCTCGAAGCCCGCGACTGCGGGCGCGTCCGTCGGCTTGGCCCTGAGCGTGACAACGTACGACTTCGCGCCGGCGGACGCCGCGACATCAAAGAGGTGGAGGAAGGTCTCTACCTTCGGATCTGCACCGTCCACGAACGTGCGGTCCGTGATCCAGGCGTTGCGGACGGGCAGCTCCTCGCCCGCCCTTTCAAGGCCGACGGCCTCGTACTCCTCCGCGCCCGGCAGCGCGACCTTCGCGTAGAACGGACCGCTCCCCGGGAGATTCGCCGTGACCGTTATCGTGCACGTCGCGCCGCGCGCGGAATCGGCCGTCGACGCCAGCGCGTCGCACCGGACGTCCAGCACCTCGCCGTCGGCGCGGTAGAGCCTGTCGGGATTGCCGTAGCGCGAGCCGTCGGACGTCAGGAACGCCGGAAGCGCGTCGCCGACGTCTACGCTCCTGACTAGCGGATGGACGTCGACGGAGCGGATGAGCGACGTATCGACGATTCCCTGCGAGTTGAGGTGCGTCACGGACGCGCGCATGCCCGTGAAATGTCCCTGCAGCGTCGAGGTGAGCCACCACTGCGCGACGCTGCTCGTCCGCGCCGCGATTGTGCCGAGGCTGACGTCGTTGAGGCCGAGGCCTGCCGTCGCGCCGTTGAGCGCCGCCGCATCGAGCGAGTAGTCCGAAAGGCGGAAGTCGATCATCAGCCCCTTCTCGTTCTCCACCACCTCCGGCTGGACGCTTTCGATCTTCACGTTCTTCGCGTCGCCGTAGCCTTCGTTACGCACGAGCACCGCCAGCTCCGCCGGCATGGAGGCCTCTACGATGTCCTTCGTGAAGGGATTGTCGGCATAGACGTCGCGCTGCACGAAGTAGTCGAGATAGAGCTGCGGCGTCGGGTTGACCTCGAGCGTCACGGGGAGAAGCGTGATCGCCGCCTCCTCGCCGGTGAACGGATCGCGGTAGTGCACCTTTCCGCCGAACTTGTAGGCGACGGGCGTCTCCGGCGCGGCGGCGACCGCGGGGATGAACTGCACGACCGCCGTTCCCTCGCTCTTCGACGCGACGTCGTTCACGTTCACGACGTTGCTGCCGTTCGCCTCGAGCGCGCCGCCGGACTTCGCGCTGATCTCGAACAGCCCGTTGCAGTTGTCGCCCGACTCGTTCGTGATCTCCAGCTCCAGCCACACGTCCGTCATGGCCGACGCGTCGTGTCCGTTGTAGAGCGTGAGCGTTCCCTCGAACGCCTCGCGCGTCATCGTGTACGTCTGCGAGAGCTTGAGCGAAACCTTTGCGCAGACGGCGGACGAGGACTCCGTCGCGTCCAGCGCGTCCGCGAACATGTCGACGAGCACGAGAGACGCGAGACGCACGATGTCGACCGTGCCCTGCGCCTTCGCGTAGTCGTTCGCCGCCTTCACGCGCCCGGCAAGCGCGGAAAGGACCTCGATGCGCACGGCCCCGGCCGCGCCGAAGCCGTCGGCGTACGGATCCTCCTCCGCCGCGACGCCGTCGAGCGTGTTGTTCCAACGCGACCTGAACGCCGCGATCTCCTCCGCCGTCACGCCCTGCGGCACGGCGAGCGCGGCGTCCGCGCCGAGCCGTCCGTCCGCGTCCGCCGCCGCTTCGCACGAGGCGAGGAGCTGCGCGAGGTCGTCGTAGGAGGCGTGGAGCCAGCCGTCCGTGCAGCCGAAGAGCTCCTGGAGGAAGTACGTGTTCGCGCGAAGGACGTCCGTCGCGTAGGCGAACGCGTCTTCGCGGACGTTTCCGGAGAGCTCGGGGCCGCCCTGCGCCGTCTTTTCGGCGAACGTCTGCGCTCCGCGCCGCGGCGCGGCCGCGCGCAGGAGCGACGAGCCGGGGACGCCCGATCCGTTCATAATCGACAGGCAGTTCTCCTTCACGCCGCCGAACGCGTCGTCGATCTGCTTGAAGATGTTGAGGTTGTCGATGATCGTCCCGAGCGGCGTACCGTCGATCGCGTCGGGGAACGCATCCTTGATGCCGGCCGCGCCGCCGATCAGGGCCTTCAGCTTCGCGAGTCCGTCGTTCCCCGCGGCATAGTACCCCTCGACCGCGCTGTTCGCCGACTGAAGCGCGTTGAGCCCGGAGACGACCTTCGCGGCATTTTCGTTATTGTCCGCGGCAAAGCCCGTGAGCGCGCCGGAGAGATCCTGCCGCAGCTCGTTCGCGAGGGCGGCCCTGTCCGCGTCGCTCGCCCCCGCGGCGGTCAGGCGGCTGTGGTAGCTGTCCAGCTTCTGCAGGAACTCGATCACCGGCCCCGCGCCGGGTATGGCCTTGCCGAACATCATCATCTCGAGGTCGACCGCGGCCTTGGCGAGTTCGTCGAGGCAGGGCGAGAGCTTGTTCGAGACGCCGCCGTTGCAGCCGTCCTGGAAGACCCAGAAGTCGCCGCCGTTCATCCCGGGCGGGATGTTGAGCTTCTGCTCCACGCCGCGCGAAGGCTCGTTGGAGCCCTCGCCTCCAGCGGTTTTTATGCCCGGCGGCGCGGTGAAGCTCGGACAGTTGTCGCCGTACGTGACCTGCCGTCCGGTCATCACGTAGCGATCGACGATGCAGACGTACGAATAGGAGTACATCGCGTAGCCCGTGCAGGGGTTTCCGTCGGACTCGTCGTCGTTGAGCGGACCCGTATGCGTCGCCGACGTGCCGCTTCCGGCGCGTCCGCCGTGCTGCCGGACCTTCATGCCGGGTCCGCCGTACGCGCCGCCAATGAATTCCGGATACGTGGGCACATGTCCGCCGCCGCTTCCGCCGGGCCCGTCGTCGATGATGTCGGATATCTCACGGTGGGGCTTTCCGCCGGACGTCTCGCCCGTATGCCCCGGATCGTCGAGATAGTCCTGGTAGTCCTGCTCCGTCGTGTACGGCAGACGGTACAACACGACCGGCACCGCGCGCGCCGCGCCCGCCGCGAGCGAGAAGCTCCCCGCAGGATAGACCCATACGTAGCCGTAGAGCTCGGGCAGATCAAGCGAGACGTTGTCGGCGCGGATGAGTCCGAGGTTCGTGAACACGGCCTTCGTCGCGTAGCTCTCGCCCGGCTGGAGCTTCGGAATCTTGTCCATGAAGTCCATCTTCACGACTGGCACCGGAACGGACGTCTCGAAATCAAGGACGAGATCGACCTGGTACTGGTCTTCGATCTCCGTGCGCACGACGGTCCAGTTCGCCGTGATCGCCTGGTACTGCAGGAACGCCGTGACGCGCGCGGTGCGGCCGGGGTTCACCTCGACGGCGGCGGCGTAGTTGCCGTGCTTCGGCGCGGTGACCACGAGCTGGTAAGTGCCCTCCGGGATTTCGTCCGCGGCGAAGATTCCGTCTGCGCCGCTCTCCCCTTCCGCGACGACGGCGCCGGTGTAGGGATTCGTGATCTTCACGTGCGCGCCTTCGAGGTGCGGCGCGGATTCGAGGTTGTACGTCGCGTCGTCCACGCAGTCGATCCTGACTCCGCCCGTCTCCTCGCTCACGGCCATGAACGTCATCGGAATTGAGAGGAAGTTCTGCTCCTCGTCCTCGCCCTTGTTCCGTCCGTTCACCACGAGGCGTCCGGAGAAGTTGCGGTTGAGCTCGACGTCCGCGCCGGGCGAGAGCTCTAGCGTGACGGTAACGGACTGGTTGTTCGTGAGCGACGCGGTCTCGGCCCCGCCGACGACGCGCAGCCAGTCGACGTCCGGCGAGACGACGCGCACGTCCACCGCCTCGCCGTAGCCGAGGTTCGTAAGATCGAACGAAACGGTGCGCGTCTTACCCTTCGTCATCGTTGCGGAAATAGACGCGGGGTAGCTCTCGAAGTGCGCCTTCTTCGCCTGCGAGTAGAAATAGACGGGGATCGTCAGCTCCGCGCCTTCCGCGCTCGAGAGGCGGACCGAGAACTTCTCGTAGTCCCTGCCGGCGGACGCCTTCGCCGCCGTGAACACGCACTGGAGCTCTATGAACTCGCCTGCGGCGAGGACGCCGTTGGCAGGAACGCCGATGACCTCGAGCCCGCAGCTCTCCGGCATGTCGACCGCCTCGACCGTTACATCCGTGAGCGCGACGCCGCACGGGTTCCTGATCCGCGCCGACGCGTTCGTCACGACGTCGCCGAGCGTCAGGTCCTCGACGTACCGCGACGACGGAAGCCCGCCCAGCACGAAGCCCGCGACGTCGCACGTAGCCTGCACGGCCGCCGCGCCGATCCCCGGATAGCTCGCGCCGACGCCGAAGCGGCCGATCTCGCCGGACATCGGCGTGTAGCCCACGGCAAACTCTCCGGCGTCGTCCGTCGTCGCCGTGAGCGTGCGCCGCATCCCGCCCGAGACGAGGTAGACCTCGACCTCGACGTTCGCCGCGCGCGTGACGCCGTCCGGCTTCACCGCGACGCCCGTGACCGTGATCTTCTCGCCCGTGCCGTAGACCGCCTTGTCGCACGCGACGCCTTCCGTCACGTACGCGGGGCTCACCGTCACCGCGTCGCTCCACGCCGCGTTGTTCGCGGCGTCCAGCTCGACGATCGTCCCGTCCGGATCGGCGACGACGGCGATTCTTCCGTTCCCCGCCGTTTCCGGCGCGGGCACCTCGCAGACAACGTGCAGCGGCGCGTTCGTCGCGACCCCCTCTTCCGTGACGCCGGAGAGGACAAGATCCTTCGCGGCGTAGCGCCACGTGTTCGTGCCGTCCACCCAGTAGACCGCATACGGCACGCCGCCGACGCGGTTCCTGAAGCCGACGTTCGCAAGGTCGAACTCGACCTCGATCGTCTCACCGGCGATGACGATCGTCTCGGAGGGGCGGACGTTGCGCACGGCGAAGTCGGGCAGGTTCTGGTCCGTGACAAGCACCCACGTCGAGCCCGGCGCGAAGCCCTGCGCTTCGGCGTAGACCGAGACGACCTTCGAGCCGTCCTCCTCGCCGTCGTCAAGCGTCTGTATCGTTGCCGTCGCGGAATTCGCGCCGGCGGGAATCGTCACCGTCGCGGGTAGCGAGATCTCCGACGCGCCGTCGTGCGTGAGCGTCACCACGACATCCTGGGCGACGCTTGCGGAATTGGCGCGGACCGTCAGGACGCCCGCCTCCGCGAGCCCCTCGCGCATAGTGGTCGGCTCCGCCGTCACGAAGAGCGCAGGGCCGTCGTTGTCCGCGATCTCCAACTCCGCCTCGAGCGCGCCGCCGGACTCCTGCGGACGCCACGAGCAGCCGCACGAGTCAATGCGGATAGCCGCCGAAATGGTCACGACCCTTCCGCCGCCCGGCTCCATCTCCGCATTGTCGACGACGCCAATCGCGAAGCGGACGGACCGCGTGTTCGCCGGGATCGTCACGGAGGACGGCATGATGAGCGCGCCTTCCTCGCTCGCCGTCAGGAACACCGTAATCGCCTTCTTGAGTTTCTCCGCGTCGTCGTCCGTCCGCGCGAGAACGGCATACACCGCGTTCAGCCCCGCGCCCTCCGAAACCGCCTCCGGAGAGAGCGTGAGCGAGACGCCCGGAATGTCGTCGTCCTCCAGTGTGAAGTCGTACTGCGCGCTCGCGTAGCCGCTTGCGGACGCGCGAAGGCTCAGCGCCGCCGCAAGCTCGCTCGACGTGTCGTTCACCGACGCGAGCGTGAACTCGGCGTACTCCTCGCCCGCCGCGAGCGTGACCGACGACGGATACGAGAACTGCGACGAGTTGACTCCGCCCAGGTAGACCGTGAGCTCCTTGCCGGAAACTGCCGCCGGACGCCGCACGCAGATCGTGAGGTTCGTCCCCTCGGTGAACGTGTTCGTCGTGACGCCGACGACTTCGATCGTCAGCTGCGGTACCTCGTCGTCGACAATCGTCAGCTCCTTCTCGACGGGACTGAAGCCGTCCGCACTCGCCGTGATTGCAACGACCCGGTCGCCGTCGACTTCCGAGTTGTCCGCGACCTTGACGTAGAATCCAGCCGTCGCACTGCCTGCGGTAAGAGTCACCGTCTGCGGCATGTTCGTGACCTGCGCCGCCGCGTCGCCCGTTGCCGAGAGCGCAACCGAGAGCGCCGCGCCGTTGCCGCCGCTCCGCTTCACCTGTCCCCAGATCGAGCCGCCCTCGCGGACGCTGTCGCCGAGCGAGATCGTGAGCTTTCCGTTGATTGTCGCCTCGTCGCTCTGCCCCTCGTGGCTGCACTCGTCCTTCTGGATGACGTCGCGGTCCGTGTCGAGCCGGACGAGCGCGCGGACCGCGCCCGAGAGCTCGATCGTGTCCGGAACCACGATCGCGAACGTGCGCTCGGCCGCGGCGTTCGTAGAAAGCCCTTCCGTGGTCCGCCAGCTCCGGAGCCTGACGCACCCCGCCTCGTTCGTGAGCCAAAGCTGCTCCGTCCAGGGCGCGAGCGCCGCGCCGTCGCCGCGGTTGGTGACCACGTAGGCGAACTCGACCTCCGCGCCAGGGCTCAGCGTCGCGGGCAGTTCGATCGCCTCGACAGCGAGGTCGGGGAGGTTCACCTCCGTAAGTCCTTCCACCTCGTGGATACCGATGTCGGGACAGATGCCGCGCGCGTTCGGAACGCCGACGGCGACGACGTTCGTCGAGGCCATGCGCACGGAGCCAAAGTAGTCCGTCTCCGGCGCCCATTCGCCGCTTCCCGCGTCCACCGCCGGCGAATCGGCGGCGACCTGGTAGAACGTGTTCTCGAGGAACTTCGGATTGCCGGCGATGTTGTGTTCGCGGTAGTCCGCCGCCGTGAAGCGGCACTCGGCGTCGAAGAGGCTGTACTTGAAGTTTCCGCGCGACCCCACGTCCGGGCAGTTGGCGACGATGGTGTTGTAGGCCAGCGCCGAGAAGTTGTCCATCGCTGTCCCGCAGTCGTCGACGACGCAGTTGTAGAGCCTGATCTCGGTGGTCCAGTTCGCGGACGAGACGCCCTTCTCGCTCGTCCTCAAAACGCTGTTCGTCGCGTAGACGTAGGCACCGCAGATCGCTCCGTTCTCGGAGTTCTGCACCGTCACGCGGTCAAGGTATATCCGCGCGCCGTAGCCGTAGACGGAGCCCGTGCCGGACTTTCCGCCGCCGTATTCGACCGTCGCGCACCGGAGGCTGATCCGTCCGTTGTCGCCGCCGATGAACTCCCAGTCACCGGCCGACTTCGCCGCGGCGGCGGACGTGAAGAGAACGGGATTGTCGGGCGTTCCCGCCGCCTCGATCGTGCCGCCGTTCTCGACCATGAGCGACGCGCCTTCGGCGAAGCGCACCTCCGCGCCCGGCTCGATTGTGAGGACGGTCGAGGAACCGCGCACCTTCAACGGCGCCAAAATCTGGTACGGAACGCCCGCGCGCCAGGTGACGGACGCGTTGATCGCGCCGGACTGTCCGACCGTTCCGTCGTCCATCAGCGTCACGACGCTCCAGCTGTTCCACGGATACTGCGTGGCGTCGTATCCCGTCGCGCCCTCGTGGATGTAGAACACCGCGTCCGAGGGGATGTACTCGAAGGCCTGGCTTCCGATTGCCGGGGCCGCATCCGCCTCGAACACGACGCTCTTCAGCGCATAGCACCGGTAGAACGCATAGCGGCCGATGTTCGTCACGGTCGAGGGGATGACGATCGAAAGGAGGCTGGCGTCGTCGCCAAACGCCCACTCGCCGAGGTCCCCGAGCTTCCCGTCGTCGGCCAGCTCGACCGCGCGCAGGCTGGCGCATCCGCTGAACGCCTCGGCTTCAAGCGCGCGCACGCCGGAGACCGTCACGTTCTGGACGGCCTTGCTGTTGAAGCCCCGCACACGCGTGTTCCCGTTGCCGAGGATGGCGAGCGACACCCAGTTCGTCTGGCCGCCGAACACTCCGCCGTTGATCGTCCCGTCGTTGCCGTGCCAGACCACATCGCGGATCGAATTGCAGGTTCCGAACGCCCCGTCGCCGATGCTCGTCACGCTTGCCGGAATCTCGACCCGCAGAAGACTATGGCAGGCGTCGAACACATTTGCCGCAATCGTCCTGACGGACGTCCCGATCGTCGCGTTCGTCAGTGCATAGCACCGGTAGAACGCATAGCGGCCGATGTTCGTCACGCTGTTGGGGATGTCGACCGAAAGGAGACTGGCATCGTTGCCAAACGCCCACTCGCCGAGGTTCTCAAGCATCCCGTCGTCGGCCAGCTCGACCGCGCGCAGGCTGGTGCAGCCGCTGAACGCCTCGGCTTCAAGTGCGCGCACGCCGGAGACCGTCACGTTCTGGACGGCCTTGCTGTTGAAGCCCCGCACACGCGTGTTCCCGTTGCCGAGGATGGCGAGCGACACCCAGTTCGTCTGGCCGCCGAACACTCCGCCGTTGATTGTCCCGTCGTTGCCGTGCCAGACCACCTCGCTGATCGACTCGCAGTTTCCGAACGCCCCGTCGCCTATGCTCGTCACGCTTGCCGGAATCTCGACCCGCAGAAGGCTGCGGCAGTTGCCGAACACATTTGCAGCAATCGTCCTGACGGACGTCCCGATCGTCGCGTTCGTCAGCGCATAGCACCGGTAGAACGCATATTGGCCGATGTTTGTCACGCTGTTGGGGATGTCGACCGAAAGGAGACTGGCGTCGTCGCCAAACGCCCACTCGCCGAGGTTCTCGAGCCGCCCGTCGTCGGCCAGCTCGACCGTGCGCAGGCTGGCGCATCCGCTGAACGCGGAGCCGGCAATTTCGCGCACGCCGGAGACCGTCACATTCTGCACGGCCTTGCCGTTGAAGCCCGAAACCCTTGTGTTCCCATTGCCGTGTATGACCAGCGACGTCAGGCTCGTCTGCTCGCCGAGCATTCCGCCGTTGACGGCTTCCACGCCTGGGCCAACTGTCAGGCTCGTAATTGCCCGACAGTTGTAGAATGCGCTGTTCTCGATGTTTGTGACGCTGTCGGGGATGACGACGCTCGTGAGGTTAGTGCAGCCGTAGAACGCATTCGCCTTGACCACCTTCACGCGCGAAGCCGCACCGAAGCACGGGATCTCGGAAAACGCGCAGTCCTGGAATGCATAGCTGCCGATCTCCTCCAGCAAGTCGTCCTCGAACACGATGTCCTCGAGATTTGGATAGTTTTTGAAACAGTAGCTTCCGAGGCTCTTGACTCCGCTGATCCTGACGTGGCGCGGGTGCTGGAGATAACCGTCATATGAACGGCCAAGCCGAGTCCGCCCGTTGCCGGCGATGACGAGCGTGTCGAAATCAGCCGACTGTTCCGGGAACATGCCGAGGTCGATCACGTCCGCCTGCGCGAGGATGACCGCGTTCGTGATCCCCTCGCAGGAATGGAACACGTTGTCGGCGAGGTTCGTGACGCTCTCGGGAATGAGGACGTCGACGAGTCCGTTGCAGGTGTCGAAGGCGCGGCTGCCGATGCGGCGAACGGAATCCGGTATCTGGACCGTCTTGAACCACGACTTCCCGCTGAGCGCGTTCGACCCGATGGCCGTCACGGTGTAGTTCGTCCCCGCCGCCGTCACAGTTGACGGCAGCACAAGATCTTCCGGCCCGGTGCCGGAGTACCCCGTCAATGTGGCCTCGCCGTTAGCGACGGTGAAGATCCAGTTTCCATCGTTCAGGTCCGCCCGCAACGCGAGGCAGGCTGCGATTGAAGCAAATGCAACTGCTGTTTTCATAGGCAAGGATATTATATCATAAATCGCCAACTGCAACACGACTCCTGCGTCTTCGGCGAGTTGAAAAGTGGAACGGTGGAATGGTGGAAAAGTGGAGAGATACAACTCTGGTTGGCAAAGGGGCTCCGCGCTTCTATACCTCGCGTCGTATCGTCAGGCGCCCGGCGTCACCTTGCGCGTGAGACGGCGCATCGCCAGCGCGGCCGGCAGGTAGACCGCGAGGAGCGCGCAACCCGCTACTTCGCGAACGCCGCAGAGACCTTTGGAACGGGCTTCAGGACAACCGGGACCTTCACGGTGAAGACCACGGTCTTGTAGTACTTGATCTTCGCGTCCAGGATGTCCGCGTACAGCGTGTAGGTCGTCATCCCGTCCAGCGCCGACACCTCCGAGACGATCAACGGCGCCGAAAGAGCAGCCAGCTTCTTGCCGTTGACCGTGCCGGACGCCGTAACCTTGTCGCCGTCAGCCAGCTTCACCTTCAGCTTGTCGCCGCTCTTCGTCAGACCCGAGTTCTTCGTCTTCTTCGTGAACGTGAAGCTCTTGCCGACGAGCTTGGCAAGAGCCTTCCCCTTCTTGACGAGGCCTGGCTTCTTCTGCGCAGCGAACGTTCGCTTGGAGTTTGCCGCTTCTACAAGGGACAGTCCCCCGATCTTCCGCGTCTTCACCGTCACGGTGCCGGGCTTGAAGGTCGTCTTGCCGATCTTCACCTTCGGCGCGAACGTCGCCTTCGAGGCCGTGCAGGAGGCGAGCGTCGACTTGAACGAGTACGCCTTGCCTTTGTAAGTGACCTTGCCGGACACCTTGCCGGTCTTGCCGACTGTGAACTGGAGGTACGCCGCAGGGTCGCTCTTCTTGCCAGGCTTCGCCGTGCCGTAGAACGTGCCCTTGGCGTATGCCGCGGCCTCGACGGTAATCTTCACCTTCTGCGTTATCGTGTTGCCCGCGGCGTCCTTCACCGTCACGGTCGCGGTGAACGAACCAGGCTTGGTCGGGGTGCCCGTTATCTCGCCCGTAGTCTTGTCTATCTTGAGGCCCTTGGGGAGGCCCTTCGCCGTCACGGTCGGAAGCGAGACGGACGTGATACCGAGCTTCAGCGAGAACGCCTTGCCGGCCGTAGCCTTCTTGGCCGTCTTCACCAGCTTCTTCGTGGCGGACGAGAACTTCAGTGCCTTCTTCGCCTCCGCCGCCGTCACGAACTTCGCGTAGATCGTTGTGTTCTTCGCCGGCACGACGATCTTCACCGTCGGATTGCGGTTGTCGTAGCCCTTTGGGGTCAGCGGCTTCGTACACGCCTTGTCGGTGAACCACCCCGCGAACACATAGCCCTTCTTCGCCGCCGCCTTAAGCGTTGCAGTGGCGCCGTATGCATATGTGCCGCCGCCGCTGACCATGCCGCGCGAAGTGCTGTTCGTCACGAGGGTAAGCTTGTATTTGTTGATGGTCCAGAAGGCGTACAGGCCCTTGTCGCCCGCCTCTACAAGGCTGTCGGCGGTCACGCGGCGTCCGGTGCCGTTCGGTCCTGTGAACCACCCCGTGAACGTGTAGCCCGTCCGCGCCTTCGGCGTAGGCAGCTCTCCGTATGGCATGCCGACGATGAGCGAAAGGTTCGTCTCCACGCCATCGACCACCATCTTCACGTCCACCAACCCCGCAACCGTGTTCCACCAGGATGGATCGGTCTCAATCATCGGATTGTTGTCGAATACAATTTGCGCAGAGGCGCGGATAACCGCGCCGTTCGGCGCGTCGGACTTCACACGGACGCGGAAGGAGAGATGCCCTTCGCCGCAATGGGTCTCGGGATCGTTCGGCGGGAGGAAGCCGCCCGTCGCGCTTGCAGGGAAGTTGTCCGCCGTCGTGGGATCCCAGTCGCGCATGTACCACGAAAGAACGCCGTCCTTCATCTTCACTTCCGTCTTCACCGACGTGTTGGTGCCGGGCATTGCGTAAGATGAAGTAAGTTTCGACTTCCCCGCGAGTTTCTTTTCCACAAACGATGTGTCGATGTGCTCGCCAAATGCGATTTCGCCAAGTTCCAGCGTTGACCAGTCGAGGTTCTCGTCCATCGGCAGATCGACGAACACCTCCTGCGCCGCCGCCGTCGCGTTCGTCTTGTTCTCGAAGTATATGGTGTAGTCCATCCAATCGCCCTGCTGCTTGTAGCGTTTCTCGCCATCACCGAGAGGCCCGGAGATTTCATTCGGGTCACAGGACTGGTTTGTCTTTCCCTCGCCCCGCGTCTGCCCATCGGGTTCCAATGACCCACAGTCTATTTTTTCATTTGTCCCTGCAACAGATATTGCGGCCAAGCCGCAAATCGCCAGAATCATTAGGTTCTTCATTTTGTTCCTCCGTTCTGCATGACCCGAAGCGGAATCTCAAATGATTCCATCCCGGGCAAATTGGTTTTCACTTCTAGAAATGGTCTCTTCGAGAACTGACGTACCTCGCGCGGGTCGATGTTCTCAATGTCGATCCGCCAACCATTCAGCGGGCGCGGCGTGATCTTCACGTCGCCCCACTTGCGCGGCTTCGTCTCGGCGGAAAGGATGCGCATGGGAGGGACGCGCCCCATCGCGTCTGCGGCGGTCAGGGGGCTGACCGCCCTACCGTCGCAGTCACGCGGGACGCGTGACCCTACCGTTCTTACCATCACCATCCGCGAACACACCGGCTCGTCCCAACCGACCGAGATGACCTGTGGCGTGACCGATACGGCATCCGCCACGCGCGCGCTCACGGTGAAAGCAATCTCGGGGATATCCTTGTCGCTTGTCGGGGTTGTCCATGTCTCGGAGTAGATGCCCGGCAGCACGTTCCTATCTCGGAACTTCGCGACAATCGACTTGCCATCGGGGGCAAGGCGAACATCGAACACACTGGGACAACGGGCATCTTGCCCGTTGACGTCCCCAATCTGAACGGGCGAGACACCCATTCTCCCAGTATACGGCGTCCCCAGCGTCACGCCATCCGCCGCATAGCCTGCGAGTTTCGCCATAATCTCACGGCCCGTGTCGCTCCGCTTGATCACCCCAAACGCAGCGTCCATTGGCTTGAAGCCGAGGCGCAGGCGCACATCCGCCGTGATGTCGAAAGTCACAATTCTGGTGGGGCGAGCCGTCCCCGGCGAGCCGCCAATCGGCGCAAGCGTCACCCACACGCGCTTTTCGACACGCCCTTCCATGCCGGCGGGGTTGAGTTCAACATCGAAGGGAAGCACCCCTCCGGTAGGGATGCGCTCCGTCGCGTCCGCGGCGGTCAGAGGGCTGACCGCCCTACCGTCGGTCGCGACGGGGCGCGACCCTCCCATCTGCACCTTCAAGCACGCGCACGACGACCTTACGCTCTCGACCGTCTGCGGCTTGTCCGTCGTGTTCGTGACGGCGAAATGGTACGTAACGGGCTTGTGCGCGTCCGTCTGCGTGACCTGAACGGGCTGGCAGCCCGTTCTACTAGGCGTAGTAGAACGCGCAGCTTGCGCGTTCGCCCCCGCAAGCGCCATCGCCGCAAGCGCTATGCCCGCCGCAAACACTATGGACTTTCCATCAAGCATCCGCTTTCGCCTTTGCCCTTTCCGCTATCGCCTTCTGCGCCTCTTCCGCAGCCGCCCGCCCCTTGGCATAATAATCGTCAGGCATCCTCTCGGCGGCGGATTCCAGAAGCCATGTCACCACATCGACGATTCGCACCTTGTGTCCGTCGCGTTCAACCGTCTCGTTGTCGTGGTCAGTGACGAGCAGCAAATCGTCGCACTTGAATTCCTTCCCCAAATCGAAAAGCGCAGACAGTTCCCTTTCACGCGTCTTCTCGTTGGACATCTCGTATGAAACCTGGACAAGCTTCACGATGCGCCCACCACGGGCGCACACGAAATCGATTTCATGCCGACGATCCTTGAAGAAGAAGATTTCATAGTCAAGTTCGCGTCGCTTGTTCCGCAACTGCAGGAACACGATGTTCTCCAGCGTTCTGCCACGCCGGTTTTCGTCCGGACTGAATCCCTTGAAATGATTGGCAAGCCCCATGTCGATAGCGTATGACTTCCCGAGGCGCGTCCGCTCCCACGCCTTGCGTCCGTAGAGCTTGACCGTCTCGATCAGGTACGCCTCCTCAAGGTAGCTGATGTAGTTCAAGACTGTGTTCGGACTACTGATACCCAGCTGCCGCGCCAACTTGTTCGCGGACAGCTCACAGGCGAAATTGCTCATCACGGTATTGGCAAGAGACGCGAATTTCGCCGAGAACCGCACCTTGCGACGTTGTACGACATCGCGGAAAATGATGGAGTCAAAGAGCGTCTTGAAGTACGCCCGCGTGTCGGGCTGTACGAATGTCTCTGGGAGTCCGCCCCTGTCGGCAAAGACGTCATAGTCCCGCCGCGCCTCCGCCTCGTCCGAAGTGGTCTTGATCTCCCCGCGTCCAAGGTAACGACGGTATTCCTCAAACGTGAACGGCGACAACTCGATCAGGACATCGCGCCCCGTCATGTGCGTTGCAAATTCCGAGGAGAGCAAACGCGAGTTGGATCCCGTGATGACGAGATGCATCCCCCCGCGCAGCATGCGGTTCGCGAAGAGCTGCCATCCTTCGACATTCTGAACCTCGTCCAGGAACAGATGCTCGAACGACCCGTAAACGATGTATGCAGCCTTGAGGACGTCATTCAAGTCAGTTGCCTTGAGGTCTTGCAGAGCGTTGTCGTCAAAGTCAATATAACCGAATCGGACGCCGCTCTTGGAAAGTGCCATACGGCACACGACCGACTTGCCGCACCGACGAACTCCAATGACAATCTGGGCAACAGGAGAATTGACATCCACCTGCTCCGTCTGAACACGATCAACGAGGCGCGGGTCTGCCATCAGGCGTTCCAGCTCCTTCTTCTGCTCTTCAAGAATCTTGACGTAATCACGCTGCATGTTTTTTCTCCTTTTCGGCGTGATTATAACATAAGATTCTTTTAAATGCAATATTGACTGTGATTTTATTCAGTACATTGACAATTTTTACGTCATTCACCTCATTTGACGCATCACTACTGACACTAATTGATAAATACCGCCACGTCAGAGTGTGCCCGTCATGCCTGCCTCCACGCACCTGATGCCCATCTCCAAGAACTATGGACTTTCCATCAGCCATCCGCTTTCGCCTTTACCCTTTCCGCAATGATCCCATCGCGCCGCCACGGGAAGGATGCACTCCCGCGTCCCCACACTTGTAGGGCGCACTCTCCAAGTGCGCCACCACATCCACCGCGCCACGCGCGTCCACCGCCGCTCGTCTGCAACGCATCTGCAAGATGCAATACCTTAATTGCAGAACAACATCTGTGCAACCCAATGTCTTGCACAACTATGACATCAAAGAACGAACAGAGCACTTGACACCCCTTAAAAACGTCCAGGGAGACCATAAAAACCATTATTGGCAAATTCTGCCTGTGCAGCACGTGACATTGCCTCTTGTTCTGGTGTCAACCTGTTTCTATCTTGAATTTTTTCTTCATTCACAGCATCTGTAACTCCCTCACTAATGTTATAGCTAGAAACAACAAGACTCACGATTGGTATTTGCGATCCTATAGTTTCTACTAACGCGTGCCCAAACCCATAATCGTCATCGCAATACATCCATCTCCCAAAATTTGCTATCCCAGACTGAATTAATCCTCTCGGTGATGGGATTAATGTCGCTCCGCCAGTAAATGGTGCTGCGACATGACGCGCTATAGTCTCTGTGTCTCCAGCATATCCAATAGCTCTTACCTCCTTACAATGTGTTTCTGAATAATATCCCAAGACATCAGAATACATCACACCATCATTACCGCAATACCTATACACATTCACATCGCCCGCCCGCAATCCTATCGGATCCATCTGCATGAAACGCCCCATACCCGCGTCGTAGTAGCGGTTGCGCATGAAGAGGAGACCGGTGGGGTCGGTTTCGACGCCGAGAGTGCCGACATAACCCGCGTCGGTCGTTTCGCCATCGAATTTGCGCGTTTCGCCGAATACCTTGAATGAGCGCATGCCCTTGGTCGCGCCAGTGCCGTCCGTGAGGAGGCGGGCGGAGCCGAGGAGGTCGGAGTGGTAATAGGTAGTTGATAGTTGGTAGTTGGTAGTTGGTAGAGAGGCAATACGAACAGCACCAACGAGGACATGGCTCTTTTTAAGAGCATTGCCTTGATATTCCGCCGCGACGGAGGGGAGAGAGCCTTGCACGAAGAGGCGCTCGGTGGTGGTGCCGTTGTCAGTCACCGAGACACGGTTGCCGAATACGTCGTATTCGCACGACCAGCGGATGTTCTCGGCCTCGTTTGTGACGGCGACGAGGCGGTTGAGGGTGTCGTAGCAGTAGTGCGTGTCGCCCTTGCGCGTCATGTTGCCGTCGAGGTCGTATTCAAGGGTAGTGTCGTCGATCTGGGTGTACTGATTCAAATTGTTGACAGTGTATGCAACGGGCGAGACGCCCGTTGTCCCAGTGTGCGTGATGCGGTTGCCGACGGCGTCGTAGGTGAAGGTTTCGGATGTGCCGTCAGGATAGGTGACGGCGGTGAGCTGGCCGTCGGCGTCGTAGGTGTAGGATTCCGTACCTTCAGCGGTGGTCTGCGAGATGCACTTGCCGTCGGCGTCGTAGGCGTACTCGAAGAAGGCGAGGGTTTGAGAAGTTTGAGAGGTTTGAGAAGTTTGAGAGGTTTTTAAGTGGTATATGCCGATGGTGCGGCCGAGGATGTCATAGGCGTTGGATACGATTGTACCGTTGCCGTAGGTTTGAGAGATGAGCCAGCCGGTGGTCGGGTCGTAGGAGTTGGTGAGGTAGGGGTTGCCGTCGCCGTCGGTGACGGTGGAAAGGCGGCCGAGGGAGTCGTAGGAGTAGCGCTGGATATCGGCGGCCAGAGGGCTGGCCGCCCTACCAAACATGGCACGCTCTGTCATGCGACCGAATGAATCGTATGCGTATGTGAAGCCGCGATTCTTGGGATAGACGATGCGCGTCAGGCGCTCCTTAGCGTCGTACTCCATCGTCACCGCACCAGTTACGCTGTCGGCGGCGTTCGTGACGTTGCCCTTGGCGTCGTAGGCGAGCGTGAAGGTGCGCCCGTTCGGCCAAGTCTTCTTCGTGAGGTTTCCTTCGCCGTCATATTCGTATTCGATCGTTTCGCCGCGGCGGTTCGTCGCCTTCACCACATCGCCCTTCTCGTTGTATTCGAGCGATGACATCGAGCCATCGACATACGAGATCGAATTGCCGCGTCCCTTGTCGTCGTAGCCATAGCTGATGGCGTGCCCCTTCGCGTCCGTCACGGACGCCAGGTTGTCGAAGTCCGGCTCGTAGCTGAACGATGTCGTAGCGCCAGATGCGGAAAGCGAGGCGACGGGGGAGCCATCCGTGTTGTAGGTGATCTTGTTGCGCTTACCGGACGGCGCAATGACGGATTCAAGCTGCGTGTCCGTCGTGTACTTCTGATGGACGACTTGTCCAAGCGCGTTCACGGTCTTCAGCGTCTCACCGCTCGCGCCCACCGTCACCTCGGTCACGCCGCCATTCGGGGCGATGACCGAATACGAGCCGCACACGCCGCGCACGATCTCCGTGGTGAACTGGTTGCCGTTCACGGACGTCGTCGCCACGCGGCCTTGGTCGTCGTAGGTGTAGTCCTTCGTCGTGCCATCGGGATAGACAATCTGCGTGAGGGCGCGGCTGAGCGGCGTCGAGTCCGCCGCGTGATAGACATACCGCGTGACGAGTCCGTTGAACGCCGTCACGGAAGTGAGCAGATCACCCGTGTAGCCGTAAGTCACAGTCCGTCCCTGATCGTCAGATACGGATGCCACCTTGCCGCCTGCATAGCTAAACGTGAGCGACTGTCCGTCCGAATGCTGAACCTTCTGTAGCTGCGTCCCGCTGTAGGTGAACGACAATTCGTTCTCCTGGTTGTCGCGGATCAAGGACGTGCGCATGTTCGATTTGGCGACAGTCTGAACAGTGCCACTCTTGTACGTCAGCGTGTATGCCGACGTCGTCTCGGCGAGGATCGTCTTGTCGCGGGCGTCTTCGGGCGTCCATTTGCCGTTCACCTTGTGGAACTGGTAGGTTGCCCCGGACGGCAGATGGAACGCAAGCGTTGTCGAATCGACAAGTTCGGCGTAAGTGGAGTAGTTATCCGTCCAGCCATAGCCGAAGACACCGGTCTTGAGCCGCTTGAACATCGCCGCGCCGTAGGTGCGCGAGAACGAAAGACCAAGACCGCGCCCAGACCGCGCGAGGTCCGTGCCGCGAGCGAGCGTCTGGACGGCGTGGTCGCTGCCAAGCGCTTCGTTGATCACCATCTGCCACAGACGGTCAAGACGTTCCGTGCGATAGCCGAGTTTCATCAAATGGTCGGCGTTGTCGCGCATCCGCTGGAGGAAATCGTCCCACGTTTCGCCGACGTTTGACTTGAGCGTGGCGAGCGCCAACCGCCACATCTCGTCCGTAGCCCACGATGGGCGCATGTACTGCGAGTTCGTGTCCCACGGGAACGCATTCGCATCCGCGAGCGTGTAGTCACAGTCAATATAAACCAACCTGCCAGACGGCTTGTAGAAGAAGTCCACCTTGCGTTTCTCGCCCGCTTTGAGCACGCTGGCCGGATAAGTATCTGAAACGCCCATCAGTTCAACCGTATCAGTCCAGGCGTCTGATTCGCTTAGGCGAACCAACGTGTTCACATTGGGCTTGAGGATAAGGTATGGTGCATCCATCGCGGCGTCACCAGAATTACCATATTCAATAGAACCGACATATACACGCCCTTGGCGCATGCTCTGCAACACGTTCACCTTGCACCACCACTTCGCGCCGACACGGCTCTCTGTGAGCGTGAGCAGCACGGCGGATGCCTCGTCCGCTCCCTTCTTGACGCGAAGAGTCCAGTCACCTGCCTCACACCCGGTCACGTTGAACGTGGCGAGCGCGGAAACTCCGCTTTCAACCTTAAGGTCGCCTGCTTCAACGCGCTTCCCGCCGCGCTCTATCCAGCAGACAAGCGAATCGTTGAATCCGTTGCCGAAGAACGGCACCGAGACCACTCCCGAATTGGCGGCAGACTTCTTGCCCGTATCCAGCAGGAAGAAACCACCCACTTCAAGCGACAGCTGCGCGGCGACATCGCCCTCACCGTCGTTGCGCACCGTCACGCGCGGCTCGCTTTCTGCGGGAACCTGCAAAAGCAATGTGTCATCCGCGATCTTCACAGCCGTGCGGATTGCATTGTCCTTCGCCGCGATGGAACCGTTGCCCAGCCAGGCGTCGAGCTCACCATCGCCGCGAATCACGAGAACACCGCCCTGCGTAGCGACGGTACCATCAAGTGCAAATCCGTAGTCTGAATCACCCGGTAGGGCGGTTTCGATGAAACCGCCGTCCGTCGGCACGGCCAACGTCGGCACGATCAGAGTGGACACCGCCGCGCCGACATTGTTCTCCACCTTCATCGCCTCGAAGATGTCCTGGTACTTGTTCGCAGTCACGCGCACCTGAACAGCACCCTCTGGAGCGGCTGGAACAGTGACGGCAGCGCGGAAGTTCGCCGTCGCCCCAGGCTTGATTTCCGCCTGTGTCGTGATTGTTCCCATCGCAAAGACCTGCCCGTTTGCGGCGACGATCTCGATCTCATCGCGCCACATTCCCGCAGCGGTCTCTTCGCCAACGTTCTGCACTGTCCACGAAACCTCGAATTTCTCGCCAACGGTCAGCGAAGCCGGTGCTGTCACGGCTGTCACGGTCAAGTCGGCGGATGGAATGTTCCCGTCGCCCGGCACTTCAAAGATGCCAATATCTGGCACAGCACCGTTCGCCGCCAGAGTTCCTGTCGGGCGCACCGCATCCACGTTCATGCGCGGCGAACCGTAGTAGTCCTTCTCTGGCGCAACCGATCCATCGCCCGCATCCACGCACGGCGAATTCGCCATGATGCGGAAGTTGCCGTTAGCGGGATTGATAAAGAGCGGATCGGCATAAAAATTACCATCCTTGCCAACCTTCGCCGCCGCATGGTCGCCAGTCCCTTCTGGATTCCAGAAACAACAATTCGAGAACTTGCTTGCCAGCGTCGAAGAATAGAACTTGGTGTCAATGATGTCCTGTGCTATATCAGAGAAGATACAGTTCGCAAACGTACCGTACCCCCATCTGACAGCTGTTGTCAGCGAATAGAACACGCAGTTGATGAATGTCGATTTTCCGCTTTGGGGCGCTACTCCCATGGAGGCATCGGTGAATACAGAATTTTCTGCAATAAAGGTACCGCCCGCACCTCTCATGCAGTCGTACTGGCAATGCGCGACAGTAGAGTTCTTGAACCGCATGGTTCCTGCACACGGATACAACGCACCTTGATTGTTCACCGCGCTGCAATACAACACCTTGGCATATTCTATATTCGCCGTTCCATTGTTTTTAATCTGATGCCAATCGCCAGCGGCTGGATCTGTCTTGCCGTCTCCGTTCGTGTCGCCGCCGTTGGCATCGTCCTTGATAGACGTGAAGACGATGGGCAACGCGCGCGTACCCTGCGCATTCAACGCACCGCCGTTGTTGACGGTGAGTGATTTTCCATCGGCAAACTTGACGATGACGCCGGGTTCGATAGTGAGCGTCACTCCACTATTGACAGTCAGATTGTCTCTTATGACATATAAATCACCGACATCCCATGTCGCACTTGATGAAAGAGCGCCGCTAACGTAATTCGTCCGCGTTGGTCGGACATCCCAACGAGCATAGAGCGAGACTGCGGAATCGGGAACGATGTTCGTCGCCGCGACCGTCTCCAAGAACATTTCATCCGCAAACCAACCTGCGAACTCGAATCCGATGCGTTTCTCCGGCACGAGGAGAGTGCCATATTCCTCACCAGTCGCGTACTTGATCGTCGCGAGATCGTTGCCGTCCGAAACAAACGACACATCTGTAGATCTAACGACATTGAAAGAATATGAAAAGAAATTATTGTCCTCATCTGTCTCCGCAACGGCGTTTCCGGCGTCAAGCGTCAGATCAAGCCGATGCGACCCTATTTCGACACCGTCCATCCTAACCGTACGCAGAACCGTCGACCCAATCTGGTACGAGGCGATTTCGTCCCTGCCGTTCCAGATGGAATCCTCATCCATCAGAGGCCCGCCGCGGACGACATTGATTTCGTTGGTGAATGCCGTTACAATGTTTTCATCGACCCATGCATCCTTGAATACATAACGGACATATATCGGGGTGCCGTCAAGGAACACGTTCTGTGCAGTATTGCCGTCAGGCGCGTCGCACAAGATGAGAGAGCCCCCAATTCCTGCAGACTCGGCAGGAACGAGGTCATACGGCGCATCGGCGTCAGGGGGATACTCACTTCCCCACTTGATCGTCCAGCCATTCCACTTTTCGGGTAAACCATCCCCGTCGCCATTCCAGCCAGTCCCTCCGTCGGCGACATATACGACCATTGCACCAGGCGCGTTTTTGAACACATTGGATCCAAGTGTTGGCGGTCTTAGTCCATGGAAATAGATATACCTCAACTCGGAACATCCTGAAAACGCATTATTTCCGAACGTCCCCATTGCCGTACCAACATTGAGCGAGCGCAATCTGGTACAATTGGCAAATGCCTCTTGTCCAACGCTCGTCAGACCGTTGCCAAGCACGACGGACTTCAGCGTAGCGCAATTCTTGAACGCACTGTTGCCGATGCTCTTGACGTTGTCTGTAAGGTTGACGCTCTTCAGCCAAATGCATCCGGAGAACACACCTTCGCCAAGCGCCAGCTGCGCATCACCGTCGGCAAACACAAGCGATTTCAGACCCCTGCACTCTGCAAATGAGTAGTAGCCCAGACTTGTTAACCCACTTCCTATCGTGGCTGCCGACATCTTGACGCACCCCTGGAACGCCTGCCGCCCTATCGACGTCACGCTGTCCGGTATCGCGACGCTCGCAAGCGACGTGCACTTGTAGAAAGCATAGCCGCCTATCGTCTTCAGCGACGCGCCGAACGTCACGTTCGTCAG
>JAFRBA010000175.1 GCA_017405115.1 Kiritimatiellia bacterium
CCACTCCACCATTCCACCACTCCACCATTCCACCACTCCACCATTCCACCACTCCACCATTCCACCACTCCACCATTCCACCACTCCACCATTCCACCACTCCACCATTCCACCACTCCACCATGAAACAGAAAATAATCGACATACATGGCCATCTGGGCAACATCAACTTCGTGCCGTTCTGGGCGGCGGACGCGGACAAGCTGGCGGCGTACTGCCGCGAAAGCGGCGTCACCAAGCTCTGCCTCTCCGCATCGCGCGCAATCATGTACGACGTGCGCGAGGGGAACGCGGAACTGGACGCCGCGCTCAAGTCGCACGACGAGTTCTACGGCTATGTCGTCGTCTCGCCGACGTTCCCGGATTCGCTCGAGGACCTCAAGTACCTCAAGACGAACAAGAAGTTCCGCGGCATAAAGATACACCCCGACTACCACGGCTACGACCTTTCGGTGCCGTCCAACTTCGCGTTCGTCGACAAGGTTCTCAAGAAGACGCCGATGGCGCTTTTCCATTGCTCTTGCATGCCGGGGTCGGGCAAGTCGCCGTTCGCGACGATCGTCGAGCTTGCGCGGCGCAACCCGAAGACGAAGGTCGTTGCCGCGCACGGCGCGGGGCTTTTCCAGAACGGCAACTACCCGTTCTTCCCGAACCTCGACTCGCTCGAGCGCGAGACGGCGAAGGGCCTGCCCAAGAACCTCTGGGTCGACACGGCGCACTACCTGCTCTACTGCTACCCGACGATACTCCAGAAGATGGTCAATCTTGCGGGCGCGGACCACGTCGTGTACGGCACGGACGCGCCTCTCCAGGGCCCGATGCAGATGCGATTCATGGCCGAGCTCGTCGACTCCCTCGACAACCCGCAGTCCGACAAGGACAAGATCTTCTACAGGAACGCCGAGAAGATACTGAACGTCAATATCTGACACGGAAATGCTGACAGCCAAACCTATCGCCGGAACGCTGGTGTTCCTTCTCGGAGGAATCGCCGCTGCCACCTATCTGCTGCCGTTTCGCGGCGTGAAGGGATGGGCGTACGAAACGGGCTGGCTCGTTTCCGTGCTTGCGGGGTGGTTCGTCTTCCCGCTCGTATTTGACGCGGTTGTCGTCCCCGACTTCTGGAATGTTCTTGGCGCGGCGCCGGCTGCGACGCTCTTCCGTTCCTTTGGTTTTGGCGTCCTCTGGGGCGTTGGCGCGCTCTGCTGGGCGCTGATGGTACGCTATCTTGGCATCGGCCTCGGACTTGGCATTGGCGCCGGACTTTGCGCGGCGACGGGGACGCTACTTCCGCCGATATTCACCGGACACGCGGCAGATCTCGTCGCTACGCCTTCGGCACGTATGGTGCTCGGCGGCGTAGGCATCGCGCTTCTCGGCATTGTCGCCGTTGGTATTGCCGGGCGGCTCAAAGAAGGAGAGATGAGCGAGGAGGCCAAGAAGAAGGCGGTCGCCGAATTCGACTTCAAGAAGGGGCTCGTCACGGCCATCATCGCCGGTGTCGCCTCGGCTGGCATCAACTTCGGGCTGCAGGGTGCGCCCGAACTCGAAAAGGCCGCGCTTGCGTCGGGCGCTTCGCCGACCTGGGCGGGAATGCCGATCTTGACGGTCGTCCTGTGGGGAGGACTTGTCACGCAGATTGTGTGGGTTGTATGGGGGAGGTTGAAAAGTGGAAAGGTTGAAAAGTTGAAAGGTGGAAACTATGCCACTATCCTCTCAAATATTTTTCTTTCTGTCCTTGTCGGGGTGATCGGCGTAATGCAGTTTGTCTTGCAGAAGGCGGGCGAACCGTTGATGGGAGATTTTCGCTATGTTTCTTTTGCAGTGCTGATGTCCAGCGCGGTGTTCTTCTCGGCGATCCTTGGCGTCTTTCTCGGAGAATGGAAGGGTACGTCGTGGCGAACGAAGACGCTGCTGTCGAGTGGCATCGTCATTCTCGCGGTTGGTTTCACGGTTATGGCATTAGGTGGCAAATGAAGGAGCGTATGGATAGAAGAGAGTTCATTCTTGACGTGGCGGCTGCTGGCGGCGTGGCGATGCTGGGCGGCTGCAAAAGTCCCTTTGGACGTGGCGAGCGCGTTCCGTATGGCGACACGATCGGCGACAGGCTCTGGATGTGGGGACACCACGCCGACTCGTTTGCTTCGATGAAAGACGATCCGAAGGAGCAGTACAACCTGCCGTTCGACCGCCGCATCGACATGGCGGCGGCCTGCCGCGAGATGGGCATTCCGGGTTGTTTCGTCGTTAGGTGGCGCAAGTTGCCGGCGAAGGAAGATCTGCCGACTTATATGAGACAGTTCGAGCAGACGAAGCATATCGGTTTCTCGATCACGGACCAGGCCCCTGAATCGTTTGACGAGAAGATTCGGATTGGTCTCGAACTCGCCGACAGGATGCCGAACCTCACGTCCTTCGTGATGGACGACTTTTTCAGCTACAACGGCTATGGCTCGTCGCCGAAGCGAATCCGGAAACTCCGTGACGAGCTGTCCGTTCGCGGCGTAGAAGGGTTCTTAGCCAGTATCCAAAGGGAACTCAAGGCGAAAACATACCGCGCAAGCCCGGTCAGAAGGGTCTATTGCTCGTTCGGCTTCCGCCCCAATCGGAGCGCGCAGGACGCGGACTTGACAGGAAAAATGCGTATAATGCGCAACACAATCGAAGAAAGGAAAGAATCCATGGCAACAGGAAAAGCACTCGATGGAAAGCCGTATGCGGGAAATCCGCACGTACGGTTTGACGAGGGGGAAGTCGCACCATGCACCTCCGAAGCTTCGCTTCGGAGGGTACATTGCCGAAGGCAACCCGAAGTTATGACCCGACCGCAGGTCGCTTCGCGAAGCGAAGTCGCTAGAGGTCTGCGCGCAAGCGTGTGCGCGGCAACGCCGAGGCGAGGGTCTCTACTCTACGTTGTGAAAAATATTGCGTTACAGGTGGCGATTGTCTCGCTTTCGCTTTGCGCGGCTGCTGGCACGAAGGTCTGGGTCGGAGAGTCTGGCGGCCTCTGGGGCGAGGCGTCCAACTGGGACCCTTCTGGCGTTCCGAGCTACACGGACGTGGTGGTGTTCCGCCCCGTCGGGGAGATGATCGTCGAGAACAAGACGGTCTCCACGTGCAACGGCATGCGCTTCGAGAGCGGGAGCGTACTGCTCTATTCCAGCGCGAACAGGATCTACCTCAACACCGGCACGAACGACATCTACGTCGCGCCAGGCGTCACGGCGTGCGTATCGAACGCCGTTGTTTCGAAGGGCAGCGATCCGCGCGCGACGCCGAAGAAGACGGGCACGGGCACGCTCGTCATCCGCGGGAAGAAAGACGAGAACTGGGGCAATGACTGGGGCAGGATGTCGGCGTTTGACTTCGCGGAGGGCGTGACGGAATTCAGGTGCGCCGGAACGGTTCAGTTTGGCAGGCCGATCACAATCCGGTCGGGGGCGACGGTCAAGAGTCCGAAGGACTACGCATTCCACGCCAGCAACACGCCGATCACGATCGAAGAGGGCGGCGTGCTGGACCTCGACGGCGCGAGTACCGTCTACATGGCCGGGCTCAATGGCGCCGGTGTCGTCACGAACGTGAGCACGATTTCCAGTGTCAGGCTTGTCGGTGGTCCATATAGGTTCTCCGGGAAAATATATCCCAAGCAGCCGAACGGGAAGGCGGTGTTCTCCATAGCGCCACGCGCGGATAGCAGCGCTACGGAGGACGAGTGGAAGCAGTATGTCTGCTCCTCCGACGCGTTCGCCAACGTGCAGTTCCAGTTTCCGTCGTCTTCGACGGGCGGCTGTCCGCTTTGCTTCGCGGCAGGAATCGGCACGTTCAACATAAAGGACATACAGGGCAACGACAAGACGCATCTTGTTCTCGAAGACGAAGACGGGTTGCCTGTCACAGTTAATACAAGCTACTCGAATCTGCTTAAGCTGAGGCTCAAGGGCTCGGGAACGCTTCGCAATTCCTATGGCGGAGATTCTTCCTACGGGTCGACGGTGGACCTGTCCCTGTTCACCGGTACATTTGTCCAGGCTTCTGGCGATTTCACGCTCGGCAACGGAACGGCGGCCAACTGGCCTGTGCTGAACCCTGCGATGAGGATAGAAAACGTCGGCGCCGGATCGTTCATCTTCAAGCCGTCAAGCGACGGCACGGTCATTGCCGGCGAAATAGCCGGAACAGGAACATACTTGTTCTACGGGAAGGCGACGCTTCAGGCGTTCAACCCGGTCGGTTCGTGGGTTCAGCTGCGTGCCGACTCCGACTTGACGATTTCCGGCGGATACGCTCAGATCGCCAGCTGGGGAATCTACATGTATGAAAACTCCAAGCTCAGCGTCACTAACGGCGCATACGTAGGCGGGCTTGACAGATTGCCGGACAGCTACAAGAGCGCTCTGCGCCATCCGTATGGAGCACCGTTCCAGAAAGGTCAAGCCGTAAACGGTTCGTTGGACGTGTCGGCAGGCGGCGTGCTAGACACTCAGGGAAGCGTGCCTCACGTCACGCTCGTGCATGACGGCGGCGTCCTGAGGATATCCGGCAATCCGGAGGCGACCGGCACGGCCGCCAGCCCTGGTGTCTGGACGTTCGACGGGGGCGTCCTCGAGGCGAACAACATAGTTGCCGCGTACAACCTGTACATGACTCCCGAAAGCGACGGCGTAAAGGTGGTCGTCGGCGAACGAGGAATGACGCTGAATCTCGACACTCAAATATTCACCTGGCATGGCAGCTACAACCAGTTCCATCTTCGAAAGCCGTTCTATGGCGCGGACGGCGGCGACGGCGGCGTCGTGCGCATCGGTGCGGGCATTCTGACGTCCTACGCGCCACATTCGTTCTCCGGGCCCTTCGCCTCGCTCGACGGGCGAATCCTCATTCCGAACAAGTCGGCCGTGACGACCGCTACGACGCCGCTCTTCGGCTCTGGCGACTTCGTCCTCGGCAATTCGCGGATCGACTTCGCCGGCGGCATTTCAAGCGCGTTCACGACGCGAATCGGCACCGGCGGGCGGTTCGTCTACTCCGGTGCGTCGACGTTCCGCGTGCGTGAATCCGCTGCGAGGCCGGTCCAGACGATCCAGCTTGGCGAGCTGGCGCGCGAAGGCGCGGGAGCTGCGATGTTCTTCCTCGACCAGACGGCCAACGCGGAGTACAACGACGGCGGCGCGAACCTGACGACGACCGTCGCGCCGGCGACGGACGCAGACGGCCGCGTCAAGGCGCCGGTGTTCGCAGTGGCGTGCCCGCAGAACTACTCCGGCGGCCACATCCGCTTCGCGTCGTATTCCGCTGACGTCGGGCTCAAGGCCTTCGACGGCGAGACAGAGGGCGTTGGAGGCGGAGCGTCCAACGCCGCGAAGGTGACGACGGCCAAGGCTACCGTGGCCGAAAACGCATCAGTCGCTGCGCTGCGCGTGGACGGGATCTCTTCCGTCTATTCCTATCCTGACGGCGGCGACGCCCAGCTCTGGATTTCCTCTGGCGCGACGCTGACGGTCGGAGACGGCGTCAATCCCGGCGTGGTCATCCTCAACAACAACAGGTCGGGGTGGTGTCCGGCGGCGATCCGCGGCGCCGGCACGCTCGACTTTGGCGCAAACGAGGGACTGGTCGCCTACAACGAGACATGCAACGGCTTCAACGCCGCGATCTACTGCCGCATAGCGGGCTCTGGCGGCGTGTCGATCGTGAAGCCGATCACGGTGAACCCCAGCGCCAACGTGACCGACCTCTCCCGCGCATCCGTTGAGCTGTACGGAACAAACACCTGGACCGGCGGCACGTTCGTGAACGGCGCGCGCGTCGCCCCGAAGAATCCCCTTGCGCTTTCGTCGGGAACCGTCACGCTGGGATCTGGACAGCTTGCCGGAGGAGAACTCGCGATGACCGTAAGCGGCCTGGAGATCGCGAACGCCGTCAAGGCGTCCGGCTGGGGAATTTCCGAGCGCGGTGCGGTGAACTTCGAGGCGGACGGGCGCCTTTCCGGCGCGTTCGAGCTCTGCGGATCTGCGCGCGTCCACGCGATGAACGGCGTCCGCGGCGAGCTCTCCGGCGTCGTGAGCGGCGGCGAGCTATGTGTCCACGGTTCGTGGTATGACGGGATTCCAGAGACGAACGGCGTCATTGTCCTCTCGAATCAGGCGAACTCC
>JAFRBA010000176.1 GCA_017405115.1 Kiritimatiellia bacterium
CGACGCCGCAGCCGCGGCTGCCCATGCCGACGCCGCCGAGCCGGATGTGCGGCACCTTCGGCGCGGCGAACCCGGGCATCGGCGACCCCGGGGTGACGTCGCAGAATCCGCCGCGCGACGCGCAGCCGCCCGCCATGGCCGCGGCGCCCGCCAGTGCGGCCCCGCCCAGAAAGTTCCTTCTCGTAACCGACATTTCGTCCTCCTTGTTGTCTCTTGTTGGAGTATATTCTACCAAAGGATCGCCCCGGCGTAAAGAGGCTGTCCGAATTATGTCCGTCACTCATTGCCGTGGAGTTTCGGATGGCGTTTTGGTATAATACGCCCGCTTTCCAAACAGACAGAACGGAGCGGATAGAAAATGAGACAAGCCAACAGGTCGAAGAGTGTGGTTTCAATTGCCGGGGGAGCGCTTGTCCTCTGCATGGCTGCGGGTTGCGGCACGCCCAAGCCGGTGCTGCGCATCTGCACGTGGAGCGACTACGTCGACGCCGGCGTGGTGCGGCAGTTCGAGGATCAGATCGGATGCCGCGTGGAGGTGAAGACGTTTGAATCGAACGAAGAGATGTTCGACAGGCTGAAGGCCGGCGGCTCCGGGTTCGACCTCGTCACGCCAAGCTCCTACGTGATTCCGCTCCTTGAGAAGGAGAATCTGATCCAGCCGCTGGTCCATGCGAAGATTCCGAACGTGCGCAAAAACTTCGACAGATCCTTCGCCCATGAGGTCCTGGACCCGTCATTCACCTACAGCGCCCCGTACATGGTGACATACACTGGATTGGTCTATCGCAAGGACAAGCTTCCAAAGGGCCTGTCAGCAGATACCTGGAGCGTGCTGGAGAGCCCGGCGCTTGGCGGGCGGGCGTCGCTTCTCGACGACATGCGCGAAACGATCGGAGCCGCGCTGAAGTCCCTGGGCTTCTCGCTCAACACGGCGAGGCAGGAGGAAATCGACAAGGCCGTCGAGGTGGCGCTTAAGTGGCGGAAGAACGCCCCTGTGCTCGACAACGCGCAGTACAAGGAGTCCGTTGCCTCGGGCGAGTGGCTTGTGGGCCACGGATACTCCTCCGACGCGGTGCAGATGATGCTCAAGGACGACAACGTGGGGTTCGCCCTTCCGAAAGAGGGCTTCACCGTCGCCTTCGACGAGATGGTGATTCCCGCCGACGCGAAGCAGCCGGATCTCGCCCATGCGTTCATCGACTTCGTCTACAGGCCGGAGATCGCGAAGGCCAACATCGAGGGCGTATGCGCGCCGATGCCCGTGAAAGGCGCGATCCAGTCGCTCGAGCCGAAGCTGCGCAGTCTTGTGGAGGTCGATGCCGACACGTTCAGGCGCGGGGAGGTCCTTCAAAACCTCGAGGACAAGCCCGCCGTCCGCGACATGTACCTCAAGGCATGGGAGCGAATCAAGGCAGGCAAGTGACGCGTCGCCTCAATCAGACGGCCGTCATTGCCGCGAAGTAGTCGCACACGCGGCTGACGCCTTCGGGAACGGGAACCGTCGACAGCCAGCAGGCGCGCGAGTCGACGTCGGCCGGGTCGTAGCCATGCATTCCGCTCAAGGGCTTCACGCCCATGTCGCTCGGGCAGAACTGCACGCCCGCGTCCGCAAGGAATATCGCGTCGCCGAACTTGTGGTCCTCGCGCCAGATGCCGTGGTATTCCATCTCGTCGCGCGTAAGCCAATGGCCCGGGAAATCGGCGAAGGCGGACTTCACCTTGGCCTCGGACTCCGGCTTTAGCCACCAGAAGCGGGCAATCGTAGAGTCGATGGCGCTTGCGTAGTCCTCGCCCCATGCGAGGCCGGTCCTGGCGAGCGCGGCGGGGGCGTCCACGGTGCCGCGCAGGGGCGTCATGCCGTGGTCCGAGAACACCGTGAGTTCAAAGGGCCGGCCGCCCTCGACGAGCGCGGCGTGGAGCGCGCGGATCGATTCGGCGTATCGCTCGACCTTCGGGCGAAGCACGTCGTCCTTGCCCACGTTGTCGTGCTGGAGCGAGTCGAACGCGGCGGAATAGACGAACGCGCGGTCGACCGCTCCCTTGCGGAAAGCCTCCGCCGCGACGCGGAAGTTCTCGTCCTCCGGAAGCCGCCAGTTCGAGATGAGATACCTCAGGCCCTGCGCCTTCCAGACGTCGGCGAGGTTCCTGACGGGCGCGAGGCCGCCGAGGACGAAGAGATCCGTCTTTTCGCAGTAGTCTAGCTTCGGCAGCCGTTCCAACGGCACTCCGTAGAGCTGGAAGTATCCGGTGAAGCCGTAGAGCCGCTTGACCAACTTCGAGAGGACGTTTCTCACGCGTCCGCGCCGCCAGAACGAGCGCGGCCTCAGAAACGGCGCAAGCCACTTCATTTTCCCAAAGGGGCTTTTCGCGGGCGCGTAGTCGTAGAAGGCGAGATGCCCGTGTACGGCAGGCCGTTCCCCGGTCAGGATCGTGGGTATCGCCGTGCAGCTGTAGCCGAACTGCATTTCGATCTCGCGCCGATGCGGCAGCAGATCGGAAAGAAAGCCATACCGCTCGACCTGCTTCCAGCCAAGCGCATCGACGAACACGAAGACTTTTACCATTGGCGGTTCTCCTTTCTAGAGAGACTAGATGGTCTAGACTTCTAGACGGTCTAAATTGTCTATAGCAGCGGCGAGAGCCTTTACGTCGCCGGGCGGAACGAGCGTCGCCTTGCCCTGGCACGCCTCGGGGAGCCCGCCGATCGCGAACGCGACCACGGGACGGCCTAGCGCGACCGCCTCGGCGGCGACAAGCCCGTAGGGCTCCTGCCAGAAGCTCGGCACGACCACGCACTTCGCCGCGCGCATCCAGTCCTGCGGATTGACCTGAAACCCGTTGAAGCGCACGCGATCCTCCAGCCCGAGTCGCGCGGCAAGCGCCTTCAGCTCCCCTTCCATGTTGCCGGTGCCGACGATGTCGAGGGTGCGCCGGGACTTCATGCGCGCCATCGCTTCAAGGAGAAGCTGCACGCCCTTGCCGCGGATGAGCTGGCCAACGTAGAGAAGGTCGATGGCGCTGCGACCGGCGGGACATGCGCGGCTGGCGAGACTGGCAAAACATCCGTCACCAGTCTCGCACGTCACGCCAGTCACGCCAGTCTTGATTTCCGGAGGTTCCACAACCACCTTCTCTGGCGGCAACCCGTTTGCGACGAGACGCGATTTCATGAACTCCGAGATGACGACGAGCTTCTTGAATTTCGACATCGCGGCGATTCGCCGCTTTTGGTCGAACACACGCCTCAGCGCCGACTTCCAGCTGCGGCATGCCGGTGCGCAGAAAATGCAAGGCCACAACCCCCCGGGCCGCGTGCAGTTGCGCTTCAGCGGCGTGTAGGCGTACCCCCTCGGGCAGATCGGCTCGTGGTCGTGGACGTAATAGACAGTCTTCTCCGGCGGGAACTTCTCCAGCGTCGCAACGTCGGAGCATTTGTGGACGATTATTTCGTCAAAGCGGCTGAAAGGCGGCTCCTCCTCATCTCTCGTCTCATGTCTCAAGTCATTGACGACCTCCACCTCGTGCCCTTCGGCGCGCAGTTGCGCCACATGCCGTTCGGCGAAGACCTCGATTCCGCCACGCACCGCAGAACGCTCAGCAAAGACAAGTATTCTCATTTTATGGTTGCGCCCCTCTGCCTCCCTTCCAATGCGACACCCTCTGCACAAGCCGACGAATCGGCGCGGACGGAATCTCGCCCCAGTCGCGCGGCCGCTTCGCGAGGTACGCCCAGTCGCGCAGCGTCTCCCTCGCCGCGCCGGCGATCTCGCGCAGGAGCGGGGGACTGTCCCCGAAGATTACGCGGTCGGCCGCGCCCTCCCCGCGGAAGCGCTTCGCCAGTTCGCCTAGCGTGTAGTTGTGCGAATGCTCTACGTGGGCGTCCGGGCAGTAGACCACCTTGACGGGGTCGCTCTCGCGGCGTGAATTGCGCCAGGTCCATTCCACGTCCTCGGAGTACTGGATGTCCTCGTCAAACGGAACGTCGATCAGGTTCTGCCGCCACGTCGCGGAACTTGCCAGCGAGAAGAAGAACTTCCACGTCGCCTGCACCTTGCCGTCGCCGAAGGCGCGCTCGGAGTCCTTTCGCACAAGGGCCAGCGCGTTCTTGCGCGGCAGCTGGTTCGCGAACGAGAAGACGCGCCTTCCCGCCATGAGCGGATCCACCAACCTGGCAAGCCACTGGTCATCCAGCGGAACCGCGTCGGAGTTGTTGAAGACGACTATCTCGCCCTTCGCGTCGCGCACAAGCGCGTTCAGCGTGCGCCCGGGCTTGTACGGGCCCGCCGGACGCTCGAAGAATCGCACGGGGAACTTCGCTGCGATCTCGCGCGTTCGGTCCGTCGATGCGTCGTCGCAGACGACGACCTCGAACGGTCTGCACGACTGCGCGAACACGCCTTCGAGCGTGCGCCCGATGAATGACTCGTCGTTGTGGGCGCGCACTAGCACGCTGATCCGCTGTGCATCAGCCGACACGACATGCCTCCAGTCTTTCAACGAACTCCATCCGCGCCTTCTCACTGCCGTCCGGCTCGCCGGGATTGATCACGTCCATAGCGCAAGACGCCATCTTCCGCCACCGTCATTTGCGGGGCTCGTCGCCCGGGGCCTCGCGCCCCCACTGCTCCCGGTAGCGCCACCTGGCCACCGCCTCCCGCACCATGCGCACCATGCCGTCGCTCACGAAGCCCTCGTGAGAACTCTCCGTGTAGAAGCTCAAGATCAGGCCCTTGCCCTTCAGCCTCTCGGCATTCTCCTCCTCGTAGGCTTTCAGCAGGGCGCCGCCCTCGCCTTCGCCTATGAACACGAACGGACGTATCCCGTGCCTGAGGCTGAAGTACCAATCGACGGCGTTCTCAACGTCATCGGCATTGGCCACGAGCGGGGAGAACACGCGGGCGACCCCTCTGAACCGGCCCCTTCCGACCTCGTCGAGCGCATACGACGTCATAGCGGACAAGCTGGTGACGTTCGTGTGCAGCGCGCCCGGCAGGTAGATGACGTCCGCGCCGACGCCGAACTGGCGGACTGCGTCCTCGCGTATCAGCCAGTTCTCCATGTAGTCGTAGGGCGACTTCCTCCAGAGGCAGCAGCCGGCGAGAAGCGCGGCAACGGCTATGGCCGTGAGACGCTTCATTGCCTGGTGTCTGCCGCCGCAGGGCGCCTGCTGGCGCCGGCGCAGGCGAGACGGAAGCCGAATATGCAGTTGCGGAGGCTGGGTTCGCGCCTGAGGCGGTACGCGGAGCGGCAGTCCTTGTCGTAGAAGAACCAGCAGCCGCCGCGAAGGACCTTGAACGAACCGATTGGCGGGCCCTTGGGATCCACGACGTCGACGGCGGGCGGCACGGAGAACCAGTCCGAGCACCATTCCAGCACGTTGCCGTGCATGTCGTAGAAGCCCCAGGCGTTCGGCTTGTTCTGCCCGACCTCGTGCGTATGGCTGTCGCTGTTCATGTCGTACCACGCCATGTCGCCGATCTTGCCGCTGCCCGACACCGGATTGTCGCTTCCCGCGCGGCAGGCGTATTCCCACTCGGCCTCGGTCGGCAGCCGGACCGACATGCCCGGCAGCGCGGCGTTCACGCGGCGGATGAACATCGCGCAGTCGTGCCAGGAGACGGTCTCCACGGGCCTGTTAGGATCCTTGAACCTCGAGGGATTGGACCGCATCACGCTCTCCCACTGGCGCTGCGTGACTTCGTACTTTCCAAGCCAGAACCCTCTCCTGATCGAAACCCTATGGCGCGTTTCGTCGTCTAGCCTTCCCAGCTCGGTGTCGGGGCTGCCCATCGCAAAGTCTCCGGGAGCGCACCAGATCATCTCCATCTCGGCGCCGCCGGGAAGGGAGATGGACATCTCGCTCCCTGACTTGCGCCCGTCAGCGGGAGGCGTCTGCGCCGCCCCCTGCGCATGGGCGCACGCGGCAGGCAGAAGCATCGCCAGCCCGAGAATGTGCAGTTCCGCTTTCATGGAACGGGGATTATAGCATATTTCGGGCGGAAATGGTATAATGAACTGCCGTATCTTCGGCACGCTCTAGTCGGTTTTGGCATGCTGCGCGACGCCAGGGACGTCAGAAGTCCACGGACACGCCGACGCCGCCGAAAGTCAAGTCTCGCCTGAACTCCGGTCCATGCGTCGCCTTCACCGCGTCGCGGGCGTCGTTGCCGACGACGCAGAACTGCCCGACGAACGCGAAGAGGCTGACATGATCGACAAGCCTGTAGTCAAGGCGCAGAACTATGTTGAGCGCGTTGACACCCCAGTGCAGGCGGCGGCCGTGCGCATCTGCCCAGTCGCCGTACAGGTTGGACATGTGGCGTCGGTCGCCGAGGTCGCCGAAAATGTCGGCCGTGAACGCCAGGTCGTCGAGGATGTCGAACGAGCGCTTCATGCCGACCACCCAGTACGTCTCTTCGAACGGGCGGCGTATGACGCGCAGTCGCCAGTATGGCGACAGCCACGGAGTGTGCAGGACCTGCAGCGCCTGCCAGTCGACGACCGTCCGCCCGCCGCGGAAGCCGGGGTTCGTGACCCACTGCTTTCCGACGCCGTTCCTGAGGCGCCACCCCTCGGCGATGTCGATGTCGTAGTAGTAGCGCAGGAGGTAGTCCACCTCCGCGTATGCGTAGCGGCTCATCTCGGCGGACTGACCGCTTGACGACATGGCGGAATACGTCCATATGGACGGCTCGACGATGCCGAACGGGGCCAGGTCGGCCGCTGCCGCCGCGTACTGCGCGGAGAACGGGCGAGTGTCGTAGACGGCCCCCCGGCAGATGTACGCAGTCTCGACGTCGGCGAAGGCATTGAACGAGAATCGGCTGGCCCATCCGTCGTCAGACGACGCCTCTGCGGCAGGTTCGGCGGTCTCGGCCTCGGAGGCGACGACGTCCTCGGCCTTCAGCGTCGCGGCGAAGACCGCCGCCGCAATCATGGCGGCCTTTTTCGCCCATGCACAGGTCTTTTCGCCCGACTTCACGACGCGCCTTCAGGTAGATCAAGCAGGCTGGCGAAAAGCGGCATGAGCTTGTCGATGGTGACAGGCTTAAGGACAATGCTGTCAAAGCCCTTTTCCGCGAACGTCTCCTGCATTTCGACGTCGGCCGTGATGACGTGGACCGGCATCTTCGCGAACTTCGCGCTGGCGCGAATCGCCTTCACAAGGCCTTCGCCGTCCATCTCCGGCATCCACATGTCGGTGAGCACAATGTCGAACGGCTTGTCGCCGGCGGCCTCCAGCGCGTCGAGCGCCTTGCGTCCGTCGGCCGCCATGGCTACGTCGAAGTCACCGACCTTCTTGAGCATTGCCCTAAGCACCATCAGGTTCATCTTCTGGTCGTCGACGATAAGGACGCGCGGCCTGGAAGAGCGTGCAGCTGAAATCGGAGATTGTGGAGTCGCATTGCCTTCTTCACCTTCGACTTTGCGCTTTGCGCTCTCGACTTTACACACCTTCACGCCCGGCAGCGTGACAGCGAACGTCGAGCCCTTGCCCACGGTCGACGCGATGGTCAGCTTGCCGCCCATCGCGTCGGCGAGCTGACGGCAGATGGCGAGGCCGAGGCCCGTGCCTCCGTGCCGCGCCGCCTTGGAGCGCACCTGGACGTAAGGTGACATGATTCGCTCCATGTCCTCTTCGCCGATGCCGCAGCCCGTGTCCTCGACCTCGACGCGCAAGACGCCCGAGCCGTCGGCGGCGCCCTCCTCCGAAAACGAGGCCCTGACCTCCACGAAGCCCTCGCCGGTAAACTTCACGGCGTTGCTGACGAGATTGAACACAAGCTGCCCGACCCGCCGCGGATCGACCATGAGCCCCGGCAGCCCGGATGCCCGGCAGCGCAGCTCGAGCGCGGGCTTGTTGTTGGAGACTCGGAACGATTCCACTATCTCGCCGGCGAGCCGGGAGACGTCCGTCGGTGCCGGCACGATGTCGATCCGCCCCGTCTCGAGCCTAGAGAAGTCGAGAAGGTCGTTGATGAGCCGAAGGAGCGTCTTTGTGCTCACGAGAATGGAGTCGACGGCCTGTTCGCGCTCGGCGTCGGTCTTGGCGCCCATCTTCAGCACCTGCGAGAAGCCGACGATGGCATTCAGGGGCGTGCGGATGTCGTGGCTCACCGTCGAGAAGAAGTAGCTCTTCGACTTGCTTGCGCTCTCCTCGGCCTCCAGCTTCTGCTTCAGCAGGCCGCTCTCGCGGCCTCGCAGGATCGAAAACAGGTTCAGCATTATCGCGAGCGACGAGACCAGGAGCAGAAGCTCGATGAACGACTTCGCGAGCATGTCACGGTTCACGTGGCCCATTATCGCGGACACCATGTCCGCGTTGACGGTCTTCCCCACGAGGTCCCCGAAGGACTTCGCCGAAGCGTCGTCCACCGCGAGGCGCATCCACATGAGCGACGAGAAGAAGATGAGCACCAGCACGACCACCCAGACGATCGTGGACTTCCCGAACCTGTTCAGCCAGTCGACCTTGAAGACGTGCCTGTACTGCAGGAACCCCAGTATGCACCAGATGGCGAGCAGAAGGTACGACTCGGCCGAAAGCGACTCGCCGGAGATGTAGTTAGGCACGAGCATCAGGAGGCAGAAGAGGGCCGCCATCACTACGCCGCCAAGCCCGAGGGCCTTCGCGACAAGCTCGCGGCGTCCGCCGCCCTTCCCGATGACCGAGAACGCGGCGGCCGACGTATAGCCGTAGGCGATCGCCGCGCCAAGGCTCGAGACGTCGACGGGCCACCCGGTCACGGTGCGCCCGAAGAACGGGATCGCGAACGACGCGCACATGACGAACAGGACCGCGTTCGCGGGCGTCCCGTCCCTGTTGAGCCGCCCGAACCAGCTCGGGATCGCCCCGCCGTCGGCCATCGCGTGCATGAGGCGGCTCGTCGCGAAGAAGGTGCCGAAGATGCCGGTCAGCTGCGCGGCCAGCATCGCGCTGCCAATGACCGCGACGCCGACCGCGCCGAGGGCCTTCCTCGACGCGGCGAACACCGGCATTCCGTCGACTCCCGAAAGACCCGGAATCGCGGCTATGTAGTCGCTCCAGCTCGCGTATCCGCCTGGCAGCGAGACGACCGGCAGGAGGGCAAGGAGAAGATAGACCGCCGCGGAGAGGGCGATTGCCGCGACCATGACGCCGAAGACGCGGCGGACGGGGAATCGGAACTCGGCGGACGAGTGGACGACTGCCTCGAAGCCGACGAACGCCCAGGGGATCATCGCGAGGATGTGGACGACCTGCATGCAATGCCCGCCGCCCGGCGCGAACGCGGGCCCCATCGAGGCGAAGCCGCCGTCGTGCCGCGCGATCGCGGCGGCGAAGACCGCCACGACCCCGGCGACGAACACGCCGGCCAGCACCGTATGCAGCCCGGCGGCCAGGCGCTTGCGGAAGAGGCACACCGCTCCGCAGAACGCTATGGCGAGAACGCACAGCGCGACCTCCCCGAAATACACGTCGAAGCCGGCGAGCGTGTAGTGGAAGCCGAACTGCAGCGCGTCGCCGAAGAGGAACCGCACGAGCAGCACGAGAGCGGTCGCGTTCGCCCAGAGGATCGCGACGTACGTTAGCCAGAGGAACCAACCCAGCAGAAAGCCGTGGTCGGAGCCGAACGCCTTCGTCGCGAATGCGTACGCGCCTCCCGTGCCGGGAGCCAGCTGAAGCATCCGGTGGTAGTTGAAGGCAAAGACAGACATCGCGACGGAGCCGAGAAGAATGCCTATGACGGTTCCCGCAGGCCCCGCACCGGGCAGGAACATCGTCCCAGGCATAACGAAGGCCCCCCATCCCACGGCATATCCGAAGGACAGGGCAAGAACCGCTATCGGCGTGAGATACTGACCGAGACTGGGCTTTGCGCCCCCCGCACCGTCATTGCAAGAAGAATTCATACCCTGCCATTATAGCACATTTCAGACGAACATAGTAAGCACTCGCGAATCTTCGATCGCCAAACAAGACGCGGAAGCCGCATCAGAGGCGGCTATCCCTTCAGCAACGAGACAAGTTCGCCGCGCGACTTCTCAAGCCGCGACATCAGTTCGGCGTATGCCCGCGAGCGGGCCACGTCCCATTCACCCCTGTCTTTGAGCGCGGCGAGGACATGCGCCGTAACCTTGTCCCAGTCGCAGTCGTAGACGCTTCCCTCGACGGTACGCCCGAAGTTGGACAGCCAGTTGGCCAGCTTTGAGCCACGCGCGATTCCGAGTCCGGGAGTGCCGGCGTTAGCCGCGAGAATCAGCAGGTGAAGCCTGCTCGAAAGGACGACATCGCATTTCGCGGCCGCCTCCATGACAGCCTCGGGCGTTGTTCCCGAGATGCACTCGACGCCAAGCGATTCAAGAAGCGCGCGGTCGGTCTTGGGGTTCATGGGGATTCCGACGACCTTCGCGCCGGAGGCGCGGACTGCGGCGATCAGGCCCTTGACGCCCGCCAAATCGGACACTTGGCGCTGCGTCGAAATGCAGAGGCCCAATTGAGAGTGTAAAGTTGAAAGCGTAGGATGCAAAATGGCATGGCACGGGGCATCTCCTCCATTTTCCACTTTACACTTTACACTTTCCATTTGCAGCAGTATCGCCGTGTCGGCGGCAATGCCGGCGCTGGCAAAACCCAGGGAGGCGAGCGTGGCGGCGCTCTGCGGATCGCGCAGCCACACGCCCCTGCAGCGCGGCAGAATCGCCGCGATGCGGCGCGCCAGCCTGTCGCGCAGACGCCGCTCGTACCACCCGACGAGCCCTAGGCACCGAAGCGCGAGCCGCCGCCTCCCACTCGCCCTGAAGAACACCGGGTTCAGCTCGTCGTCCATTCCGACGCCCCAGATGAAGGTGGCGACACCCGCGGTCTGCGCTGTTTCAAGGAGGTCGAGGGCGACATGCGGATAGTCCGAAAGCCCTGTCGCGCCGCACCAGATGTATGCGTCGTGCCTGCGGACTGCATCCCCGAAGCCGTCCAGGCCGTGACCGGCAAAGCCGAAAGGCGGCACGACGTCCACGCCGAGCAGATCGGCTGTCGCGGGATCGGCCGTCGCAACCGTGATTTCAACGCCCGGCAGCGACTCCCTGAGCATCTTCACGACGCCTGCGACAATCGCCTCGTCGCCGATGTTGTCGCATCCGAGCGGTATGCCTCCGAGGAGTATCTTCATTCTCCGCCTCCGTGCCATGTGAGAACGTCCGAAACCGCAAGTCGAGGGGACGCCGCGACGTCGAACTCCTCCGGGGGCATTCCGCAGGCGATCACCTGGACTATCGCCTCATTGGACGGGATTCCGAGGAATTCATGCGCCGCGCGGTCAACCTCGGGCGAGACGCTCCAGTGGAGGATGCAGTGCGCAACGCCGAAATAGTGGAGCGCGTAGCAGAGGTTCATCACGAAGATGCCGCCGTTCGTGTAGGCGTCGTGGCGCTCCCAGCCCCAGCGGACGGCGGAGAGGTCGGACGTCACCACCAGGACCTTGTCCGCGTCCTGCCCGAAGCCGCGGGTGCCGCCCTGCAGCGCAAAAAGCCGGTCGCGCAGCGCGGGCGAGTCGACGACGTGGACGCGCGCGTGCTGGCGGTTGCAGGCGCTCGGAGCGGTAAGGGCGAGCTCGACGGCGGACTTGACCGTTCCTTCGGGGACAGGCCCCGCGAAGTGGCGGCAGACATGGCGCGAGGCCGCAAAACGCGGAAAAGGCGCGTCTTTTGCCGCAAAGAAATCGGAGCGCTTTACATGCGGCTCGTCAGCCGCGGGAACGTCCGGATGCGCGGACAGGAAGGCATCGAGGCGCGGCATCGGATCCGGACTCTCCCGGTGGAGCTCGCGGTACGCGCGCAGCACGCCGACGGCGTGGCGCACCTGCCGGTCGTCCTTGCCGAACCGCCTCTCAAACGAGTCTACGAGGTTCACAAGGTGCACGACCGCCCCCTTGCCGAATCCGAGTCGGCGGCGCGGCATGGTGAGCCCCTTTTCGAGGACATGGTAGCCCATCACGATTTCGGCACGCGCAGCGGCCTTGCGGTCCAGATGCAGCGCACCCGCGTTCTGCATGAACTGCCTTTCGTCGTAGCGGAACGCACGCGCCGCCTCGGAGCGCACCTTCGCGCGCTTCCTCCAGGCGACGAGCGCCCTTTTGAGCCTTCTGAGGAATTCGATCATTGCCGTAGATTATAGCACATTCCCGCATAAATGGCGACAGCATGTGCAAACGGAGTTCAAGGTCGCCATCTGCACAGGGATGGCAATGTCCATCCTGAAAGTGATATAATATTTACAATGAAAATTCTAATCACAGGCTTTGCCGGCTTCATCGGCTTCCACGCGGCGCGGGAATTCCTGCGTCGCGGGTGGGAAGTCGTCGGCATTGACAACTTCTGCGACTACTACAACGTCAAGCTCAAGCGCGACCGCGCGGCGTTGCTCGCAGGCCAACGCGGCTTCTCGGCGCAGGAGCTCGACATCTGCGACCTCGCCGAGCTTCGCGGCGTTTTTGCCTCGGAAGCGCCGGATGTCGTCCTCAACCTCGCCGCGCAGCCGGGAGTCAGGTATTCCATCGACCATCCCTTCGTCTACGAGAAGACGAACCTAGAGGGGTTCTTGAACATCCTTGAATGCTGCCGCCACGCGGCGAAGGTGCCGAAGCTGGTCTACGCCTCGTCGTCGTCGGTATACGGCGGGAACAAGAAGATGCCCTTCGAGGAATCTGACAAGGTGGATAACCCCGTGAGCCTCTACGCCGCGACGAAGAAGGCGAACGAGCTGATGGCGCACACCTACTCGCACCTCTACGGGATGCAGACGATAGGCTTAAGGTTCTTCACTGTATACGGCGCGTGGTACCGCCCCGACATGGCGCTCTCGCTCTTCGCGGACGCGATGCTGCACGGCCGTCCCATCAAGGTCTTCAACCACGGCGACATGCTGCGCGACTTCACCTTCGTGGACGACATCGTGGACGGGATCGTCCGCGTCGTCGAGTCGAACGCCCTTACCGCATACGACGTCTTCAACATCGGCAACCACCGGAGCGAAAAGCTGCTCGACGTCATCAACGTGCTTGCCGAATCGCTCGGCGTGGAGCCGAAAATGGAGATGCTCCCGATGCAGCCTGGCGACGTCTATGCGACGTACGCGAGCATCGAGAAGCTCAACAAGGCCGTCGGCTACGAACCGAAGACGACGATCCGCGAAGGCATCCCCGTCTTCGCGAAATGGTACAAGGACTACCACGGACTATGAATCCATTCTTCTCGATAATCGTTCCATGCTGCGACGTCGCGCAATATCTGCGCGAATGCCTCGACTCGGTCGTAAAGCAACCCTTCGCCGACTGGGAATGCCTTCTCGGCGTAGAGGAGTCGAAGGACGACACCGAGAAGATCGCCCGCGAATATTCCGAGAGAGACCCGCGCTTCAAGGTGTTCACCGGCCCACGCAGCGGCTCGTGCTCCGCCTCGCGCAACACAGGCATAGACATGGCGACAGGCGAGTACATCATCTTCCTCGACGGAGACGATACGATAGCCGAAGGTTCGCTCCAGCGCCTCCACGACAAAATCGCCGCGCGACCCGGCGCAGACATCTATCCCTGCGCCATGCAGGTCGTCGACGAAGTCCACGACAAGGGCCTTCCGCCGAGGGACAACTATCCAGCCGACTTCACGGACGAGCAGACCGGCCCCAAGGCGACGCTTATGATCTACTCTCTACGCCGCGACCCGTGCCCGATGCTCCAGCTGTCTGTCTTCCGGCGCAGGCATCTTGTCGAAAACGACCTCAAGTGCCTGCATGGCATGAAACGGCAGGACAGCGAGTTCGCGCCGCGCGCGCTGTATCTCGCGAAGCGCGTCATCCCGATACACGAGCCGTTCTACCGCTATCGGATACGCTCCGGCTCGATATCGATGTCGGCGAAGAAGACAGACTACTTCCTAAAGGACTATGCCGCGATCCTCAAGTCGCTGTTTGCATTCCACGCCAAGGTCTCGTCCGGCCCAGGCTTCAACAGCCGCCTGTCCCAGCTGTGGGCACAACACTGGCTCACATGGCTTTTCTACTACTGGTTCGCTTCGCGCGCGATAAGGCTTACACCGCGGCGCGCAAGGATGGAAACCCTGCAAAGCCTTTTCGCGGACGGATTTGGAAACTTCGATGCCCTTTTACACGCATCGACCTTCCCGCGTCGGTTCGCTTCGGTGTTCATAAAGCTCTTCGTGCGCCACCCGGCGCTCTCGAGACTCGTGGACGCATTCTTCCTCTCAGTCTACAATCCGCTCACGGCGCTTCGCGACAAGCTCGCTGGTTGTTGACAAAAGCTTATTCGCTATTTCTCGAAAGAGGACTTCCCCGGAAAAACAGACTCGAATGCGCCGGCAACTTCTGAAAAGCAGCGTTCCAGTCCGGCGCTGGATCCCTTGTCATTGAGGCACAGCTCACAGGAAGTCCTGTTCCTTATTATGTTGCAGACATGCCCAACAGTCTCTTCGGTCAATGCAACGAACTCACCCATTCGCTTCTCGTTCGCCGGGAAGAACCGCCCCGACACCATGTCCCACGCGCTTGCAAGCCAGTGGCTCACGCAGTCGTCCGTACGAAAACGGTTCCGCGACGTGCGATCAAGCGCCCTGGGGCAGACCCGCCAAATCTTCTCGAACGTTGACTTGAGATGCGGCTGCGCGATATGTCCGAACGTTCCGGCTATGTAGACGCGGTTAACCGAGAACGACACAATGTTCTTGACTGCCCGGGCAACTCCCAATGCACGAAAATCAACAAACTTCCATATATTCCTCCACACAAGCCGCTCGACGTCCAGCCCTGTCTTCAGCACGCCGCTGTTGTTGATGGCAATGCGGCTCGTGTTGCTGCTCCCTATCCAGCGCGGAATGCCGAGATCGCATGGTATGACCGGCAGCCCCTTCCGGAAGAAAAACTCGGGCGGCACGGGACGGAGCAAAAACAAGTCATCATTGAAAAGGACGAAGCGTTCGGAAAGATCTGGTATCCGATGAAGGTTCAGCTCGATTGTATTGGACTGAAACGTCGGCAGGCACGCCGCAGGGATATAGTCAGCGTGATTGACGAGCCTCAGCCTCGGATTGTTCTCGTCAAGCCATTCCGGCTTCTGCCCGCATGTCACGAAGAACACGCGATTGACCCACGGAGCGAACCGCTCTACTGATCTGAACCAGTACCGGAGCAGCCCGTAGTCGCGGTAGCGACAGTCGGCGTTGGCGTCTTCGTCGCCGCGCGCCATGGCCTCGCCAGAATTTTCGTAGCTGCGCTTCTCGGCAAGCCATCGCGGATCCGAACCATCCACCCATGGAAGCACAAAGTCAATCTTGTCCATTCCAGAACCTCCTCAAGCAGTGGGCGAGCGCACGGTCGCAATAATCACCTCCAAGAACCGCTGGACGAACCCGGAAGCAAACCACGAAAGGGCAGCCAAAGCGACAGCGCACGCAGCGAAGGCCGCCTGATCGCGCCAATAGCGCCAAGACTCTTTCTTCCCGAAAAACGCCGAGAAAACGACATGCGACTCCCACGGTATCTCTATGAACACAAAACTGATGATCGTCGAAAAGATGACACCGTCAAGCTTGTAGGCGTCAGGCAGGAAGATGACGAACAGTATATTCGTTGCAAGATTCACCACGCCGGCGACAATTGGCTTCCACCTATCCTGCCTCCAGAGCGCGGCGGCGGCCTTGAAAGTGACGAGCACCTGTCGCGACTGCATCATGTAGAAGTAGAGGACCATCAGAAGCGGCGTCAGCGAATGGCGGACAAGTTCCGGGTCGTTCTTCGTCCATATTCGCACGAATGGTTGGTACAGCGTCGTCATTGCCACCACGCAGAAGAGGACAATGACCATCGTGAACCGGTTCATCTTCATGAAGAGGCGGAAGTTCTCCTCCTTGGATTCGGTGTATATCTTGTTGCCAAAGCCGCCGGTCAGAGATGAATAGACAACCGCGACAAGGCCCGACACCGTAGTAACCACATAGTAGTAATTGCCATAGGCGGCAACCGCCACAAGGCCGAGGAATGCCGAAATGACGAGGTTGTCCGTCGAGTTGGTGATGACGCCGCCGACCTTGTGCATGAAGATCGACTTCACGTCCGAAACGACTCTTCGCCGCACGTCCATCGGCAGAGTCCCGCGCGGCTCGATGTCCGGGAAGTATCTCCTGGACGCAGAAACAAGCAGGATGTTCTGGGCCACAGTAAACACGACCGTCGCCAGGACATAGTGATAATAGTTGCGCGTAACGAGCAATATTAGAAACACAACGATGTACTGGGCTATGGAAATGCCGGATCGGATGTTCGTGATGACATCATTGCGATGGTGTGCGCCAAGGACAACGCCACGATACGCGAAGAGGAAATAGCTTGCCGCGGTGTTCACGAGGTGGATCACATAGAGCACATGCAGGTCTATGTCGGGCGGCACCGAGCCGTGAACCAGCCTGTCGAGGAACGGAAGGAGCGCAAGGCCGCCGAAGAATATGACGGCGCCGACGCAGCGGTAGATATTACGGTAGAATTTCAGATACGCGCACAAAAGCTCTCTGTCGTCGTCCGCGACTGGCTTGTACATCGAGCATACAACGGCTTTCCCGAAGCCAAGCTCGGCAAGCATGAGGACGCCGAGTATAGAACCGAACAGTCCGTTCAGACCGAGATATGCAGGGCCAAGCAGCCACAGGAACAGCGTACGGTTGAGAAACGGGAACAGCAGCTTTATGCCGCTCGATGCGGCATTGGCGACTATGTTCCGCTTTACATTCTTCCTGAAGTCGAGCTTCATGTCATTTCTTGAACAGCTTGCGCTTCAGCTTGATTCCGCGCCAGACCCACGGAGCGAGCGGCGCGGCAGAGCGGCAGAGCGGCCACCATGACTTGCGGAGCGGTATCGGCAGATCGGAGGACTTCACCACCCCATTTTCCACCAGCCAGTCCACGACGGGCATCACGACGTCGCGCCATCTGAGCGAATACGAGTTCCACATCTGCCAGGGCTTCGGATTGTATGCGAAGTGCGCGAAGTAGCGGCTCTTGTCGACGCTTCCGTTTGCCTTATAGTTCTCCACGACCTTGGGCGCGTCCGGGTCAAAGCAGAGAAGACTGCCCAGCACACTTTCGTCCGTCTGGAAATATGGCGAACCGTGCTTCATGATGATCGCCACGTCTGCGGGAAGGACATTTCCGATCTGGCTCTGCCAGCGCTCGAGGAACGAACGCCACTTGCGGTGCATGACGATGAACGGGGCGTTCATGCGCGTCTGGTAACGGCTCTCGGCGAGTGACTTTCCGCAGAACTTTTCAACGTCGCGCCGCCAAACCTCAAGGTTCGCAGGCGTGAAGTCATCTGGCGGAGGAGTGTATTTGCGGATCACGATTTCGTCCGGATTGTCGCCCGTCAGCCATTCCGAGCAGTCGCCGACGAATGCGCCGTCGGAATCCGCCCAGCACACCCAGTCCGTCTCTATCTCGTCGAGGTCCATCAGCATCGGCTTCTGGCACGTCACGCACCGCCTCGAAGGCGGCAGTTCCTTTAGCGTCACGCCTCCGAGAGACTGGACTCTTGACTTCATGTCATCCGTCCACCCGGTCATTCCGACGATGACAGGATGATTCATGCCATTGCGCCTCATGCTGGCGACAAGGATTAGCGCGCCCCAGGCAAATGCCCTGTCGCCCGCCGTCACGACCGTTGTCGAAATCTTGTCTTTCATGCTTGATGCTTTTCTCCGATTAAAACTTTCCCACTCAACATTCGACTTGCCTTGGCCTCATGTCTACCGTCTCTTTAACCCCACAACAGCTGACGCTACAGCGGCTTTTTCGCATCGCGCACCATACGGTGCACAAACGCCGTCTTGTCAACAAAAATGCACCCTTTCTCCCTTAGCTTCGGAAAGTCGCTCGTGTCTGTGGCTATCGGCTTCATCAAGGTGTATTATACCACACTAGGCGCATTTGTGGCGATCACGGCATCGTCCAGTAGCCAGGCAAGTCGCGAACGTCCTTTGCCGGCGCGGGGCGGATTGGCGACGGCGTTCCCGTCGGCGTGAGCAGATAGCCGCACACCGAAGCCGCCGGCGCAATCGTCTCCCAGACGGTGTATTCGCTCGCGGCGACCGTCAGGTTCTCGACGTTGCCCCAGCGCCGCCAGATCGGGCACTTCGTCGCAAGGGCCTTGTCGCCTCCATAGACCAGCTCCACCGCCTTTGCCGACATCCCGTAGTTCCACCTGTACGGCGTTATGCCCGGCACATACTCCGCTATGCCGTCCACGTACGACGGCAGGTCGAGGAAAGCGACGGGATAGACGCGTCCGAGTCCGCTCGTCAGCGTCGAGCCGACGGGGTTGCATCCGTTGTGGAAGTCGAGCGCCGAGAACGCGGCATCGAGATATTTGCCGTCGCCGGTTATCGCGTGCGCGGCGACGAGGGTCTGCGCCCTGCGCAGCGGGTGGCTCTGGCCCCAGCTCATAGCGCTGAACCAGCCCTTTCCCGGGAACCACCAGGGGCAGCGGTATGCGTACGCCGCGGAGACCTGATTCACCATGTCGTTTGCGCGGTTTACCACCTTCCTCTCCCATTGCTTCATCAGCCATGAAACGTCATCAGGAAGCCCCAGCGCGCGTTCGCCGGAGAACGTAAGCGCTCCCCACCGCCATTCGTTTTTCTTGAAGTGGCCGTCGATTTCGTCCTTCCTTTTCCTCAGCTCGTCGAGATAGGCTCGGTCGCCAGTGAGAGCATGCAGATTTACGGCGGCCTTCACAAAGGCGTCCGCCGGGAGAACGGCCGGTTCGCTCCACTCTACCGGCACTCGCTCCGTGGACATCATTCCCGACTTGCGCTCGATGACAAACGTTTCTCTGGCCGGTTTTTCGCGCAGGGCGAAGTCCCATGCGCGCTTTGCGGATTCAAGACAGCGGTTCCTGAACGAATCGTGGCAGCGCGCGAGAAGCGCCGCGTGCGCGGCGTAGGCAAGGGAACTTGCGCGGGTCGCCCGCGATACCGCGTAGCGCATCGGATCGTGTTCGGCGATGTTGCCTACGCCTGGGTGTCCCGTCGACTCTATCCACGTGCCCACACCCCCGTCCTTCTGCTGCACGGCAAGAAGATGGCGAAGCCCCCACTCCGCCTCGTCGAGGATGTCGGGGATTCCGTTCGCGTTCTCCGGAATGGCGAGCTGCCCGTCACGGAAATTCTCCGGCTTCATCAGATAGACAGCGCAGAGATCGTTCACGATGTTCAAGTGCGCGGGACGGCGGTCGTAGTCGGCGGCATCATGCCACCCGCCGGAGACGGCGATCCTCTCGCCGTTCTCCCAATCGGTATTGTGGCGTATGATCTGAAACCACCTGACGTTCTTCGGAAGCTTCCCCTCTTCCGGTGCGAAAGAGCCGCGCACGACGTTCGTGTGGCACGCCCCTGCGGTCCAGTGGGTGTACGGCTCGCACTTGGCTATGCCGCAGCGCTTCTGGTAGAGCCCGCCCATGTGGACCCGAAACGCATCCTCCGCCGCGCCACGCCAGATCCGGAAGTCGGCGCTCCGTCCGACGCCGTCGACGCGCACAAAGTATGTCCCCTCGTTCGTGACGGACGAGAAGTCCATCTCGTAGGTGAACTCGCCTGTGAAAGGCGTTCCCTCCTTCGTGGTGGCGTCGTCGACGCGATGGGCTGGCGGAACGGGCGAGGCAAGCACGACTTTCCCCGCCTTCGCATCCACGAGCTCCCACCCCCGCACACAGTCCCCCGTCCCTCGTTTTCCATTTTCCACTTTCCACTTTACACTTTTCATTTTCCAGGCCCCGAGCTTCGGCCCGAGCCATGCGCCAATGTAGGCGAACTTCGGCTGGTTGGGCTGGTAGCCGACCTGGTTGACCTTGAAGAGCGGGCTTGGCTTCTTCGGGTCGTATTCGGGAAACGGCGTGGCGCTTGTCCTGAAAACATTGTACATTATCCGCGCCTTGGGATTCTCGACGAGCGGATCCTTCTGTCCGTTCGCCGACGGCCAGAAGCCCGGCTCAGAGGCGAGCGAACGCCCCTCCCTGTCATCGTCGGTCTGAATGAGAACGGTGTACGGATCCAGGAACGTCTTGCGCGTGGAAGCCGATGCCATGCCATCATCCGCCGGGCGACATGCCCCAACGGCGACTGCGACGGCCATGGCCAGGACACCGGAAGCGAATGGCGGCGGATTCCTCACTTGAGGGCCTCCATTTCCCTTTCCTCTTCCACAATACGGCGCGCATTGGCCTTGAAGTAGTCCAGCAATGCAAAGAACACCATCAGCAATATGAGGTTCATCTGCTGCCGGAGAACCCATTCAAGGCAACTTTGCAGATAACACGCGACAAGCCCCCCGGCGAGGCCGGCTGGGATCGCGGCGTATGGCGTGCCGGACAGCCTCTTCACGAGCATGAGGCAGAGGACGAGGTACGACAGGAACCAGAGCACCATCGCCGCCAGCGCGGGAATGCCGCACTCCGCGCCGACGAGCAGGTAGACCGTCTCCACGATGCCGTCCTTGAAGTCATCCCCTCGGTTAGTATTGCGCCCCGCTCGTTCTGCATATTCGTACGGGGGGTTGATCTTGATGCCCCAGTTGTTTATGCCGACGCCGCGCCACGGCTCGTCGAGGATCATCTCCTTCGCGCACAGCGCCAGCTCCACGCGCGTGTTCCCCGACGCCGCCGGCGCAGAGGCGAATCGCTCGACGATGCGCGGAAGCATGAGCCCAAGGCCAACGAGTCCAAGCAGCCCCAATGGGACAATGCGGACAAACAGACGCATCCACGCGCCCTTCGCACTGCCGACAAACGACAGGGCAAAAGTGACGAAGAAAGCTATCGGCACCATTGCGAGCGCGCCGCGTGAGTATGTACGGACGATGCAGGCCGTGGACGCGACGAATGCCGCAACGTTCAAAAAGGACTTTCGCCATCCGCCGACAAGATAGGAGGCGAAGAACACTCCGGCGAAGAGGTGCATGCCCATCGCGAGGCAGTTCTGATGAGGAAACACTCCGTGCGGCTGGTATACACCGGAAAGATGGTCTTTGACGACAAGAAGAAAGTTCCAAATGGCGAAGACCGCCAGTCCCTTCAGAAGGGCCTTTACATTGTCCGTCATGTCAAGGTATGCCCGCACGGAAAGGTAGACGAGGTAGATCATGATCATCTTCCACGTCTCCATCCAGCAGAAGAGCGTGTTCTCGGCAGTCGCATACGACGGAAGGCACAGGAGAAAATAGACAACGTACAGAAAAGCCCCAAAAGACGGAATAAGCTTCGGAAGACGGCGTTTGACTGCAGCCGCGACAAGGAGCGCAAAGGCAAGAAGATATACGATGCTTACCTCCATTCCTCGCGACGAGCCGCGATACTCCTCATGGGAGAAGAAGTTTATGGCCGTGCTCTGGTACAGCGCAAGAGCACCGATCATGCCCCAGATCGCGTATTTCATCCAGCGCCTGACAAAGGACATTGCAACGCCGAGCGGCGGCATCGCCAGTAGCGCGACGAAGAATACGGCGTACTTCATGCCGTCAGTTGCTTGGGGACAGGCCCACCGCCGAGGCCCGGCCGGCTATGAGGCTGAATATCTGCGCCGTCGGCATGAGCTTGTTGACGAAGACGTTGTACTCCGCCAGGTTGTCCTTCGGAACGTAGACGACGTCCCCCGCCCTGAGCGACACGTTGCGGCACTTCCCGGCGAGTATGCCGTCCACGTCCACCTTGTAGAGCTTCGGATGCGAGAGGCCGTCCCTTATGATGATGACGTGGCTCCAGTGTGACTCCTTCATCCACCCGGCAGATGTAAGGGCCTCTATGAGCCCCATTCCGGCCTCGAACAGGCGCTTGTGCGGATTCTTGACCTCGCCGCAGATGATGACGGACGCCTCCATGCGCTGGGCGATGAACACATAGTCGCCCTTGCGGACTCGGATGTTGTGCAACACGTCCCCCTTGCTGATCGCCTTGACGAAGTCCACCGGCAGCAGTTCGCCCTTCCTGACGAAAATCGAATGCTCGAGGTCCGCGACGTCCACGTCCACCCCGTTGAAGAGCCGCTCGGCGCTCGACCCGGCCATGGCGTAGAAATCGGCGAGCCTCGTGGAGTTGGCGATGCCGTACACGCCGGGCTTCGCGCACGCCCCCGCTATCGTCGCCGTCTCGCTCTGGACGTCGAGGATGGTTATGCTCACGACGGGGTTCTTTACGTAGGGTGCGAGGCCCTCGCGTATGGTCTCCGCGCCCTGGGCTATCGTCTGCCCGCTCAGCTTCACCTGTCCCATAAAGGCGATGCCAACCATTCCGTCGGGGCCTATGCGCGTCGTCATTCCAAGGTCGGGGTGGTCGTAGACGCGTATCTCGATCTGGTCGCCCGCGTTCATGTGGTAGGCGGGCTCCTCCTCCATCTCAAGCTCCATGAGGCGCTTTCGGATGCGCGCCTCGTCCTCCTCTGTGCGCCCGCTCTGGTCGATGATGGCGCTGTCATCGTCCGAGTTGCTGACCTCGAACACGTCGTTGTAGTTGGCGGTCAGCCTGTCGGAATAGCATCCGGCCAGCGCGACCGCGGCGGCGCAGCAGACGGGGAGAGACCTCATGTCAGCACCTCCATGTCCTTGCGAACCATCTTCGGGCTTGAATCTGCCGCTATGGCCAAGACGAGCTTCCCCGACGACCTCAGGTGGCGGCGGGCGAACGCGAAGGAGCGCCGGGGAGTCCTGCCGGAGCCTACCATGAGCAGCACCGCGTCCGACAGCTCCAGAAGCTGGTCGAAGAATGTTCCTCCGACACGCACCTCGCCTTCGATGCGGAGGAACACATTGTCGAACGACTCGCCGAGCGTCGCGATGTCCGCCTTCAGGAGCTGGAGCTCGGTGGGCGCGAGCGCGAAGCGGTTCGCCGCCGGGAACCAGCCGCGCTGGCCGCTGCGGACTACGCCGATCATCTCCTCCGCGCCATCGGGCGGGGAGAAGTCGGTCTGCGAGACGACGTCGAGCAGGAAGCTTCTCGCGCCGGACATCGTAGCCGTGAAGTCCATCGACTCGGCAAACGCCATGTTCCGCTCCGCGCCGGGGAGCCTGCACGCGAATATCGTCTTCGCGTCCTTGACGGCGAGCAGGGTCTTCAGGGCCACGACGCCCATCACCTCGCGGGTCTCCGCCTCCGGCATCGACCCGGACTTCGGCAGCGAGCCGAGGTACGAGATTCCGTCGTAGACCGATATCTCCCGACCGTCCCTGACCTTGCCGAACAGAAGCTCCAGCACGACCACGACCAGAAGCACAGCCCCCGAGACCACCGCCGAGCCGCCCACGGCGACGGCAATCCTCTTCATGCCCAGCGGGCCGTTGTCGTCAGCTCCGTTCGAGCGCTCTATCTGCCTCAGGTCGTTTCTCAGCGACCCTATCGCGTAGGAGATGCCGCCGAGCTGGTCGTCGAGGTCGCGCACCGAGGAGGCAAGGTCCGCCCGGCGGACTTCGATGCGCTCGTAGTCCATCACGATCTTCGCAAGCTCCGCCGCCCGCTTCTCGTTGTCGGCTATCTCCTGCCTGAGCGCATTGCGCTTCTGGTGGATCGCCTCCAGCCTGGTCGCGCAGTCGGCAAGCTCCCCGGCCGCCTTCTCGATCCGGTCTATCTTGTCGATGTCGATTCCCTCGATGCCCTTGGCCTTGAGGAACGCCTCCAGTTCCGCAACCATCTCGGCGCGCTCCTGCACCTTGCCGGCCACCTTTGGGTTGATGTCGGTGTACTTCTCGCGAAGCTGCACGAGCTCGGCGTCGATCGCCGCTATCGCGTCCGCGCGCTTGCGCATCGCGCGCGCATTGGCGACCACGGTCGGGCCGCTCTTGCCGACAATCTCCTCTGTCTTTCGCTTCTTGAGCTCCTCGTTGGCCACGTCCACGCCCAGCGCGGAGTCGTTCTTGCGCTGGTCTGAGATCAGGGCGTTCAGGGCCAGAAGGGACTCCTTCGGCGAAAGCGCGCCGGTGGTGGACTTGAACGCCGCCTCCTCGGCGTCTATGTCGGATATGGAGGCCATGAGGTCCTTGCGCCTGCCCTCGAGCGAATGCTTCCAGTTCTCGAGGTCCTTGGACCGGTATTCAACGTACTCGTCGATGAGGATGTCGGCGTATGCGTTGACCTTCGCGAACGCGCCCTTGCGCGTCTTCGAGGCCGCCGTCAGCGTGAAGAGATTGCTCTGCCGCCTGCTCTGCTCGATCTTCATGTCGGCAGAGAGGCACATGCACTCGATTTCGTCCATGTCGACGCGGTCCTGCACCCGGCGCTTGAGGGACGCCCTCTCCAGGATCGTCATCAGCTGCCTGTCGCCAAGAGAGTCAATGCGCGAGACCTTCTTGGGCGAGTAAATGAGCCTCGTCTTGGCCTCGTAGCGCTTGACGCTCTTCGACCCGCGCATCCACAGATACGCCGAGAAAAGCGCAAGCAGCGAGACAAAAATGATGGCAAAAAGATACCACCAGCGCAGGGCAACGCCAAGTGCGACCTTCTGAAACGCCATCAAACCGCGCAACCGAGCGCGTTCCTCTTCTGTAAGCTCTTCTTCCCGCATTTGCAGGATTGCATTTTATCATATTTCAGCGTAAAATTCAACCAGTCGGGAGGCAAGCCTGGCCCAGTCGTACTCAAACGCGGCGGAATGGCCGAGTTCCGACATCTTATGCCCATTTTCCGTCGCAACGGAAACGGCTGCGTCTAGCGCGGATGAATCGTCCGGCGGAAACGTCGCCGCCGCGCCGGGATGCGCCGCGCACAGGCGCCCCAGCCCGCCGACTTCGCTCGCAGCGACGGGAAGCCCCGCCGCCCACGCCTCCAGCACGGCTATCCCGAACGGCTCGTGCCGACTCGGCAGGACGAAGACATCCGCGCTCGCGTACTCGGAAGCGAGCTCCTGGCTCCCCGGCTTAAGCGCGCCGACGATCTCAAGCCTGTCCGCCACTCCAAGCTCCGCCGCCCTCGACTCGATTTCAGCCTTGTAGTCCGGCTGCGTAACCGGCCCCACGAGGCGAACGCGCCCGGCGGGATGTCGCGCAAGCCACTCCACGAGCATCATCTGGTTCTTCTGGCGGTCAATCCTCGCCACGCAGAGGAGGCGAAGTGGCATTCCCTGGCATGAGACGTTAGACGCGAGACGAGAAAAATCCTCGCGCCTCGCGTCTCGCGTCTCACGCCCCGCATCCTTAAACAGCCTCGTGTCAACCCCATTCGGCAGAAACAACACGTGAGGATGCCTCGCCTTGTACTTTTCGGCCTCGTCTTCGCCGACGCAGACGATGCCGCCGAAGTCCTCCGGGATACGGCGAACCCAGCCCATCGCGTAGTCGACCACCTTCCCCCATGGCAGCCGACCGCGAGTCGGCGCCTTCAGGCTCTTCGCCTCGACTTCCGGCACGTTCGCCCCTCCTCCGTGGAGGGAGATGACGGCTTTGATTGTTTTATTGGCAACCCTCAGGCAAAGTTCGGCGATGCGCGCCATCGCATGGCAGTGGATGACATCCGGCTTGAATTCGAGAAGCGCCCTGCCGAGGCCGGGGACGAATGGATTCCCGCCCTTGCGGTCCAGTTCCGCCACAAGGCCCTTCGGCATCGGCCACCAGGGGTATATCGGCCGGAAGCGAACGATCTCAATGCCATCGACGGCTTCCGTATATTGCTCGTTTTTTCGCCACAAAGAACACAAAGGGCACAAAGGCTTTGTGTTCTCTGTGCTCTTTGTGGCTAAACCCTTCCACAGCGCGGTCGTCGCGAAGAGGCGCACTTCGTGCCCCGCGGCCTTCTGCGCCTTGGCGATGTTCCAGACGACCTGCTCCGTGCCACCCCAGTCGTCGAACGAAAGCCGCCTCAGGACATGTGCGATCCTCATCTGCGATAACCTCCGAGCATGTGCATCAACGACAGCCACGCGAACTTGACGAGCCCGTAGGCGTAGCGCCTCCAAAGGCGGCCTGGCTCCTGGATTATCCGGTAGACCCACTCCAGCCCGCACTTCTGCATCCACTTAGGCGCGCGCTTCACGCGCCCGGCCAGGAAGTTGAACGTTCCCCCTATGCCGATCATCGTGCCGACGTCTAGCTTCGCGGCGTTGCGCCCCATCCACAGCTCCTGCTTCGGGTTGCCCAGCGCGACGAACAGCATGTCGGGCTTCGCAGCGTTGATGCGCTCCACGATCTCGGGCTGCTCCTGGTCGAGCTTCACGAAAGAATCGTCGATCCCGACGAGGAGAGAACTTGAGGGGCGCGAGACATTAGACGCGAGACTCGAAGAGTTCTCTCGCCTCTCGTCTCTTGTCTCATGCCCAAGGCATCCTAACTTCTCAAACGCCTCTTCGACGGCGTCGCGGTCGCCCCCCAGGACATAGACCGACAGGCCTTCCTCGGCGCAGCGGCGGCATATCGCGGGAACCATGTCGGCCCCCGTGACGCGCTCCGGAAGCGGACGCCTCAGCAGCCGCGAGAGCAGCACGATCGGCATGCCGTCGGCCGTCACGAAGTCGGCGTTCCTGAGATAGCCCCACAGCTCGTCGTTTCCCCCGAAAGGCCACCCACTCACGGCATTGGCGACGAAGTCGACGTTCAGCGTCGCGACGAAGGCCGCTTTGAGTTGTGAGTTGGGAGTTTTGAGTTTTGAGTTGTCGTTCGTCGACAGTCGAACGTCGCCAGGCTGTCGAATGTCGGCTGTCGAACGTCGCCGCCTCGCAAGCTCGAGAATCCTCTCTACCGCCTCGTCTTCGGTTACGCGCGCCACGGGAATGCCGAAAAGAAGAGATATGTCTGGGCGCGAGACGTCAGACGAGAGACGCGAAGAACCCTCTCGTCTCTCGTCTCCTGTCCCATGCCCCCCCGACTCTTCTATCAGCCTCACCAACCCCCTAGCATGGTCGGACCACGAGAAGCGCTTGACCCATTCGCGTCCACGTGCGACGCGCGCTTCGCGATCTGCCTCGCTCTCGCCCAGAAGCCGCGCCAGCACGGCTGCCATGTCGTCGACGCTCTCCGGGTCGAACGTGATCGCCACGTCGCCGGCGATTTCCCCGAGCGAACCGTTGTTCGAGCAGGCGCAGGGAATTCCGCGGTCCATCGCCTCTACGAGCGAGAGCCCGAAGCCCTCGAACAGGCTCGGGAAGACGTAGAACCCCGCCTCGGACCACAGCCGCGGCATGTCGGGACTCTCCACGAAGCCCGTGAAGCGGATCAAGTCGGCGTGCGGAGACTTCGCCGCGGCGTCATGCACGACGTCGGCGTCCTTCCAGTCGGCCCCAGCGATGACCAGTGGATGCCTCTCGGCGACCTCGCGCGGCAACCTCGAATACGCCTCGATCAGCCTTACGTGGTTCTTTCCCGGGTGCTCGATGCGGGAGATGTATAGAATAGTGCCTAGTGCAGAGTGCCTAGTGCAGAGTGCGGGGTGCTTAGTGTCTAGCGTCTGGTCTTCGCATTCCGCACTAGGCACTAGGCACTTCGCACTTCGTACTAACCCGTTGTACAGCACCGTCACGTCCTCTTCGCGGCAGTTCCAGAACTTCACCATGTCGGTCTTCGTCGCGCCGCTCACGGCGACAAGGTGCTGCGCCCTCTTCGCGAAGAACGGCAGCACGTGCGCGAGGTAGAACATGCGCGAGCGCGAGTACTTGCCCGGAATGTGGAAGTTCGCGAGGTCGTGTACGGTCGCCGTAGTGGGAAGTGGATACCACGCGCACACGCGGCGGTTCGCCGCGCATATCACGAACCCGTCGAAGTCGCGGCGGCGCCGCCTGATCCAGAACGGCAGGCAGAAGAGATGCCAGAGCATGGAAAGAGCCGGGCGGCGCGTCCAGCGAGGGGCGAATATCGAATGTAAAGTGTAAAATGAAGAATGTAAAATGGATTCGGCGCATTTTACACTTTCCATTTTACATTTTACATTCGCTTCTGTGCGTGCCTCTGGCTCGCACAGAAGCGTCAGCTCGTGACCTTGCGCGGCCAGGGCTGCGACGACCTCGCGGGCGTAAACCGAGATGCCGCTCTTGCCGCCGTCATACGGTATGCACGATACGAGCAGCTTCATCTCTTACATCTGCGAGGCGACATCGCCGAACAGCGCCTTCAGCTTGGCGCCGGTGACGGGCTTCGAGATGACCTTGGCGAAGAGGTTCATGTCGTACGTCGAGCCTACGTCGACGTCGGCTGTCACGGCCACGATCGGTATCTCGGCAAGCTTGCGGTCCCTGCGCATGGCCTCGGCAAGCTGGGTGCCGTCCATCTTCGGCATCCACATGTCGGTGAGAACCAGGTCCGGCACCCACTCCTTCATGACCTCGAGCGCCATCTCGCCGTTCTCGGCGTAGCGGATGTCCTTGATCTTCAGGTTCCTCAGGTGTATGCCGAGGATCTTGCGGTTCATCGTCATGTCGTCAACCACTAGGACTCGTTCGGGAAGCACCTCGCGAATCACCTTCTCGGCTGCACGGGGGATCGTGGAGACGTTCTGCACGACGACAAGATCCGGGATGTCGATTACGAACGTAGTGCCCTTGCCGAGCTCGCTCTTCGCGACGATCGTCCCCCCCGCGTTGTCCACCATCCGCTTCACGATCGGGAGGCCAAGGCCCGTGCCATTGATCTCGCCCGCGCTCGACTGCATGCGGCTTCGGATGTCCTGGACGAACGGGTCGAAGAGCTTGTCCATCTTGTCCTGCGAAATGCCGCAGCCGGTGTCGCTGACCTCGAGGTGAAGGTTGCTGTTCGCCGCCTCCCACCTCGCCTTGATGACGATCTCGCCCTGATCGGTGAACTTCGCCGAGTTGCCCACGAGGTTGATGAGAATCTGGCGCACGCCCTGCTGCGCGAGCTCGACGATCGGGAGCTGCTCCGGCGGGGGGGCTTCCACCCTGAGCTTCACGCCGTGCCGGCGCACCCGGTAGCCGAAGATGGCCGGCAGCTCCCTCAGGAGCGATGCGACGTCGCACACGCCCGTGCGCATGTTCATTGCGCCCGCCTCGAGCTTCGAGAGGTCGAGTATGTCGTTGATGAGGTCCAGGAGCGCGTTTGAGCTGAGGAGGATGCCGTCGATGTACTCCTTGCGCCTCGCCTCGTCGAGATCGGGGACCGACATGAACTCGGCGAACCCGATCACGGCGTTGAGCGGCGTCCGCAGCTCGTGCGACATCATCGCCAGGAAGCGCGTCTTCGCCTGCGCGTGGTCCTCGGCCTCCGCCGCGGCCTTGTTCGCGCGCTTCGTCTGGCGCACCAGCAGCGCGAACATGACCGAGCCGAACAGCACGACGGCGAGCAGTGTGCACGACACGACGACGGCGATGACGTGCGTCAGCTCGCTCTTGGTCATGCCGAACACCTTGTGTGTGACCTGGCGCTCCGCCGAGGCCTTCATGAACAGCTCCTGCATGTAGCTCGCGTCGATGCTCATGGCCGTCTTGTGGAGTATCGAGACCAGCTCCTGCGGAACGTACTTGTTGGCGAACATCTCGAAGTCCATGTAGGTCCCCTCCGCCTTGTAGAATTCGGCGACGGTCTGCGGCACCGGCATGGCCATCACGGACTTCGCGCCGTACGTCGCCCTCTCGGCCGCGGCGGGGAACGGCACCCACAGCTCGGTCTCGCCGCGCAGGAACTTCGCCTCCGCAGTCTGGATGCCGGTCTGCTCCTGCGGCACGATCTTGAGCCCCGTCCTTCGGGAGAGCTCGGCCGTGAACGCGCCCACCAGCCCCATCGGGTGGCCGTGCCCGTCGAAGATCGAGAGCGGCCACGGGGAGAAGTCGATGACGACCGGCTTGCCGGACTTCACTCGCGCCGAAAGCCACTCCGCCTCCTTGAGCGTCAGGGCGGCCATCTCGCGGTGGTTGCTGTAGTGGTGCTCGCTTATCATCCTCATGTACTTCGGGAGGTCGTCGCACACCGCGTCGAGCGCGTGTTCCAGGTCCTCGAAGATGTCCTTTCGCTTCAGCGACGCGCAGATGTACATCGGATGCGATGCGTAGAGGTGCAGGGGCGTCTCCTTCGCGAGTTCCGGCATCTCGACGTCCACGCAGGCGTCGACCTCGCCCTTGAAGTACGCGGCGATCATCGCACGGTCGGTGTGGTACTCCTTCCATGTGATGTCCAGCGCCCCCTGCTGGATCTGCCTCTTCACCCGCTCCGCGCTGATGGAGTTTGCGAGCATCCCGACCTTCATCCCGCCCCAGGTCGAAGGCTGCCCCGGCTTGTACTTGCTTCCGGGGTGCGACCAGAGGTAGACGCGGAGCATTCCCACGGGCGTGTGCGGGTAGTGGAACTGTTCGCGGCGCGACGCGGCGAAGCCGAGCCCGCCTATCAGGTCGAGCCTTCCGTTGCGCACGTCCTCCAGGCTTTCGTCGTAGCCGCCGTAGACGTAGTCGGGCGTCCAGTGCGTGATCCCGCATATCGTCTTCATCCACTGCGCGAGCGCGCCGGACCTCTCCCCGTCAGGCGTCACCTCGAAAAGGTCGCCGCGGCTGTACGCGGCGACTCGCACGCGGTTCTGCGGCCTCGGGATTCCGAGGAGCTCCTCTCTCCATTCGTCGATGTGGTCGATGTGGTCGATGTAGCAGTCGCGCCAGTTCTTGTTCAGCCGCTCGAACAGCTCCGGCTTGTCCTTGCGCACCGCGAAGTACACGTTGCGCGCCCCGATCGGGACGATCTCGACAAGCCCCTCCGGACGCTTGCTGAACGGGGTGTAGAGGAAAAGGACCTCGATTTCTCCCTCGCGCAGGGCCTTGACCGCGCCCTCGCTCGTCTTGTACTCCACGTACTCCGGCGAGAGCTTCGCGTGCTCGAAGTAGTCCTCCCGGTCTCTGCTCTGTCCCTGCGAGACCGGAGAATAGCCGATGCGGAGCCTCGGCCAGTCGGTGATCTTCGTCGACATCAGCTCGATGGCGCGGGAAGGCATCGCGTACAGCGCGAAGTGCATGCGGCCCATCGGCTGAAGCGGGAAACTGTAGTGCCTCAGCAGTTCCGGCGTCCGAAACGCCGAGCAGATGACGTCGGCTTCCTCCGGCGATATGGTGTTGTCTTCGCCGCTCTTTACGCGCTCGACCTCCAGCCCGGACGTCTTCAGCACGCAGTCCATTATCCTGCGGCTGAACATCACGTCGGCCGCCGCCCAGTGGTCGAGTTCCGCGTTTCGCACGCAGTCGGCGACCTTGACGACCTCGGCACTTGCCGAAAGCGAATGTAAAGTGTAAAGTGTAAAGTGTAAAATGAGCAGTGGCAAAAATCGTTTCATCTTGTTGCTCGCATGGCTAGTGGTTAGTGGCTAGTGGTCAGTGGCTAGTGGCTAGTTATTTCATTTTTCACTTTACATTTTACACTTTACACTTTACACTCTCTCAGAACTTCGCGTCGTCGACCGTCGGCACTATCTCGAAGACGCGGCTCACCTTCGTAATGTCGAAGACTATCTTCGGCCCGGCCTGAAGCGCGGCGAGAATGACCTTTCCCCCGCCTGCCTTCGCCTTCTGCAGAACCTGCACCAGCACGCCTAGCCCGCTCGAGTCTATGTGGACCATTCTGCTCAGGTCGAACAGCACGTTCGTGCCGTCTGACATCTTCGACAGCACTTCGTCCCTCAGCTCCGGCGCGACGGCGGCGACGAGCCGCCCCTCCACCTCGACTTTAAGCGTTTTTTCCTTTTCCGTTATGTTCCATCCCATGGCTTTCCTTCCTTTCGTTTTGTTTCCTTGCTTGCTTCTTTGTTTCTTTGTTTTAAGACTTATCGATGACATTCGACATTCAACAACCGACAGCCCTGTTCTTTTTTTTCCTTCTTCCTTTTTCCTTCTTCCTTAATTAAACACTTCCCAGTCGCGGCGGAGCGACGGCGAGATGCCGCGCCGCTCGCGTATCGCCGCCGAGACCCTCCGAAGCACCCTGAGCTCCGGCATGAGGCCGAAGGTCGAAAGCTCGCCAAGCGTACGGCGGCGAACCAGCCAGCGAACCGCGCTGCGGAGGGTGCGACGTCCAGGTAGGGCGGCATCGATGATGCCGCCGCGCTTCGGCGGTTTCGTCGAAACCGCCCTACCGACCTCATCTTCTGCCGCGAGCCAGATCTCGCGGGCCTTCTCCCAGTCGCAGACGGGCTCGGCCTTCGGCCTGAACTTCCAGCCAACCGCCGCGGAGTAGATCGCGTCGCCCAGCGCGGCGGCGCGCTCCTCCGCCTTCCAGCGGTACGCGCCCTGCGCGATCAGCCTCGCGTCGCCCGCCCCAAGCACGCACTTGTTGATGTTGCGGTTTATGAAGTCGCGTTCCGGTGCCATTCAACATTCGGCGACCGACAACCCAGATTCTTCACCCACCTCGCCAATTTTACATTTTACACTTTCAATTTTACATTTCGCCAGCAGCAGCCCCATGCCGCGGTTCATGAGCAGCCTTGCTGCCTCGCTCCACGGCAGATCCGCCGCGTCGACTCGGCGAATGCCCGAGAAGAGCTCCTCGCCCTTCCTGCCGGCGACGTCGAAGTAGCCGCGCAGAAGCTCCTGCACCATGAGGCGTTCCTCGTCGTGCTTCAGGCGCCACGGCGTCTTGACCGCGAAGTCGACGTCGACGCCAATCTCGGCGGTCCACTTCCTCGACACTGGCTCGAGCGCGGCCGCTATTTCCGCTATGGCCTCGGCCTCGGGGACGCCCGGTTCCGTGATCGCGAAGAAGTCAAGGTCGTTCGACAGGCGACATTCGATAGCTCCGCCCTCGCCGCGGCCGTAGCCGCCGCCGAGGACGACGCCTGCCAGACGGGGCAGCTTCAAGGCCGCGACCTCGCTCCCGATGGAGGCGCATGCCTCGTCGACGAGCCGGTCCAGCTGCGGACAATCCCCTGCGACGTGGCGGCCCATCTAGCCCCTCCTCCCGAAAGAGCGCCCGCGGAAGAAATGCCACAGAGAGCGAACCCAGCCCAGACCGTGCGGTATGCGCCGGGCGAGCCCGGGCTCCTCGAGATCCACCCACGTGCCGGTCTCGGCGTCGATGACGCGGCGGCCAGACACTATCTTGCCGTCCAGGTCCAGCCCGGCGCCGATGAACGTGTCGCGGCAGACGACCGTCCGGTGGAGCCGGGCGCCCTCGCTGACGTACGAGCCGCTGTCTATTATGACCTCGCCGTCGAGGCGGACGTTTCTTGCAAGCCACGTGTTGTCCTGCAGCAGCACCGGCGGCTTCACCGACGTGCCGTACTCCATGACGACGTTCCTGCCGAGCCGGACGTCGCGCTCCGAGGAGTACCCCGGCAGCGTGAACTGGTCGGGGTTCCGCAGAATGACGAAGTTGAGCGCGTGCCATGCCTTGATGTTGCGGATAACCATCCCCCGAGGCAACATGCGCATCCATCGGCCGCCATCGCGCCTGTACAGCCCGGGCGGCGTCTCGGCGACTTCCCCATCGGGGACAGGCTCCAGCGTCACCTCCTCCAGCGTGTGCGTCGAGGTCGCCAGCCCCCAGACCACCACAAGCCCGTCGTTCACGACGTTCGTCAGAGGACTGGAATAGCCCTCGATGTCCCGCAGGCCAGACGGCATCGGGCCTTCGCCCTTCATGTAGAACACGGGGTAGCCCGTTCGGGTCATGTCGGCGAAGCCGTCCGCGAGATCCTGCGAGAACTTCCAGTCGAGTATCTCGGTGAACATCACGCCGAACCGCTGCGCGCATTCAAGCGCGTAGTCGATGGCCCGGCGACCGGCGACAGGCAACTCCGCGGGACTCGTCCCGGGCAGGACGTCCTGAACCCACTCCGTGTCGGACGTCGAGGGCACGAACAGGACGTTGTCCATCAGTACGCCCCCTTTCCGCCTATGATCGCGGGAATCGTCTTGAGGAGTATCTTGACGTCCTTCCAGAACCCGGACGCGAGGATGTACTCCTTGTCAAGGCGCACCTGCTCGTGGAACGGTATCTCGCTGCGGCCCTTTATCTGCCAGAGGCAGGTTATGCCGGGTATGACGTCGAGCCGCTTCCTGTCCTCCAGCGTGTACTCCTGCACCTCCTTCGGAACGGGCGGGCGCGGCCCCACCAGGCTCATGTCGCCGATGAACACGTTCCACAGCTGCGGCAGCTCGTCAAGGCTCGTGCGCCGCAGGAACTTGCCCACCTTCGTGATGCGCGGGTCGTCCTTCATCTTGAATATGACGCCGTCCTTCGACTCGTTCTGCGACAGCAGCTCCGCCTTGCGCGCCTCGGCGTCGACGTACATGCTGCGGAACTTGTAGAACTTGAAGTGCCTGCCGTACCGCCCGACGCGCACCTGCGCGAAGATCACGGGGCCGGGGCTCGTCAACTTCACGGCGAGCGCGATGACAAGGAACACGGGCGAGAGAAGCACCATGCCGACGAAGCTGCCGAACACGTCTATCGCGCGCTTCACGGCATACGAGAACCGGACCGTGAACCGCCACGTCTGGAGGCGCATGCTCCTGCGCCTGTTGCCGTAGCTACGGGACGCGAGCTCGCGCACCAGCTGGTCTAGGTCTGCGCCCGCAGTTCTGTCGAGAAGGCTTTCCATCCGCAGCCTCTACAACTGCGCCTCCAGCTCCCTCAGCTTCGCGATCAGCGAGGCCGCCCCCGCCGCGTCGGAGAGCGCCGCAGCCTTCCTGAGCGCGATCGCCGTCTCGGCCGTCTCGGCGTCGCCGGCCGCGAGGGCGTTGCCCTTCACGGTGTGCGCCACGCGGTCGAGGAGCGCCCAGTCGGCGCCTGCCAGCGCCGCGTCGGCCTCCGCGAGCTTGTCGCCCACCGACGACACGTATTCGGAGTATATCTCGCCCATCAAGTCGGCGTCGCCCCCGAACTGCTCGTCAAGATACTTTCTGCAGCACTCTTTCATCGCCTATGCCTCCTTCGAAAAAGGTATGTGGTACGTCGTCTCGTTGAGCGGTGGATATGAGTTGCGCTCAATCCCGTCGCAGAGCTCGCGGACTATCAGCCGCCCGCGCCCGCGCCCGCTGAAGTCGCGGTTCTTCATCTCGAACGCCGTGTCGGCGTCGCCCGTGACGACGGCGATGCTCGGCTCCGCGGTCCCTGCATCCCAGACCGTCAGCACGGCGTCGCCCCTAACCTTCCTCAGGCGGATCGTCGCGACTTCGTGCAGCCTTTCGCGCTCGTTGAAGCCATGGTCGCAGATGTTCATGAGCTTCTCCTCCAGCACGAGCTGGACGCGGGATATCCCCTCCTCGGGCCAGCCCTGCTCGCGGCACCATTCCGCGACCTTCTGCGACGCGGCGTCCACGGCGTCCGGCGAAAGCCTCACGGCGGCCTCGTACATCCCGGGGACTGGATCGCACGCGCCGAAGAGGATGATCGTTATGTCGTCGTGGAACTTGTCGTAGCCGAGGTCGGCAAGCGCCTTCATGTACATCTCCGGGGCCGCCACCAGGTATCCGTCCCGGCGGGCGTTCTCCACGATGCCCGAACGCAGGGACCGGGCGGTCTGGACCGGAAGCGCGTCCTCCCCGCCGTCGCCGCGAGAGAGGTCCATCAGGCCGTCGGTGTAGGCTATGCACACATCGGACGCAGAAAGCGTCGTGTCGACGACGTCGTCCTTGGAGTACACCGTGTCCGGGAAGAGCCCTATAGGCACGTCGCCGCGCTTGTCGGGATTCACCTCCATCGTCTCCGCGCCGTTCATGACAATGAGGTCCGGGGCGCCGCAGCTTATCCACTTTACGCTGCTCAGAAGCGGCCTGTGCACGCAGATGAGCGCCGTCATGTACGAGATGTTCGCAAGGTTGGAGCGGAAGAAACTCTGGAGCATGTTGGCGATGCCCTCGGGCCCCATCGACGGCATCCCCTCCGTCTTCACAAGGTTCTTGAGGAACGACTGAACCGCCGTCATAGCCAGCGCCGCGCTGGTGCCGTGGCCCTGGATGTCGCCAAGGACGTAGAGGTAGCCGCCGGTGCCGAACGGCACGGCCTCGAAGAGGTCGCCGCTCACCACGTCTACGGGGCGCCAGTACGACGTGTAGAACCCGCGCGGCGTGATGATCGAGCGGACCGGCAGGAGGCTCCGCTGGATGTGCGCCGCCAGCTCCGACGACTTCCGGTCTTCGTCGATCTTGTTCTGGATGAACATCTCGACGCGGTGCGACGCGACCACCTGGCGGACGCGGTTCAGAAGCGTCTCGGTGCTGACGGCCTTCGGGAGGTAGTAGCTTATCGGGTCTTCAAGTATGCGCTTGAGAAAGCCGCTCCCCTCCTCCGGGTCGAGCGCCGTCAGGAAGAAGACGGGGAGCTTCGGCGCTATGCCGCGCACTATGTCGCGGAAGACGAAACCGTCCATCTCGCCCATCATGATGTCGGTTATGATTGCGCTGAACCCCTTGGGGTCCTGCTTCAACACGGCGACGGCAGATTCCACGTCGCCCAGGGCAACGCATGAATACCCCGCCTGCTTCAGCTTTGCGCTTATTACCATGCGCACCAGCTTCTCGTCGTCAACGACGAGAATTTTCGCCTCACGATGCTTATTACCCACCATGTCTCCGCAAGCTTCCTTCCAGCCGCGTATTTTACCAAATAAAGGTGCGCCCATCAACCCCTTACATCTACAACTTCATGTATTTGAAGCAAAACCGCTGTTTCTGGCAAATACCTCCATGAGCCTGTCGTGCGTCAACGGCTTGAGGAGGTGCCGTCGAAGAGCTCGGTTCTTTTATCTCTCTGAAACTCCGTGTCTGCCGTCACCAAGAACACCGGAAGCCGACCAAACCGGGAGTCTGCCCGTATCCTCTCGATGAACTCAAGTCCATTCATGTTCGGCATCCAGAAATCCGAGAATATGAAATCGTGCGGATTGCCGTCCTTGACGGCCAGATCTAGCTTGGAGAACGCCTCTGCACCGTCGCATGCGGTGTCAATGGTGTCGACATACAGCGGCCCCGCCCAGCCGAGCCCCGCAAATACACCCCACGCCGCGTCCGCCACGTAGTAGAAGAGGACGCCCAGCAGGAAGCCGCGGTAGCGCACTACGCGCACGGTGCCCATGCCCTCCCCGCGGCCGATGAGCAGCCGGTAGTTGATGATAAGGTGAATTAGGATCGCTACGCCGGAGAATATGTATAGTCCTGCATGGCATCACCCTAGTGTACGATATCCACGTTGAAACGCACGATCTTGAAGGTTACTTGGCGATCCGACGCGTTGATCCAGCGCACGGCGTTGAAGCCGGCTTCGTCATCCACATGGCCGTGAATCAGCCCCTCTTCCGTCTTCAGGACCGCTGCCTGCCAGGTGGCGCCGCCGTCTTTCGACAATTCGACACGTCCGGCTGCCACGATGTCTTTCGCTCCGAAGTTGAGCCAGACGTAGTTGAATGTCACGTTCGTAGCCATCTTCATCCCAAACCAGTCGCCGGGCTTGGCCGAAAGCTGCTCCAGAATGTCGTCCATGACAAGCAGCGACTCTCCGCGCTCGAAGTGCTGCCCTTTGCCGGCAATTGCCTTGACCGTCCCGATGGAGGTCCCAACGGTAGGGAAATAGCGCGCGTACACCTCCGGTCGTTTGCGGAACGCCGCGCGCGCGCAGTCGTCGATGGCTTTCTGCAGGTGGCGCGTCGCCGTGACGCACCCCGTGCAGCGGCAGCGATCCCATTCCGGCGCCAGCGACTGGAAGTAGGTCTTCTGCCGACCCTGAATCTCCTTGCCCTCGTCCTTTGCCTTCATGTAGGCACCCGCATCGCCCTTGGCCGCCGCCAGTCCCTCGCGCGCCTGGACGCCGAAGAGCGCCACCCAGTAGCGGATCTCCCGCCAGAGCTTGGGTGCCTTCTCCGGCAGGGCTTTCGAAAGCTCGTCCGCCGCCGCCGCGTTCGCCTCGCATTCCCGCACAAGCGCGGCCTTGCCTTCCGCCTTCCAGGCCGCCACGAAGCGTTCCGACTCGTCGCGGTACCAGCCCGCCGTGAACTCGGGCTCCTTGTGCGGATCGGAATTGTGCTCGCAGAACCGCATCATCGCCTCCGCCGCGAACGGGTAGAGACGCCGCATTCCGTCGCGCCAACTGCGCACGGAGTCGAAGCCGCGCCTGTTCCAGAGCATGTCCGCGACGCCGAACAGCGCGACCTTCGACGCCTCGAGATTCTCCATCGGATTCGACACGAAGCCGGAGTACGGGTATTCGTCCACACCGTATGTCCGGCCCATGTGCAGCTTGCACCGGATGAAGTCGTTCACCGGCCAGTTCCACCAGACGAACGGCGCGCGCCGCAGCGCCTTCGCCCGCTTGGCCGTGGCGTCTGCGGTGATGTCGCTGCATACGCCCATGCCCGTCCACATGACGCGAATGTCCTTGTCTGCCTCCTCGCCCAGAATCTGGCTGTATTCGTCTTTGTCGTCGCCGACATATTGGTTGGGGCACACGATCAGCGGCGCGCAGTCGCCCTTGCGGTCGAGGAATTCGCGCTTGACGCGGTTGGCGATTTCGGCGTGCATGGCGGCATCGGCGCCGCCGAAGTCGTCGAAGAACACGGCGAAGCACCGGAACCCGGCGTCATACATCGATTCGAGCTTGCGCCAGAGCGCGGCGTATTCCGCCTCGCGCGCTGCGGGCGCCGGGTCCTTGAACGCATCGCCGAGGTGGACGGCCCAGTAGAACTTCACGTGGTTTCTGCGCGCCGAGTCCAATAGCCGGCGGAAGTCGGCGATGCGGTCTGCGGGATATTCCTCCTTCCACCGACCCTGGTGGTAGGGGTCGTCCTTCGGGCCGTAGATAAAGCAGTTCATCTTGTACCGGCCCATGAAGTCCATCAGGTCGAGCCTGCCCTCCGTGCCCCATGGCCGCCCGTAGAACCCTTCGACGACTCCGCGCATCGAAACGTCCGGAGCGTCTTCCACGGTGCAGCACGGGACAGCCCCGCCGGAAGCTAGCTGGCGAAGGGTCTGGAGCGCGTAGAAGCCGCCCGTCTTCGTGCTCGCCTCAACGGTTATGGAGCCCTTCTCCACGGCGATGCGGTATCCCTCGTCGCCTAGTCCGACAACCTTGCGGACCTTGGCGTCGCGCAGCTTTGCGCTCGAAACGCCGCCCGTCAGCTCCATGCGCTTCGGCGTCGGGTAGACGCGAACTTCCGACACCGTCCCTGCGTCTGCGGCCAGCAAAAGCACACAGCCTATGAATGCCGCCGTCGCGGCGATGACTTTCGTCGTCATGCGGCAAATCCTTTCTGCATTTTCGCGAACCGGCTTTTGTCCGTCAGCGGAAAATCAGCATTAGCCCCGAAGACGCAGGCATGGCCTCCGACGCCGAGACGAACGTGGCGTCGGCGACGGTCAGGTACTCCGCTTTCGCCCGGTTCGCCGACGACGCGCCGCGCTTGAGGCGCAGCTCGTCATACTGGCCGTAGAACGCATATCCGTCCGTCGTGCTGTCGAAGTTCCCGAACGTGAGCGGATAGTCGTTCTCGTGGATTCGCGTAGAGCCGGCTGTCGTTCCAAGCAGCACGCCGTTCGCATAGACGCTCGCCACCGACTTGTAGGGATTGTCGACTTCGCCTGTCGCCGCGTTTTCGATGGACACGAACAGATGAACCCAGTTGTTGCGCATGTCCGGGATGGTGAACTCCTTCCCCCCGTCTGCGACATTGACTCCTATCTTCGTGTCGCAGGATCCTGACGACGGCTTCCTGACGATCTCCCAGCCGTAATTATACCCAGACGCCAGCTTGCGGGCCATTCTTTCCGACCATTCGGTCCCGCCGGTCGTCCTGAACCAGCCGGAAATGGAAATCTGCGAGCCAAGGCCATTGTCGATGCCGCTTGGAACCGAAAGATAGTTGCGTCTCGCCGTCGCCAATTTCTCGGCGTCGTATGTGCCGACGTCGTAATAGGTGGTGCCATCCTGATTGAGGCGCCCTGCTCCAATCGCGCCGTCCGCCACGGCGACAAGGTCGCCCGCCCTCGCCCGTGCATTCTGCACCGCAACGGCGTCAAACCCGTTCGAGGCGGAATCATGCGCCGTACCGCTCGCCTCGCCCATGTGCCAGACTCCGACATAGTCAGGCCACTTCGCAAGCGGGATTCCGGCCGGGTTCGCCCCGTGGCCGTAATACATCTTGACGACAGTCCCCTTCGTCAGCTCCGGAACGGACACCCAGACGAGCGAGGTGCCCGTGTCGTCCCACGTATCGACTTCGGAAGGAATGACCCGGCCTCGAGAGTCGGTGAACATCATGTCGCGGCCGTTCGCAAGCCGGAAGTCGGAATACGAGAAACCGGAAATCGAAGTCGACAGCTTGATCAGCGCCGGGAAGTTCGTCAGCACCTCACCTTCGCCGAGGAAGTCCATCGGGAACGTGAACTCGACGCGCTTGAGGAAGTCCTTCCTTGCGGCTGGCGCGAGATTCGTGATCGTCATTGTCGCCGTCGACGCCTGCGCGCCGTACAGACCTTCCGAAATCGAGAGCGTGACGGTCGTGTCTGCATTGAGCGCCGCATTTACCTTCGGCATAATGGCGACGGTCGCCGACGCCTCGCCGTCGGGTATCGTAACCGTGCCGCCCGCCGCACCTTCATAGTCCGTTCCTGCCACCGCAGTTCCCAAGAGCGCGTAGTTCACCGCCAGATCGCCGTGTGCGTCCGCGCGTGAGATCGAGAACGACCCCGCGCACGGCCCGTCCTCCGCCGCGTCGGAGACCTTTGTGGCGACAAGCGAACCAAGGTGGAAACTACTCTCGCCGGGCACGACGATTTCACCGCCGGCAGCATTCACGCCAACAGCCGCGACCGAATAGGTCTTGCCGGACGCCAACGTGCCGGGAACGGCGACCACGTAGGACTGCGGCCCTGTCACCGCCGTCTCCGAAAGCGCCAGGTCGGTCGAGCCGGAGCCGGAAGTGAAGCGAACATACGGCGTGCCCGTGCCGGATGTCATCGAAACTGAGACCTTAAGCGTTCCGGCGTCGTTCGCGACCGTAGGCGCATCAAAGGCCGGCGGATCAGCCGCGGGAACGCTGACCGAGCCATACGAGAAGAACGCGGCGTTTGCCACAGTCGCGTAGTCGGCCGCAAGGCGCACGGCGGAAAGCGCCGCATCGCCCAGTCGCACTTCGTCAAAATACCCTTCAAGCGTGCGCTCCCTGCCGAGCGGCGTGCCGCCGATGGCGAATCCGTTGGTGCTGGCCGTCGCCTCGTTGACAGCGCCGGAAGCGCACAGGACGCCGTTCGTATAGACGCTTGCCACCGTCCCCTCGAAAACAAATGCGAGATGCGTCCAATGGTCTACAAGCGACCCGATGTTGGCGTCGAAGCCTCTGCTTCCGGATCCGATGATCGTCGCCGTGCCCGAATTCTGCCCGCCGCATTCAATATGCCAGCCGGCACTATCACCGGCACCTTCCTTGCAGGTGAAGATTCGATGCCAGCCATAGTCAAATTTCTCGTTGACCCAACAGGAAACCGTAAAAGTTCCGCCAAGCGAATAGGCCGGAACGACAAAACGGTTGTGCATGCTGCTGTCGTAGGCCGTCTGCGTCCTGCGCGAAGTGCCGACGACTCCCTCGTAAGACGTCATCATGGCAATCTGCTCCGGCGTGTCGCCAGCGGGCGTCGCGTCAAGTCCGTTGCCGGAAACGTCAGGCTCGGCAGTCGATCCGCTTTCGTTCATGTGCCATACGCCTGCAAAGTCGCTCCAGGCGTTGGTCGACGCGACGGAGGAAGCGGACGATGAGCCCCAATAGGCGTAAAGTGACATTCCGTTCTCGAAAAAAGGCACCTTCACCCACACGAGCGACGTCCCCTCGGTGTCCCACGTGTCGATCTCGGAAGAAAGCACGGCGCCGTCCGCGTCTGTGAAGACCAGGTCCGCGCCGCCCGCCATGAAGTCGGAATAGTCGAAGCCGTCGATTCCCTCCGAAAGCTTCACCAGCGCGGGGAAGTTCCCGACGACTCCGCCGCCAGGGACCGCGGAGGAGGACGCCGTAATCTGGACGAACTTCGAGAATGACGACGGATCGACGAACCGAAGCGTGCATGCTTCCGCCGCGCCGTAGGAGAGGAAATCGGCATCAGTCGCAGTCGCGTAGTCGGCGGCGATGCGATCTGCTGAGAGTTCCCCGTCGCAGAGGCGCGCTTCGTCGTAGTCGCCGTACAGGCACCAGTCGCCGCCGTCCGACGTGCATCCTATGGAGAGCGGTTCGCCGTTGTCGCTCGCCGGCGTGATGGACAGTGTATTCAACAGCTGGCCGTTTGCATAGACTTTGCAGATCGACCCGGAATAGACAAACGCGAGATGAACCCAGTTGCCGACGATTCCCGTGACATTGACAGTCGGCATTGAACCTGGCGCCCCATAGACGTAGACCTGTTCGGTTCTTTCGCTGTGCGTCTCCTGTCCCCAGCCGCCGGTCGAAGTCTTGCGCGAAAAGAGGCGATACCACCCGCCGGCCGCCGTCACGCGGAAGAATCCGCTGGCCGTGAAGGAATCGCCGAGATTGTACGTATCGTAGTCGGGGATGGAAAGATAGGCCTTTTCCTCGTAGCCGTTGCCGCCGTTGCCGCCGTTTTTGCGAGCCAAGCCCACGACGCCATCGGAAATGCCGACATTGTATGCCGCGCGCATGCCAGACGGCGTTGCCGTGAGCCCGTGCCCGGTTGCGTCCGCAACCGTGCCGCTCGCCTCCCTCATGTGCCATACGCCCGTGAAATCGCTCCACGTGTCAGTCGCCGCGACGCTGCTCGAGTACGAGGAATTGCCGTAGACCATGTAGATTCGGGTGCTTCGCGAAAAAGTCGGAACCTTGACCCAGACGAGCGACTCGCCCGCAGTGTCCCAAGTGTCGATTTCGTGGGCGAGCACGTTTCCGCGAGAATCGAGAAACGCGAGATCCGCACCGCCCTGCTGCTGGAAATCCGAGTAGCTAAAACCGTCGATTGCGGTCGAAAGGCGGACGAGCACGGGGAAATCAGTCAGCGCTACACCTTGCGCAATGGAAGTCGACGGGACTGTGATCACAATCGACTTCGCGAACCCGGAGACATCCATGGGCGTTGCCTGCAGGAAGCAGGCGGTCATCGCGCAAACAGCGAGAATGAACGGCTTTTTCATTTTGCGGCTTCCTTTCCGACAAGCTTTTCCCAGCTTCCGAGGTGGTGTATGGCGATGCCGGCCCCGGCCGGGACTTTCGCCGCGTCAAGCGCTTCGGCGACCTTGGCGAGTTCGCCATCCATCTTCCTGGCGCCCTCCTCGAAATAGGTGACGATGCTCCCTTCGCCCGTCTTTCCCGTCTCTGCGCCAAGGACGACACGCACGTTTCGCGCCTTCGCCATCTCAATCTCCGTCTTGGCGACATCGAGCATCGCCTCGGCCGTGTCGCGGTAGGACATGAGCGTAATGCAGTCGGAATTCTCCGTCAGCACGTCAAGGAGCGGCGCATCATCGCGATCACCGTATGCGACGCGCTTGTCATCCAGCCAGAATGGAATGTCCCACTCGATCTTCTCCCCTGCCGCATGGACGTCCGCCGCTGCGCGAAGGACGAAGTCGGCGTAGAGCTGCCATTTGCGGGCGTCGGAGAGCTTCGCGTCCTGGTGCGGCTCGACGTCGAGGTGGAGCGCGTAGAAGCGTTCGCCGGGTTCGGCATGCCGTTGGTAGGAACGATAGGCGATCAATGTCTCGGCGAAGCCGCGGTTGCCGGGGCGTATCCAGGAGACGTCGCCTGCAAGCAGCGCGACTCGAATGCCTTTCGCACCCGCAGCCTTCACGAACGAGCGCGTCTCTTTGTGGTATTTCCTCAAGTCGACGCAGAAATAGATTTCGCCGACGCCATGCCTCGCGATGAAATCCAGCCGCCGAGCCGCAGCGGACGGGTCCGCCGCGTCTTCGCCGCGCCACCACCACACGCCCTTCGACGTCTGTGCGGACGCCGCCCCTGCGAAAAAGGCAGCAGCAAGAAACAACACAGCGGAAAGGCGTCTACGCGAAACACCTCTCGCATTGCCGCAACTCATACTGTTCATGACATGGCAAAGTATATCATTTGACCGGCAACGGGTCAATAGTCGCGCAACTCACAGCGCCTTCGCCGCCCAGTCCGCCGCGGCGAACACCGCGTCCAGGGAATCGCACGGAGCCTTCGGCATGAGCTCGAGTGCCCTTTCGACGGTCCTTCCGATTTCAGTGAAGCGAATCTCGCCGCGCAGGAACCGGGCTACGGCAAGCTCGTCCGCCGCCGCAAGCACGGCAGGGGCGCAGCCGCCAGCCGCAAGCGCCTCCTTTACGAGGCGAAGGCAGGGGAACCTCCCGGGGTCCGGGACGCGGAAGGTCAGGGCGCCCGTCGCGGCGAGGTCGAGCGGCGCGCGTTCGGCCGGCAGCCGGCTCGGCCAGGACAGCGCGTACTGGATGGGAACTCGCATGTCGGGAGGCGAGAGCTGCGCCAGGGTGGCGCCGTCGGAGAACGTCACGAGCGAATGCACCACCGACTCGGGGTGCACGACTACGCCGATCCTGTCGAACGGCACGTCGAACAGCCATCTGGCCTCGACGACTTCGAAGCCCTTGTTCATCATCGTGGCGGAGTCGACCGTGACCTTCGGCCCCATCTTCCAGCGTGGGTGGGCGAGGGCCTGCGCGGGCGTCACGGAGGAAAGGTCCGCCGGAGCGTCCAGGAACGGGCCTCCTGAGGCCGTGAGCGTGATCGACGAAACCGACTCGCGCGGCGAGCCCTGCATGCACTGGAATATCGCAGAGTGCTCGCTGTCGACAGGAAAGATCCTCACGCCGCGCTCGCGCGCCAGGCGCGTGACAAGCTCGCCGGCCATCACCAGGACTTCCTTAGTGGCGAGCGCGACGTCCATGCCCTTCCGTATCGCGGCCACCGTCGGCGCAAGCCCCGAGAGGCCGACCGTCGCCACGAGGCAGACGTCGGCGTCGTTCTCCTCGACCGCGTGCAGCGCGGCGTCCTCGCCGACATAGGCCCTGGCGCCGAACTCCGAAGCCAGGGCCTCGGCCCGCTCCCTGGAGCTGCGGGCCGAGACGGCGACGACCGAGAAGTCGGCGGGGTGCGTGCGCACGACGTCGGCGGCGCTGGTGCCGATCGACCCCGTCGCCCCGAGGATGATGACCCGCTTCGGCATGACTCCCGATCCCGTCACGCGGCGCTACTCAAGGTTGAAGACGGAGGCGAAGCCCGTTATGCGCAGAACGTCCAGCACGGCTGGCTGCGCGCCCACGAGGCGCATCGAGCCTCGATTCGCCGACATCGCCTTGTACGCCGCCAGGAACACGCGCAGGCCGGCGGACGAAACGTATGGCACCTTGGAGACGTCGATCACCAGCTCGGAGACGCCGTCCGTCTCCAGTTCGCTCTCAAGCTGCGGCGCCGTCACGGTGTCGATGCTGCCTTCGACTGTCATCGTCAGCTTCGCGCCATCCCTGGTCTTCTCGGCCTTCATTTCGCATTCCCTCCGTCGGACGCGGGTTTCATATGCCGACGCGCAGAGTGGTCTCGCGTGCGGGGCCCACGGACAGCACGCCAAGCCGACCGCCTATCAGCTCGAGGATCCTGTTCACGTACGCCTTGGCGTTCTCGGGCAGCTCCGAGTAGTCCGTGACGGACGACGTGCTGCACTGCCAGCCGGGCAGGTCCTCGTAGACCGGCTCGCACGACGCGAGGGCGTCGAGGTCGGCCGGGAAAGTGGTGTAGACGAACCCGTCGGCGCGGCGGTAGCCGGTGCATATCCTCACGACTGGGAACTCGTCGAGCACGTCGAGCTTGGTCATCGCCCAGAAGTCCACGCCGTTCACCCTCTGCGCGTAGCGGGCGACGACCGCGTCGAACCACCCGCAGCGGCGCGGGCGCCCGGTCGTGGCCCCGAACTCGCCGCCGCGGCGGCGCAGGGTCTCGCCCAGCATGCGCGGGTCGGAGGCGAAGTCGACGGCATGGTGGACGATGTCGCCGAGCACTTCCCAGCGCGCCGAATAGGCGGTCAGGCCGCGGGTGCCGGCACGCTCGGCCGCGACGCCCCAGTCCGGCATCATCAGGAAGGCCGACATCAGGCCGTTGGCGGCATAGATCAGCCGGCCGGTAGCCTCGGGCGTGAAGGGATGGGTAATCGTGCC
>JAFRBA010000177.1 GCA_017405115.1 Kiritimatiellia bacterium
ACGATTTGGGGACGGCCTATGTCGGTTTGGCAGGACTATGTGGCGGGGACTTGTCCCCACGAACCTTGAAAGTACGCTAAAGGCGAGGATTGAAATGCAGGGCGAAACACCTATCGTGACTTGGGATCCGAACCTGAACGAAGATGGCGTAGAGCGGCGGCTCTACAAGGTCTACGGCAGCGAGACGCTGGAGAACGGCGGCGAGTGGCAGTACCCGACCAACTCGCTTCACCGCTTCTTCAAGGCCTTGGTTGAGAGGCGTAGGGGTAGGGTTGACCAACAAACTAAGATTTGGTAAACTATCGGCGAAATCTAGAAAGGAGGGTTGCGTGCCGACTACATTGAATGTGAACGAAGCGAAGACACACTTCTCGAGCGTGGTTTCCGAAGTCGAGAAAAACCTTGTCGCATTTACTATCATGCGATATGGACGGCCTGTCGCCAGGATCGTCCCGCTTGAGTCGCCGCGCAGAACGTTCAAGCCCATTCCCGGCTTGGCCGGAAAAGTCAAGGTGAAGTGCAATCTGTTTGACGACTCCTCTTGTGAATGGGAGGCCTGCGGCGATGCGCCCACTGCTTCTTGACACGTGTGCAGTCCTTCGGCTGGCGAACGGCGAGTTCAGAAAGTTCTCGGCTTCGGCCATGAAGGCGATGCGCGAGGCCGACATCCTCTACGTGAGTCCGATATCTGAATGGGAGATAGCGCTGAAATGGCGGGATGGCGGAATTGAGCTTCCGATGCCGCCAAGGGATCTTATGCGTACGCTTGTCGATTCCTATTCCCTTTCGTTGATTCCTTTGTCGGAAGAGGTCATGTTCAAGGCGACGGAGCTGCCGGCGGTGCATCGTGACCCGGCGGATCGTTTCATAATAGCAACGGCGTCACTCGGCAATCTGACCGTTGTCACAACAGACCGCCGATTCCGGGAATATGGGGTTCGCGTAATCTCATGAGGCCAGTCGCTGCGGCGAACGCGTCAAGCGGCAAAGGCGGCGCGGACTGCGGTGTGCAGGGAAGAATCATGAACATCGAGATGACGATCGAGGAGCTGAAGGCCGAGCTGCGCGCGGGGGCGCGGGCGATACTCCAGGTCAGGCACGCGGAGCGTCCGAAGATGGACCCCGACGACCCGACCTTCGGCGACGCGCTGCACCTGACGCGCGAGGGCGTCCGCACGTCGCGCCTCCTCGGCGAGTCGCTCGCCGAGTTCGCGGGCGACGCGGCGTTCGCGTCCAGCCCGCTCACGCGCACGCGCGAGACCGCCGCGTACATAGCCGAGGGCATGGGGCTCAGGGGCGCGCTGATCGCCACGGACGAGCTGCTCGGGAACGGGTCGTTCTTCTACGAGGCCCCCATGCAGGTGCTCCACACCTTCAAGGACCTCGAGTTCTTCAACGCATGCTTCACGTACTTCAGGGAGAGGCGGCTGCCGGGCTTCAGGGAGCTCGGCGCGGCGGCCGACGCCTGCGAGCGGTGGCTGGACGAGCACGCCGGCGGGAGGCGGCTCTTCGTGGCCGTCACGCACGACTGCTACATCGCGGCGTTCCTGAACGCGCGCGGCGCGTACGGCCCCGGCTCGCGGAAGGACTGGGTGAGGTTCCTCGACGGCGGCGTCACGCTGGTCTACCCGGACGGGTCGCGCCGCTATGCGCTGGTGCGCGCCGGGCTGTCGCACGGAATCTGCGGGGTTAGGCCGACGAGGGGGGTGGTGTTCGACTTCGGCGGCGTCATGACGACGACGACGATGCCGACGCGCGTGAGAAAGGTAACGGACTCCTTCGGCATAGAGTGGGCCGACCTCGAGCGCGGCTTCGCGAGGTACAGGCGGCTCATGGACGGCGGGTTCATCACGATAGACGACCTCTACTCGCTGATCTGGGCCGACGCCGACATAGACCTGCCGGAAGACGTCCGTGCGCGGATACTCGAGGAGGACTACGCGAGCTTCATGGAGGGGTACCGCAACCTCAAGACGCTCGAGTGGATGAGGGAGCTCAAGGCCGCCGGGTTCAAGATCGGGATACTGACGAACATGCCGCCGTCGATGGCGCCGCGGTTCAGGAAGGTCTTCGCCGACTTCATAGCGCTGGCCGACGCCGTGGTGGTGTCCGGCGAGGAGCGCATGTTCAAGCCCCAGCGCCGCATCTACGAGCTGCTCCGTTCGAGGATAGGCCTGGAGCCCGACGAACTGTGCTTCATAGACGATGTTGAGTCGAACTGCGAGGGCGCCCGGCGCAGCGGCTGGCATGCGGTCCGCTTCGTGGACAACGACCAGGCCGCGCGGGACTTCAGGGAGCGGTTCGGCTGATGGAGAACCTGCTTGAGGTTGCGCAGCAGGTGGCGGTCCTCTTCGTGATGATGGGGGTCGGGGCGGCGCTTCGCCGGCTTCGGATGCTGGACGACGCCGCGGTCGGCGGCATGGTGAACCTCCTTATGTTCGTCGTCACGCCGTGCGTGGTCGTCGACTGCTTCCAGCGTCCGTTCGACGGCGCAATGCTCGGCGGGCTGGGAATTGCGTTCGCCATCGCCTCGCTGGGGCATCTTGCGCTAATTGCAATCGCCGCGCTGTGCGTGCGCTGCCGCGGGGAGGACACGCGGCGGACGCTCATGCTCGCCGCGGTCTTCTCGAACGCGGGCTTCATGGGGCTGCCGCTGGAGCAGGCGATTCTCGGGCAGCGCGGGGTCTTCTTCGGGGCCGTCTACGTAGTCGTGTTCAACCTGTTCATCTGGAGCTGGGGCGTGAAGGCGATGGGAGGAGGGGGAAAGGAAGAAGGAAGGGGTGCGGTGTGGAAGATGGTGCTCAACCCCGGGACTGTCGGGATTGCGCTTGGACTGCCGCTCTTTCTCCTTTCGGTGCGACTGCCTGCTGTGGTCGCGGTGCCGGTCCACCATCTCTCGAACCTGAACACGCCGCTTGCGATGGTCGCGATCGGCTACAGCCTCGCAGGCGCGCGGCTCGGCCGCGTGGCGAGGACCGGCGGCGTGTGGGTTGCCTCGACGGTACGCCTGTTCGTCAGCCCGCTGGTCCTCGTGGCCATGATGTACCCGTTCAGGCGCAGCCTCGACGCGGACATGATGCTCGCGATGGTCATCGCGGCGTCCGCGCCCGTGGCTGCGATGGTGTCCATCTTCGCGTCCAAGTTCCGGCGAGACGTGGACGCCGGGGTCGCCGTGGTCAGCGGCACGACGCTGGCGAGCATCGCGACGATGCCGATCGTCGTCGCGTTCGCGAAATTCGTTCTTTAGCCCTATTGCCGCGGCGGCGATTTTTTGGTATCATATGCGTCGGATTTTCCAACTAACACTAAGGAGAAACAAGACAATGAAGCTCTCGACGATGGTAACGGTTCTCGCGGTCGCGCTCTGCGTGGCGGGCTGCAAGTACAACAAGCCCGGCAAGGGTGGCGCAGGCGGGGCCGGCGGCGACGGGGCCAGCGGGCGCGACATCTCTTCCGAGGAGTTCAACAATTCCCAGGCGGGGTCGATAGGCGACGCCTCCGAGGGCAAGTTTGAGGACATGTACGCGCGCTGCACCGACGTCGACTTCGCGCCGGTGTACTTCGGCTTCGACTCGACTGTCGTGCCGCAGGGCGAGCTTGGCAAGATCGACGCGGTCGCGCAGCACCTCAATTCGCATTCCGAGCGAGTGGTGGTTGTCGAGGGCAACTGCGACGAGCGCGGCTCCAACGAGTACAACATGTCGCTCGGCGAGAACCGCGCGGTCATAGTGCGCAACTACCTGGTGCAGAACGGCATCTCGGCGAACCGGATCCAGACCCGCAGCTACGGCGAGGAGAAGCCCGCGGCCGACGGCCACGACGAGAGCGCGTGGTCGATGAACCGCCGCGGCGAGTTCGCGATCTACGACACGACCCAGAGGAAGTGACGACGGTCTAGATGGCATTCGCGATCGTTTTTGATAGCGTGGGGGCCGGCGAGTGGTTGGTGCTGCTCGCCGTGCTTCTTGTCGTGATGGGGCCCAAGCGGCTGCCGTCCGTCATACGTTCGTTCGGAAACCACTACGCGAAGTTCCGCCGCGCCGCGGAGAGCTTCAAGCGGCAGATAATGGAGATGGACACCGAGTTCGAGCGGGCCGTCGACTCTGCCGCCCGCGAGGCCGAGGAGGCGGCGAAGATACCGGACGTCGCGGATGATCCCGCCGTGGATCCCGCGTATGGCCCTGATGGGCCGTATGGTTCGGACGGGCCCTACGGCCCTGACGGCCCGGAATCCCCGGAGGGTTCCGCAGGTCGTGAAACCCAGGACGCTCCGGAGGGGGGTGCGGAGCAGGCGGCGGCAGATGGCGATCGAGCTTCTCAAGAATCCTGACGCGCGGAACGATCCGCCGCGTCCGCTTCTCGAGCACCTTCTGGCGCTTCGCGACATGATAGTCTTCGCGGCTGTCTCGTGGGTCGTGTGCGCGGTCGTGGCCGGCGTCTTCTCCCCGACGATACTCGCCTGGCTGAAGAGCCCGGCTGCGGCTAGCGAGGACATGCTGCAGGGGCTTGACCTCACGAGCGGCTTCTCGACCATCATGTCCATCTCGCTCTGGGGCGGCACGGCCCTAGCGTTTCCGTTCATCGCCTACGCCATACTCAGGTTCGTCTTCCCCGCGCTGACAAACCGCGAGAAGCTCGTGATACTCTCCATTCTGATCGCGGGCTCCGGCTTCTTCCTCGTCGGGGTGGTGCTTGCGTACGCGAAGACCCTGCCGATGGTCGTTGCCGTGTTCCAGAAGATAAACGCGTGGGTCGGGCTGCCGAACACGGTGATCCGGATCGAGGGCTACATTTCGATCGTGATGAAGACCATCATCGCCTTCGGCCTCGTGTTCCAGCTGCCGCTCATCCTGTTCGTGCTGGGCTGGTTCGGCGTCATAACCTCCAAGACACTGCGCGAGAAGCGCAGGGTCGCGATAGTGCTGTCGTTCTTCTTGGCGATGTTCCTCACGCCGCCGGATCCGATGAGCCAGTTCTTCATGGCCGTGCCGCTCTGCCTACTCTACGAGCTGTCCATCTGGCTGATCTGGCTCAAGGAACGGGGCTCCTTCTCGAAGCGGGGCGCTGCGGCATGAGGCGCCGGTCCTCGGTGGCGCTCGGCTTTCTGGCGCTTATCCTAGTCGGCGCGATTCTCCTCTCCTCGCCATGGGCCCGCGCGGCCGGCGAGTGGGGGCCGTTCGGCGAAGCCCTCTTCACCGCATGCTCGGCCGTCTGCGTGACGGGGCTGTCCGTCGTCGAGGTCGGCAGGGAGTATTCGCACGCCGGCATAGTGGTGCTGACGGCGCTTGTCGAGATCGGTTGCATCGGTCTTATGACCTGCGGCACGTTCCTCGTCGTCGCCATCGGGCGGCGGCTTTCGCTGCATCGCGAGTTCTCGCTGATGAACGCCTACGGCGTGCCGGCGGTGAAGGGCCTCCGCGGGCTCATCATATGGGTCGTCGGCTCGATGCTTACTTTCCAGTTCATCGGGGCCGTCGCGCTTCATGCGCACGGAGTCGGCGTGGCCCGCTCGCTGTTCTACTCGATCATGAACTTCTGCAACGCGGGCTTCTCCATGGACCCCGATTCGCTGGCGCCGTGGGCGGACGACCCGTTCGCGGTCGTGACGATGGGCGTCCTCACTATCCTCGGCGGCATCGGGTTCCTTGTGCTCTTCAACCTGTTCACGTTCCGCTTCTTCTCGTTCCGCCCGGCCTCGCGCGGGCGGCTCACGCTCCACACCCGCACTGTGCTGCGCGTCTCGGCGATCCTGCTGGCGGTCACGTTCGTGGCGTTCCTCGCAGCCGAGTGGCGTCACTCGCTCGCGGACATGCCGACGGCGAAGCGCCTGTGGGTCGGCTTCTACCAGGCCATAACGCCGCGCACGTGCGGCTTCTGCCTCGTGCCGACGGAGGACCTGCAGCCGCTCACGCGCCTCGTCTACGAGGTGATGATGTTCTTCGGGGGCGCGCCCGGCTCGGCCTGCGGCGGGATAAAGGTGACGACTCTGACGGTCCTGATCTGCACCCTCACGGCGATGTGCCGGGGGGAGACCGAGACGGTCGTCTCGCGCAGGACGGTGTCGACGGAGATCGTGCGCGAGTCGATCGTGATATTCATGACCCTCGCGGCGCTGATTACCGTCGTCATGGGGTTCCTGCTCGTGACCGAGCGGGGGAGCGGCATCGCGCAGGACGCGCTGTTCTTCGAGGCGGTGTCGGCCGTCACCACGACCGGGCTCACCGTCGGAGACACGACGCGGAGCCTTTCCGCGGGCGGGAGGTGCGTGCTGATGGCCGCGATGTTCTGCGGGAGGCTCGGCGCGCTCGCCGTCGTCATGATGATCGGCGACCGCGAGTCGAAGCGCCACATCCGCTATCCGCAGGAGGAGCTTGTTGTTGGATAGGCAAGGAGGGGAGGGGAAATGAACAGGATAGTGTTCTGCGGCAGCATGATAGCCGACGTCATAAAGACGTTGCCGACATGGCCCGACAAGGGCATGCTCGTGCCGATTACCGCCATCCGCCGGCAGATCGGCGGGGCCGTGTGCAACTCGGGGGTGGACCTCAAGACGCTGGACCCCTCGGTGGAAGTCCGCGCGGTCGGCGCGGTCGGCGCCGACGACAACGGCGACTTCGTCGTGGACTACCTCTCCTCGCGCGGCCTTGACTGCTCGCAGGTGAGGCGCGTGAAGGGCGTGCCGACGTCCTTCACCGACGTGATGACCGTCGAGCCCACGGGCGAGCGCACGTTTTTCAACATGCACGGCGCCGACTCCACGCTCGTGCCCGAGGACATCGACGTCTCCCGGCTCGACTGCGACATATTCCACTTCGGCTACCTGCTGCTCCTGGACGGCATGGACGCGCCGGACCCGGAGTACGGGACGAAGGCCGCGCGGCTCCTAGCCGCGGTGCAGGCGGCGGGCATCCGCACCTCCATCGACATCGTGAGCGAGCAGTCCGACCGTTTCGCCCGCATCGTGAGCCCCGCGCTCAGATACTGCGACTACTGCATCGTGAACGAGATCGAGGGCTCCATGGCCACCGGCGCGCCGTCAGACGACCTGCGCGCCATCTGCGAGGGGCTGCTTGCGGCGGGGGTGCGCGAGCAGGCCGTCGTGCACTGTCCCGACGCCGGGGCGTCGCTCGACAGGAACGGCAATTTCGCGCGCGTCGGCTCGCTCCGGCTGCCGCAGGGCTGGATCAAGGGGTCGGTCGGCGCCGGCGACGCCTTCTGCGCCGGCGTGCTGTACGCGATCATGAAGGGTATGGACGCCGACCAGGCGCTTCGGCTCGGCTCCTGCACGGCGGCGATGAACCTGTCCGTCACCGACTCGGTCAGCGGCGCGAAGTCGTACGCCGAGACGATCGCGCTCGATTCGAAGTTCGCAAGGCGGGACTAGGGATGAAAATGGATTTCCAGAGGAAAGAGGAGCGGATGCTCCTGCCGGAGCCGGGCAAGACGCCACGCGAGGACACTGCGGCGGTGATGAAGTTCTACAAGCTGCCCAGGGCGTTTCCGCCGGCGGTCCTCGCGGAGGCGCGGCGCATTTCCTCGCAGGCGCCGACCGATGCAGAGATAAAGCGCTCCGGGCGGCTGGACCTCAGGCGCAGGTTCATATTCACCTGCGACCCCGAGACCGCGCGCGACTACGACGACGCCCTGTCGCTGGAGACGGACCGCCGCGGCAATAGGGTGCTCGGCGTGCACATCGCCGACGTCAGCCACTACGTGCTGCCGGGCTCGGCGCTGGACGACGAGGCCTACCGAAGGTCGACAAGCGTGTACTTCTGCGACCGCGTCGTGCCCATGCTTCCGGAGGCGCTCTCCAACGGCGTGTGCTCGCTCGTGCCGGGCGAGGACAGGCTCGCGTTCTCCGTCTTCATGACATTCGACCGCAATGGCGAGATGACGGCGCGCAGGTTCGCGAAGTCCGTCATCCGCTCTAAGGCCCGCTTCACCTACGAGCAGGTGATGACAGTGATCGGAGGCGGCCGGCTGCGGGCCGTGTCGGCGCCAGGCGGCGGCGCGAAGGGGGCCGCCAGGACGATAAGGGCGATAAGCGAGCTCGCGCAGCAGCTCAGGGCGCGGCGGTTCGCCGCCGGCGCGCTCGACATCGAGCTGCCCGAGACGGAGGTGCTGCTGGACGGCGACGGCGAGATGTCGGGCATTGTGACGCATCCGTACGACGAGTCCCACCAGATGGTCGAGGAGTGCATGGTCGCGGCAAACGAGGCCGTCGCGAAGGAGCTGTGGACGCACGGCGTGAAGATCCTCGCGCGCCTGCACGAGCCGCCGGACCAGGAGAAGATGCTCATGCTCCGCGCCGAGCTGCGCGGGCTCGGCGTCAAGGCGGGCGACCTCTCGAAGCCGAAGGTGTTCGCGCAGTTCCTGAAGACGGTCAAGTCGCATCCGCTCTATCCGACGATCGCGACGATGGTGCTTCGGTCGATGAAGCGCGCCGTCTACGACGCCTCGGCGATGGGCCACTTCGGGCTGGCCAAGCGATACTACGCGCACTTCACGTCGCCCATACGGCGATATCCCGACCTCACGCTGCACCGGCAGCTGGCGGACTACCTCGGGCAGCGGCCCTCCGCGCGCGTCGCGCAGCCGGTCCTGGCGAAGTGGGCGGCGCACACCAGCGAGCGCGAGGAGATCGCAGCGGAGGCCGAGCGCGCCCTGCTGGAGATCAAGAAGTTCCGGCTCCTCGAGGCGCAGCTGCAGTCGCGGCAGGTCGTCGACTACGACGCGGTCGTCGCCAAGTGCATGCCGTTCGGCTGCTTCGTGGACGTGCCGGAGCTGGCCGTCTCGGGGCTCGTGCACGTGTCGCTGCTGTCGCAGCGATTCGTGCGGTTCAACGAGTCCGACCAGACGCTCTCCGCGCCCGGCGGCGGCAGCTGGCGCATCGGCGACCGCATGCGGGTCCATGTGGCGCGCGTCGACTTCCGCCAGCGCCGCATCGACTTCACTCCGGTGGGGCGCGGAGACCGCCGGAAGATGGTATAATACTCAGTCATCATGAGCGCAGACCTTTCGAACGTCAGGAACATCGGCATCGTCGCCCACATCGACGCGGGCAAGACGACGACGACCGAACGCATTCTCTTCTACACCGGCAAGATACACAAGCACGGCGACGTGCACGACGGCAACACGACCACCGACTTCATGGTGCAGGAGCGCGAGCGAGGCATCACGATCCAGTCCGCCGCGATCTCCTGCGAGTGGAAGGGCTGCGCGATCAACATCATCGACACGCCCGGCCACGTCGACTTCACGATGGAGGTGGAGCGCTCGCTGCGCGTCCTCGACGGCGCGGTGTGCGTGTTCTGCGCCGTCGGCGGCGTGCAGCCGCAGTCCGAGACCGTCTGGCGCCAGGCCGACCGGTACAACGTGCCGCGCCTCGCGTTCGTGAACAAGATGGACCGCATGGGCGCCGACTTCCAGCGCGTGGTGGACGAGCTGCGCGGCAAGCTGAAGGCGGAGGCCTGCCCGGTCGAGATACCCATCGGCCGGGAGGAGTCGTTCACGGGTGTGGTGGACCTCATCGAGATGAAGTCGATAGTCTACGACGAGGCGACGGAAGGCAAGACGTTCACCGTGGGCGAGGTGCCCGACGAGCTGAAGGACGACGCGGAGCTCGCCCGCGCGGAGCTCGTCGAGAAGGTGGCGGACCTCGACGAGGGCGTGATGGAGGCGTATCTCGAGAAGGGCGACCTCTCGAGGGACGAGCTGGTGCCGGCGATACGCAGGCTGGTCGTCGCAGGCCGGCTCGTGCCCGTGCTCTGCGGGACTTCGCTCCGGGACAAGGGCGTGCAGCCTCTCCTCGACGCGGTCTGCGCGTACCTGCCGAGCCCGGCGGACAGGCCGCCAGTCGCGGCGACCGACCTCAAGACCGGCGAGCGCGTGACGCGCGAGCAGAAGGACTCCGAACTCCTGACCGCGCTCGTGTTCAAGATCGCGACGGACCCGTACGTTGGGCGGCTTTTCTTCGTGCGCGTGTACGGCGGGGTGCTCAAGAAGGGCGCGAACGTCTTCAACCCGCGCACGCGCAGGCGCGAGCGCATAATGAAGATCGTGCGGCTCTTTGCGGACGACCAGATAGAGGTGGACGAACTTAGCGCCGGCGACATCGGCGCCATAGTCGGCCTGAAGGAGGCGACCACGGGCGACACGCTCTGCGCGGAGGTGAAGTCGTGCTACCTCGAGCGCATCACAGCGCCGCAGCCCGTCATGTTCATGGCGATCGAGCCGAAGAGCTCGGCCGACAAGGATAAGCTCGTGGAGTCGATGAAGGCCCTGGCCGCGGAGGACCCGACTTGCCAGTTCCGTGAAGACGAGGAGACGGGGCAGACCATCCTCTCCGGCATGGGCGAACTTCACCTCGAGATACTGGTGGACAGGCTGAAGCGCGAGTTCAAGTGCGCGGCGAACACCGGCAAGCCGATGGTGTCGTACTGCGAGACGGTTACGAAGCCATCCGAGGCCGACTTCACGTTTGACCGCGAGCTGGGCGGCAAGCGCCACGCGGTGTCGCTGCGCATAGCCGTGAAGCCGCTCGAGCGCGGCGCGGGACACAAGGTGACGCTCTCCCGCGAGTTCACCGGACTCGTCACCGACCGGCATCTGCAGGAGTGCGTAACCCAGGGCCTCGAGGACGGCGTAGCCACCGGGGTGCTGGCGCGCTATCCTATGACGGACATAGAGGTGACGTGCCTCGCCGCCACGCTCGTGGACCCGGAGGTGTCTGACGAGGTGGCGTTCCGCTCTGCGGCCATGATGGGCTTTCGCGAGGCGGCGGCGGGCGCAGCGCCGGAGTTCCTCGAGCCTATCATGAAGCTGGAGATCACTACGCCGCCGGAGTCCGTCGGCGAGGTGCTCGGCGACCTGAACGGACGCCGCGGCACGGTGCTCGACATGGAGATGCGCGGCGACATGCAGATCGTGCATGCGCGCGTGCCAATGGCCCAGATGTTCGGCTATTCGACGGCCATGCGGTCCCTTACCAAGGGCCGGGCCTCCTACTCGATGGAGCCGGACATGTTCGAGATCGCGCCGAAGAACGTGCGCGACGCGATCCTGGCGATGTGACGCATGCGCCGGCGGGTCCTTCGCCGCGAGGGTGCCATACGGATGACCGACAGGGCGAAAGGCATTGCAGCCATAACAGCGAGCGCGTTTGGCTTCGCGCTCATGGCGGCATGCGTGAGACTGGCGGACGACTACGGCAGTCCGATTTCTAGCTTCCAGAAGAGCTTCTTTCGGAATGTCGTCGCGCTTGCGATAGCCTTTTCTGTCTTCATTCGCAGGGGCCTGTCCCCGTCCAAAGGGGGCCTGTCCCCGTTCAAGCCGTCCATGTGCGGGTCGTCAAAGGGGGGACTGTCCCCGGTTTTTGGGGGACTGTCCCCAAAGGCCGCCGGGCTGCTTATTTTGCGAAGTCTGCTTGGAACCTGCGGAATATTCGCGAATTTCTACGCTCTCGGGCTTGTGCCGATAGCCGACGGACAGACGCTCAACAAGACCGCGCCGTTCTTCACCGTGGCGTTCGCCTGGCTCTTTTCCGGCGAGAAGGCGTCCATGCGGCAGGTCGTTGCCCTCGCGTTCGCCTTCGCCGGGGTGGTCTTCGTGGCCAAGCCCGGCTTTGCCGGAGACGCGGCCTTTCCGCTTGCGATGGGGCTGCTCGGCGGGGCGTGCGCCGGCGGGGCGTACGCGTGCGTGCGCGCGCTCAGGCGCCATGCGGTGGAGCCCGCGTTCATCGTGCTCTTCTTCAGCGCGTTCTCGTGTCTTGCGTCCGTTCCGTTCATGCTGGCGCGCTTTGACCCGATGAGCGCAAGCCAAGTGGCGATACTCTTCGGCGCCGGGGCGGGCGCGGCCATAGGGCAGTTCGGCATCACGCTCGCATACGGCTACGCCGCTCCGCGCGACATAGCGGTCTACGACTATTCGAACATCCTCTTCACCGCGGCATTCGGGCTTCTCCTCTTCGGCCAGGTGCCGGATGTCTGGTCGGTTCTCGGCTTCGCGCTCATTCTGGCTGCGGCATTTCGTCTCAACCGCCCGTAAATATGGTATAACCCGACTTTGCCACTTGAATTTTTGAAAAGTGCGGTTTGAGCCAATGTTCACGCGGGCCGCGTGAAAAAGTAGCCATAATTTTATATGACTACATTTCAGAACACCTTTACATTTGACTTCAGCGCCGTCAGCCCT
>JAFRBA010000178.1 GCA_017405115.1 Kiritimatiellia bacterium
GACCCGAACGCCTCGCTCCAGCCGACGCGCGCCTCGGCTGCCGCGCCGCCGCTGGAGAGCCCGCCGGGCGACACCCCGTGGTAGGCCGTTGGATCCCGCTCGGCCGGCGGGTAGCCCATGCCCTTGCGCGTCACGGCATGGACTATGACGCTGCGCTTGTCCTCCTTGGCCACGGTCAGCGCCGCCCTGACGGCCGGGAGGTCGTTGCCGTCGACGGGCCCGATGTAGCGCAGGCCGAACTGCTCGAAGAATGCGTTTCCGAGGAACCAGCTCTTGATTCGGCTTTCAAGGCGGTGGTATACGCTGCGGAGGAAAGTGAGGCGCAGGCGATGGCCGGTGCGCTCGGCGGCCGCCTTGACGCGGTTGTACCTGACGCTCGTTATGAGGCGGCCGAGGAGCTTCGCCAGGGACCCGACCGGGCGGGAGATGCTCATCTTGTTGTCGTTCAGCACGACAATCACCTTCCTCGTGGATGCCGCGAGGTTGTTGAGGGCCTCGAGGCTGGTGCCGTTCACGATCGACGCGTCCCCGACCACGGCGATGACGTGCTCGTCCGTCCCCCTGGCGTCCCGCGCAGCCGCAAGCCCCTCCGCCACCGACAGCGCGACGCCCGCGTGACCTGCGACGGCCGCGTCCGCAATGCTCTCCGCAGGCGTCGGGAACGGCGCCAGGCCGTCCGTCGTGCGCAGGGTGTCGAAGCTCTTTCCGCCGCGATCCGTGAGCAGCTTCCATGCGTATGCCTGGTGCCCCACGTCCCACACCACCCGGTCCTTGCCTGGATCGAACACCTCGGCGAGCGCCATCGAGATCTCCACGGCGCCGAGAGACGACGCGAGATGCCCGCCGTTCTTCTGGACGACGTCGAGTATCCGCGCGCGTATCTCCTCTGCCGTCATTTGCGTTTGAGGATGATGAGCGGCGTGGAGTTCTGGCCGAACGCGTCCTCGCGGTCGACCATATCGTAACGCGCCTTGAGAAGCTGCCAGTAGCGCAGCTGGTCCGTGATGGAGCGCTCCTTGCCGGACGGCATGTCCGTGGCGAAGCAGTAGCCCGAAAGCGCCGCGACGGGAATCTCCGTTTCCGTCACCGCCTTCGTTATGTCGGCGTCTGACAGCACCGCGAACGGCCCCATCTCGAAGCCCTCCGGGACGCGGCGGTTCGTCTCTATCGCCAAGTAGACGTCCTGCGTGAAAATCTCCTTGCCGCCGGGGTCAAGCGCCTCTATGCGCTTCGCGACGTCGCGGAGCTGCGCAAGCTCGTACTTGTCCTTCTTGAGCGACCAGAAGCGGTCCTGCCCGTTGGTGGACCACTTCTCCAAGAGCGGGCTCCCGAAGCTCAGCGCCCACGTCATGCCGAGTACGAGCAGCGGCAGCGGCCTATCCGAAACGCACATGAGCATGACGACGGCAAAAACGGCAAGAAGCCCCATTATGGGAACCTGGTAGTCCTCGTACGGGAACGGCGCAAGCATCTGAACCAGAAACACCATCGAAAACGAAAGAAACGCCATCCACATGGTTCGAGACATTGCCGTCGGCACGTGCGCCGGGCCGATGCGGTGCGAAGGACCAATGCTAAGGTAGCCGAGCCCGAACACCACGAACACGGGGAGATACCACCGCACAAGGCGGCTTAGGCTGCCGACAATCCACGTAATGTCATGTTCGCCGCCGCCGCGCGCGGCGTGGAAGGACTGCGCGAAGACCAGCCCAGCCCGCGCTCCGTCAGAGACGAGGAAAGGCCCGTACACGAGCGCTAGGCCGCCCAGGCCGCCGACGACGAAGCCCGCGAAGACGCGACGATGGGACCCGCGCACAGCAGCCACGAGAAGGACCGTCCCGACGACGCAGAGTATCATGCCGAGCGATATGCGCGTACCAGCGGCGAACGCGAGGGAAAGGCCGGCGACAGCCGCCCAGAGGAATCCGCCGCGCGAACGGTTCCATGCAGACTGGGCGATGTCGATGAAGAGAAAGCCCGTCATCACGAATAGCGCGGCGAGCGCGTACGTCTTCGGGATCGTGACGAAGTAGACGTGGTAGAGGTTCGAGCCGAGCAGGAGAAGCGTTGCGACAGCCGCCTCCCCGCGACGGCCCTCTGGCGCGAGCCGCCGCGCCAGCGCTGCCGCGAGGAGCATGCCGAACGCGCCGATTGCGAGCGTAAAGACGCGCGCGCCCAAGATGCCGAACGACTTCCATATCCACGAGAAGGCCGAGTAGACTATCGGCAGCATCGGGCCCTGCGTGTAGAAGAAGTCACGATACGGCATCTTGCCCTCGGCCACGAGGTTCGCCGCGTAGAGGTACCAGCCTTCGTCCTGGTTGAGGCCGCCCATCCACACCGAGGCGGCGCCCAGCACGACGAATGCCACCGCTGCAAGAATCCAGAACGTCTTCATTCGCCCACCTCCAGGCAGGGGCTGACGTCAAGCTTCATCGCGTCCTCCTCGTGGTTTCGGCGGAAGAACGCGAGCCCGGCGACCATGGCGCCGTTGTCTCCGCAGTAGCGCGGCTTCGCCATCAGAAGTTCTACGCCGGTCTCCCGGGCGACGTCCGCCAGGACCGAGCGCAGGCGCGAGTTCAGCGACACGCCTCCGCCCACGACAAGCGCCCTGCGGCGGCGACGGCGCAACGCGGTCCGCGTGCGGTCCGCCACGGCCTGCACGATGGCCTCCTGGTAGCTGGCGACGACGCGCGGGATCTCGCCGGACTCGGCAAGCCCCGCGACGCCGCCCTCGCGCTGCACGTAGCGCAGAAGCGCCGTCTTCAGCCCGGAGAAGCTCACGCACAGCTCCGCGGGCAGCCCGGCCAGGGCGCTCACCCCGTCGCGCGGACGACCCTTGGGAAAAGGCACAAGCGCACTGGAATGCGTCGCTGAAAGATATTCGCGGGCGATCCTGTCCACCACCGGGCCTCCGGGGTAGCCCAGGCCAAGGAGCTTGGCCGCCTTGTCAAAAGCCTCGCCTGCCGCGTCGTCCAGCGTCTGGCCGAGTATCTCGTAGCACCCGTATGCCGGCATGTCGATCCAGGCAGTGTGGCCGCCGGATATCGCAAGTCCCAGCGCGGGGACGCACTCTTCCGGGGCCCGCACTGGGCGGCCTTCCCCCGCGTCGCCCTTGTCCACTAGGAACGGGGTGTGCAGATGGGCCTCGATGTGGTTGATCCCGACAAGGGGAACCCCAAGCCCCTTCGCCAGCCCCTTCGCCGCGTTCAGCCCGACGATCAAGGCCGGGGAGAGACCGGGGCCGTAGGTGACGGCCACGGCGTCAATGGAACTTCCGCCGGACTCCCGGAACTGGCGCATGGCCTCCCCGACCACCTGGCCTATCTTCTCGACATGCGCACGGCTGGCGATCTCGGGAACGACCCCACCGTACGGCTGGTGCAGCGGAATCTGAGTGTAGACTACATTGGACAGGACCTCGCGGCCGTCGCGGACCACCGCCGCAGCCGTCTCGTCGCAACTCGTCTCGATCCCAAGAATGTCCAAGACCTGCAAGCCTCCTCGTCGTCCTCGCCCTACCAGAACTTCCACCAGGGGTTGACCTTGGGCTTCACTCCGCCCTCGCGGTACAGCTCCCGAACCCTCGCGGTACCGGCCGTCTCCGGGTCGCGAATCGCCTCGCGCATGCGGAACTCGAGCGCGTCCGGCAGCGACCACAGCTCGCTGCGGACGAGCTGGTCGCTGTTGAGACGGTGCAGCACGATCACCTCGCCGGTCTTCAGGATGCTGATGGTCGGACTGTCTATGCGGAGTATGGCGCCGAGGTCCCTGGTCTCCCAGGTCCTCGACGACACACCCGCGTCGTGCGCACGCAGGAACAAGTGCTCCGAATGGTTCCTGGACCAGTACACGAGCGAGAACTCGCGCTGCAGCCCCGGCCGGTTGGCGAACATCTGCATGGCGCCGCCGACCTTGACGCCGTCCACGACGTCGAACGCCCGCATTGCGCCCTCGAACCTGTATCCATTGTGCACAAGGACCGGCTTGGCCAGGTAGCGCCTCGTCTCGCGCAGGTCGTAATGGTCGCCGAGGAAGACCTCGAGCTTCTGGCCCTCGCCCGAATCCACGCGGAAGCGCGACACGAACTGTCTGCGGGACGTGCGGGACATCTGCGACATGTCGCCCGAGCGGAACACCTCCACGAACAGGCTGTCCGAAGAGTTTGAGTAGCCCACGCTCACCTTGTCAGGGGACGAGTTGGCCACGTCCACGACGCCGCGGATGCGCTCGCCGGAGACGAAGTCGGAGCCGTCGAGCGAGATGTCGACGCGTATTTCGCTCGGGGCGGCGGCAAGCGCCATCGGCAGCGCCGCAAGGCACGCCGCCAGCGCGCCAAGCGTCCACGCCATGTACTTTGCCTGTTTCGCTCTGAATCGCATGTAGTCTAATTCCGTATGGTTTTGTGTATTATACCATAAATCCGCCCCACGCCCTGCTGCGATTGTAGAGTGTGCTTTCCCAGAGTGAACGCAACTTTAGATTTTGTTTAGTTGGTCAGAGGTAGAGGTTGGATGAGTGGTTGATCGAGGTAGCGTGTTCCCCTTGTTCCTACCCTTCCATGGAAGGGACTTGCGTTTACTTTGGCAAAGCGTCTCCGCATGGGATAATACGCGCCAGGGCCATGCGCAGGGGCGGGCGTTCCGTCCGCGCGTGGCCAGTCAAAAACGAAAGGAACGAAGTCATGGCAAAACACATGACCATAGACACGAGGAAAGGCATAGCCCACGGGCTCGAATGCCGACTGACCTTCGCCCAGATGGCGACGATGTTCGGACGCGCGGTCTCCACCATCGCGAACGAGGTGAAGAACCGCATGCTCTGGAGCAACAAGGGCTACGGGATCACGAACGCGGTCTGCGAGCACTTCGAGACGTGCTCGAAGGTCTACCGCAACGCCGACGGGAGGAAGACTCCGTTCAAGCACCAGAGGAAGTGCTTCGAGGTGTGCGAGGACTTCCGGCAGAAGGTCTGCGACGACCTCGGACACGCGCCCTACGTGTGCAACGGATGCGAAAAGCAGACCAAATGCCCGCTCCGCAAGCGCTACTACGTCGCCGACGCCGCGCAGACCAGCTACAGGGGGACCCTCACGGAGTCGCGCAGGGGGACGCAGGCCTCCGACGAGGAACGCGCCGACATGAGCGAGGCGCTCCTCGCGCCCGTGAAGCTCGGGAAGCAGTCCATAGGGATGGTCATGGCCGCCGCC
>JAFRBA010000179.1 GCA_017405115.1 Kiritimatiellia bacterium
CCCTGCGCCTGCGCCCGCGCCTGCCGCAGCGCCAAAGGCTCCTGCGCCGGCCCCTGCACCTGCGCAACCAGCGAAGTGAGGCCACTAGATGAAGGTCCTCGTAACCGGCGGTTCGGGCTTTCTCGGCATAAACCTGATACGCTTCCTCCGCACGAAGGGCGTGGAGGAGATACGTGTCCTGGACATAGCCGACTTTGACTATCCCGAGAAGAACGAGCCCTGGCTTAAGTTCACCCTGGGCGACGTGCGCGACATCCCTGCCGTAGAAAAGGTCACCGAGGGGTGCGACATAGTCGTTCACTGCGCGGCCGCGCTTCCGCTCTACAGCGAGGAGGACATACGCACGACCGAGGTGGACGGGTGCCGCAACGTCCTGAACGCGGCTCGAAAGTTCAAGCTCGAGCGCATGATCCAGATATCCTCGACGGCCGTGTACGGCGTTCCCAAGAAGCACCCGATATACGAGACCGATCCGATGGTCGGCGTCGGCCCCTACGGCCACGCGAAGATCGACGCGGAGGACATCTGCCGCGAGGCCATCAAGGACGGTTACTGCGTGAGCATAATCCGCCCCAAGAGCTTCATAGGCCCCGAGCGGCTCGGCGTGTTCGCGCTCTTCTACGACTGGGCGTACACAGGCCACGGGTTCCCGATGATCGGTTCGGGCAACAACCGCTACCAGCTCATGGACGTCGACGACCTCGACCACGCGATATGGAACGCGATGACGTACCCGAAGGACGTGGTCGCCACCGAGTTCAACATCGGCGCGAAGGAGTTCACGACGATGAAGGAGGACTACCAGGCCGTCCTCGACCGCGCCGGGCACGGTAAGAAGATCCGTGGCCTTCCTGTGAAGCCGATAGTCTTCATCCTGCGCATTCTTGAGAAGCTGCACCTCTCGCCGCTCTATCCCTGGGTCTACGAGACGGCGTCCACCGACTCGTTCGTCTCCATCGAGAAGGCCGAGAAGCTGCTTGGCTACAAGCCGCAGTACTCCAACAAGCAGGCGCTCGTCAGGAACTACGACTGGTACGTCGAGCACCTCTCAGAGTTCGCCGGCAAGAGCGGCGTGTCGCACCGCGTCCCCTGGAAGCAGGGGCTCCTGGCGGTGGCGAAGCTCTTCTTCTAGAGCCCTACGTCGCTCCAGGTTCCGGCCACCTTCGTCCAAAGGGGCTTGGACGGCGGCACCAGGAATGTGCGCGTGTCAGGCTCCACGTGGTAGATGCGCGCCAGCTCCCCGAAAAGCGGCTCCATCTCCCCGGAATCGGCCCCGCGCGCCAGCGCGTCGTCCAACGCGGCGCGCACCCGCAGGATGCGCCACCGCCACGACGAGCGCCGCATGTCGTCCATCGTCCTCTCCGCCGCGTCCAGCAGCTCGACGACGCGGCGTGCCCTGGCGGCGTCAAGCCTGTCGCAGTGGTGCTCCACCGACCACGGCTTCGCTGGGTCCATGCCGTTCAGGGAATATGAAGACCGCGACGATTCGCCCTGTCTGCCCGTGGCGCGATGGCCCATGTTCATCTCCATGAGCGCGGCGGCCTCTTTCACCGGCTCGCGCGTCTCCGCCCCGAAGTAGCGCTCCGCGTAGTCGCCGACGACGTCCAGCGCCTTCTTCGCCGGATCTCGGAGCATGCCAAGCGCAACGACCTTGTTCATGTCTTCGTATATGCCTTCGGAGTACGGACGCAGCCCGACGATGTTCCGTGAGACGTCGAACTCGCGCTGAAGCCTCGCGGGGGCGGGGTTCGCTCCGTACCCTCCCCACGGCAGCATGCCGTTCATGGATATTTCGCTCATCGCGAACACCGGCAGCCCGCCGGGCGAGCGCTTCTTCGTGCGCGCGAGGTCCGACGGATCGACGTATATCGCGTCCACCCATCCGCGCAGCTCGTCGCCGCTGGCGAAAAGTCCGTCCCACTCGCCGAGTTTCCCGAACACGTCGAAGCGCCATGTCGACAGGTTGAACTTGACGCCGGGATACATTTCGCGCGTAATGCCGGCGATGGCCTTGCAGAGCTTCAGATAGGCGTTGCCCCCCCATGGCGCGCAGTTGGAGCATGTGCAGCCGCCCTGGTCGTACGGGAAGGGGGTCACGGATGTGGGAGGAGCGTCCGAAAACGCCCCGAACACCTGCCTGCGCCACTTGAGCAGCAGCTCGGTCGCGCCCGGCGCAGAGGGGCACAGCTCCACGTGGTAGTGTCCGTTGAGGGCGAGCCGGTACCCGTTCTTGCCAGGCCTCCAGTCGGCTCGGAGTTCCTTCGGGCTGTCCTTGAACGCCTCGTTTGCCAGAAAATGCAGGTCCCGCTCCAGCCCCAGGTGCTTCGCCGTGCGGAAGACGAGCTTCAGGCGCTCGAGGCGCCGCTTCGCCGCCGGGTCGTCCATCCCGGAGAAGTCGTGCATGTCGAACCAGGCCGCGACGCCTGTAAGGCCCCATTCGGCGAGTTCCTCGATGTAGCGGACGACCTCAGCGTCGGACGCCTCCTCGTACCAGTTGTGGAAGTGTGTCGCGAAATACATGCTCCTCTCCGGCAGAGGCCTGCGCGGCGGAACGTCCCTGGCCCGTTCGACGAGGCCGTCCATGATGGCCACCGATTCGGGGAGGGAGGCGTCCATCTCTATCCCGAAGGCGAACAGGTGACGGCCTCCGCGCGGGTCGACGCGGTCGCCAAGATGCGCGTAGCATCCGTCGTCGCGCTCGCTGACGGCCACCAGGTCCTCCGTGCGGAACCCCCTGACGGGCATGAGAATTCCTTTCTTGAGCGTCCTGAAATGGAGCGTTGATAGGAACTCCGAGCGAGGAAGGTGCTTCAGAAGGGGGCTTTCGCAGTTGAAATACGCGCCGACTACGCCTTTTATGAACCACCACGACGGGTTCACGTCCACTTTGCCTTCGGTGCCGCCGATCTCGATCACGCTCTGTCCGCGGGCAAGGGCCTCTTCCGCTGCGGGCGAGCCGAAGTCCGCCACGACGACCTTGGCCTCGTTCGCGCGCTCCGGCGTAAGGAGCCCGTCGAACGCCTCGTCGAATGCCTTCGCGCACGAGCCTACGACCGCTATGTCGCTCCCGTCGCGCTTCTTTCGCTCGGGGAATATCCAGCAGTCCCACGAGTTGTCGGCAACGACCTTGTCGCCGTCGCATACCTCGACCTTCAGATCCGCGGCGACGGCGACTGGCTTCTGCGGCTTTGGTAAGTCGGCGGCTCTAAATATGGTGTAGATCTTCCGTGCCTTGCCCAGGCTCGAGAACCATTTGCTCGCCGACGAAAATGTTCCGCCTTGAAGCTTGATCCCGGACGCCTTGTCGGTCAGAGACCAGCGGCACGAGGGGTTGGCGAGCGGGGCCTCGCCGTAGTTGGCGAAGAACACGTCGATCTTCGGGCCTGGCCGCGTCGCCGACCATGCTGCGACGAAATGCATGTTCTCGTCAGGTTCGCAGTCGATGAACACTCCGCGCGGCGAGTTGAAGCGCGCGAAATCGGCGGCGGTCATCCCGTTTATCTTCTCTTCCATGAAAGGGGAGAAGAGCCCCTGGGCGATGTGGCAGGGGTTGTTCGTGATGACCACTCCCGTCCAACCCTTCTCGTTGGAGAAGATGCAGTCGGTAACCGACCAGAAATAGTAGCCGTCGCAATGCGGATCCTTGCGCGCCGCCTCGATGCCGCGCTTGAGCCATATGGCCTGGAATCTGTGCTGGGCGTCCTGCAGCCTGTCGCCCTCGGCGTGGGAAAGCCCGAACCGCGCGAGCCACCGGCCCCGTTCGCCGCGGTCTACGGTGTGGTCCCAGATGCCGACGTAGCGGTCGGCAAGGCGGGAGTCGGCCTTGACCGCCACGTTCATGTATTCGTGGGCGACGAGCGGGCACGGCGGATTCAGCGAGCCGCGCTCCCATATGAAGTTCGGATAGCCCACGAAATCGTCGTATCCCTCGACCCTGTAGCTCGCGAGGTCCGATGCCGCCGCCACCTTCACCCCTCGCCATTCGTCCTTGCCGTCCGCCTTCGGTGCGCGCTTCCACACCGGCTGGGCCATGGAGTCCTGCTCTATCACGAGGCGGTCCGGGTCCATCTGCTTGAATTTCCTGTACAGCGCCGCGCCGAGCGTGGGGCCGAAGTTGCTCTCGTTGCCGCCGCAGTAGACCGAACGCGACACGTAGCGGCGGAAGTTCTCGCAAAGCTCCTGCGCGTCTTCAAGCGGCTCGAACGTGTTTTTGTCTTCCGTATAGTCGCCGTAGTAAGGCAGTTCGGCCTGCAGCATCAGCCCGAGTTCGTCGGCGACCTCGAAGAACTCCGGGCTCTCGCAGCGAGTGTGGAGCCGCGCGAAGTTGAAGCCCGCCTTGCGCACCATCCCTATGAGGCGGCGGCATTCGCCGCGGTCTGGCAGGAGATATCCGTGGATCGGGTTCACGTCGTGGAAGCCGCAGCCCCGCACGAAGAAAGGCTTGTCGTTGAGGTAGAAGTCCTTGCCGCGCACTTCCAGCTTGCGAACGCCGAAGCGCTCGCCGCGCGTCTGCAGCACGGCGGATCCGTCGCAAAGCGAGATCTCCACGACGTAGAGGTTTGGGTTCTCGGGGTCCCACGGACGGAAGTCGGCCAGCGGCACGCGCAGCACGTTCTCCCCGAGCTTTGCGGGCTGCGACGCCACGGAGCCTTCGACGTTCGCGCGCAGCGCCATGCCGCCCGGAACCGGCTTCGACGAGTCCACGAACACGTGCACCTCGGCGCACTTCGAGTCGAAGTCGCCGCGCACCCATGCGTCGTCGATATGCGTATCTGGCGTCGCCTCCAGCTCTACGCCTCGCAGAAGCCCGCCCCAGCAGCCGGCGGCCTCCGACGAGCCCCTCTTCGACGGAAGCGCATTGGTGGCCTCCGCCACGATCTTCGCCTTTTCGCCTGGCTTGACGAACGCAGTGATTTCGTACTTGCGCGTCGCGCAGAAGTCGTATACGTGGGCGACAGGCATGTCGTTCACCCAGAACCAGCCCTGGCTGCCGACGCAGCCAACCTTGAGCCAGATGCGCTTGCCGCGCCATTCTTCGGGGATCTCCACCTCGCGGCGGTACCATCCGTTGCCGATGAAGCTGTGCTTCAGCGGGAACCTGCCGCGCGAGTGCCCTCCGTAGCAGCAACGCGCGGGCAGCGGGCTTGGCTCGCCGACGCCCTGCCACTGCCATGCGCCGGGAACCTCTATCGTGCGTTCGCCGGGCCATTCCGCAAGGTATGGCATCTTCGCGCGGTCGGGCCGGGGCTTCACGGCGGTGAAAGTCCACTCGCCGCAGAGGTCGATGACCGTGCCGGGCGCGTAGCCGCAGACTGGGTTCACCACGGCCGGATGGGGCTCTATTCCGCTCCAGCCGACGCAGCCCTTTGCACTCGCAACTGACGCGGCGGAGATCGCCGCCGCCGCAACGAGAATCCTTGTCAGGAACGCGCCCGCAACGGAGGCACGACGGCTGCACCCGACTGGTTCCAAGGTTTTTGCAATCTTCATATCGTTAACATGATGCAGGTTTGCCATTGTCTGATTTGCAGTTTACCAAATCGTCAGCCAGACCGTCAACACGGGCGGATGTCGCTTGCGCTTACACTCGGCGATTTGGTAGAATAGACGCTGTTGCGGAACGAGGCGCGGCCACCGGGGCTGCGCAGCCGTCAACCAAAACACGGAGACAGGATACGTGAGCTGGTTCGCCGAGACGCCGGAGGGCGTGGTGATTAACGTGAGGGCTCAGCCACGCTCGTCGCGCGCCGGGCTGGACGGCGTCGTGGGCGACGCGCTGAAGGTGCGCGTGCGCGCGGCGCCCGTGGACGGCAAGGCAAACCGCGAGATCATCGAGACGCTCGCGGACGCCTTCGGCCTGCCCAAGCGCGACGTCGTCTTCAAGAGCGGCGAGACGGCCAAGACAAAGCGCGTGCTTCTGCGCGGCGCGACTGCGTCCGCTGTCCGGGAGCGGGTGCCATGACGTTCATCGTCACTGCAGGGCCCACGCGCGAACACCTCGACCCGGTCCGGTTCCTCTCCAACCCGTCCACAGGCAAGATGGGCTTCGCCGTCGCCGCCGCCGCCGCGAGGAGGCTGCATCCGGTGACGCTGGTTTCCGGTCCCGTCTCGCTTCCGACGCCGCGGGGCGTGCGGCGCGTGGACGTCGTGAGCGCGCGGGAGATGCTTGCCGCCGTGGAGGCCGCAGTGCGCGAGGCGGCAGGGCGCGGCGAAGCCGCAGTCG
>JAFRBA010000180.1 GCA_017405115.1 Kiritimatiellia bacterium
GCCCCGCCGGCTGCGGCTCTCGTTGCAACGCTGACAGACTAGATTGGAGACCCGGGAGGACCCGACAAGAGACCCGAAATTAAGTTGATGGCAATGGCGGCGACGGCGCTTTGTCGGCCAGCGCGCTGCAGCTTAACGCGGCGGGGCGCACGGACTTGCTGCACCTTAGCCACGTCCACCGAGGCGGCGGCAAGCTGGAGCGTCCCGACAACACGCTCGAGACGTTCCTCTGGTGCTGGCAGAACGGCTCCGCGCTCGAGTGCGACTGCCGCAAGACGAAGGACGGCGTGGGCATAATGCTCCACGACAAGACGCTGAAGCGCACCGCGCGCGGGATTCCGGCGGATCTCGCGGGGAAGAAGGTTTCCGAGGAGCTGACCTGGGACGATATCAAGGACGTCGACGTCGGGAGTTACCTCGACCCCAAGTTCTCGCACCACCGCATACCGACCATCGAGGCGACGTTCGCCGCGATGAAGGGCCATCCGACGTGGCTCTGCTTTGTGGACGAGAAGGGCGCCGGGCCGGAGTACATCGCGAAGAAGGCGATAGAGGCCGGAGTGCAGGACCAGGTCTACTACACCGGACCCAGCCACGAGAAGATATTCGAGTGGAACAGGATTCTCCCTGGCGGCAAGTCCTTGCTGTGGCTAGGCGCATGGCCGAAGGACCACGGGCCCAAGGAGCGCGCGCGGACGGATGCGTGGTTCCGGGACGCAATGGCGAAGCTGCGCGAGAAGGACTTCAAGTACATCTCGTGCGTCTCGATACACTCCTACTACGACCCTGCGGATCCGCTTGACCCGTTCGTGCCTTCCACGTCTGTGCTGAAGGACATGATAAACGAGTTCCACGCCCACGGAATACCCGTGTGCTCAATTCCGTTCCAGGGCGGCGAGACCGAGGAGGTCTACTTCAAGCTACACGAGCTCGGATGCGACGGATTCTCCACGGACTATCCGAGCGTGATGTTCTCCGTCATACGCAAGCTCAGGGAAGGCCGTCGCGAATGAAGCTCTTTGACGACGCGGAGACTAATCGCAGGTTCTCCCGCATGCAGTGGCGGATGCTCTTCGCCACGATGATAGGCTACACGCTCTTCTACTTCATGCGGAAGAACTTCTCGTTCGCGATGCCGGGTCTCCAGCAGGACTGCGGCATCTCGAAGTCCATGCTCGGGAATTTCCTCTTCTGGGGCGGAATCGTCTACGGACTCTCAAAGTTCGTCAACGGAATCGTCGGCGACAAGGTGAACCCCAAGAAGATGTTCTGCTTCGGGCTTGCCGCCTGCGTCCTGATAAACATCGCTTTTGGCTTTGCGCCACAGATCGCGGGGACTTCGACATCTGCGCTTGTATGGATATTCGGCATCCTCCTCGTCGTGAACCAGTTTTTCCAGGGGACGGGATTTCCGCCGTGCGCCAAGCTGATAGCGTTCTGGGTGCCGCCGAAGGAACTTGCGACCAAGATGAGCGTGTGGAACACGTCGCACTCCATCGGCGGCGGACTTGTCGCCAAGATATGCGGCGTCATCATGGGTCTCGGCGCGGTCGGCGCGGCGAACCAGGGCGTCGGAATGTGGCGGTGGTGCTTCTGGTCGATGGCAATCCTCGGAGCGCTCGGGCTTCTCTTGATGCTCTTCTGGCTGCCCGGAACGCCAAAGGACGAAGGCCTGCCCGACCTTCCCGGAACCGATCTCTCAACTTCTCAAACCCGTCAAACTTCTCAAACCCCTCAAACCTCTCAAACCTCTCAAACTTCTCAAACCTCTTCCCTCCGCATGGTCTTCCTCAATCCAGTCATCTGGATGCTGGGCCTTATCAACTTCACGATAAACGCCGTGCGCGCGCTTGTCGCGGACTGGGGGCCGACGATGCTCCAGGAGGCGAAGGGCTTCGACCCCAGCGGGACTGGAACGGTCATAATGTTGTTCGAGTTCGCCGGAATCGCGGGGATGCTCTTCGCGGGATGGGCGACGGACAGGCTCTTTGGAGGGCGCGCCCCGCGCCTCTGCGTCTTCCTGATGGCGCTGACGGCGGCGCTCTTTGCGGCGTTCTGGTTTCTTCCGGCGGGGTTCACCGGCGCCGCCGCGCTCTGCCTTGGCGGATTCTGCCTGTATGGGCCGCAGGCCCTCACGGGCGTGACGGCGACGAATCTTGCGACAAAGCGCTTTGCGGGAACGGCGATAGGATTCATCTCGCTGTTCTCGTATATTGGAGTGTCCGTCGCCGGCAAGGTCTGCGGCAATCTCGCGCAGTCGTCTGGCGGCTGGCGGCTTCCTGTCCTCGTTATGGTCGCAGTCGCGGCTGTCGGCGCCGCGCTCTTCGCCTGCCTCTGGCCCACCCGCGCCAACGCCTACGGCGAGGAGTGAGGGACGTGAAGGGAAGAAGCCAGCAAGTCGGGCCGTGAAAATGAACTTCTTTCGGGGGGTCGCGGAGGGGAAGAATATGGTATAATATCTTCCTTCACATAAGGAGAGAAGATGAACTCAGAGGGGAAGGAAAAACTGCTGGAGATGGCCGCGCGCATCCGCGAGATGCGCGAGATAATCGGGTATTCGGTCGAGCAGATGGCTGAGAAGACCGAAGTCTCCGTCGAGGACTACAAGGCGGTCGAGGCGGGCGTCGTCGACCCGACGTTCAATTTCCTCCACCAGTGTGCCATCGCGTTCGGCATCGACATAAACGCCCTCCTCAAGGGGCACAGCGCGCACCTCTCCGGCTACGAGGTCACGCGCGCGGGGCAGGGGCCGCTCACCGCCCACGAGTCGCACATGGACATCCGCAACCAGGCCGCGATGTTCCGGAACCGTCTTGGAACCCCCTACTGGGTGACGTACAAGTACGACCCAGACCTTCTCGACAAGCCGATCTCGACGACGACCCACGCCGGGCAGGAGTTCGACATCGTCCTCAAGGGGTCCATGAAGGTAAGGGTCGGCGAGCACGTCGAGGAGCTCAATGAGGGCGACTCGATCTACTACCGCTCTTCGACGCCGCACGGAATGCTTGCGACGGACCCGAACGGCGTCACCTTCCTCGCCATGGTGATGGCGGGCGAGGACGGCGACAGCCACCTCGGGCTCGAGACGGTGCGTCCGCGCCACGAGAGGGTTCCGCTCGTCGTCGACCGCTTTGTCGAAACCGAGGAAAGCGCGTCGGGGCATCTTGAGCATGTCCGGTTCAAGAACACCGAGCACTTCAACTTCGCCTTCGACATCGTCGACGGAATCGCCGCCAGGTATCCCGACAAGCTCGCGCTTCTCCACGTGAGCGACCACCTCACGGAGCGCCGGTTCTCGTTCCGCGAGATAAGCGAGATATCGAACCAGATGGCGAACTACTTCAAGTCGCGCGGCATCGGCAAGGGCGACAAGGTCCTGTTCATCCTCAAGCGCCACTGGCAGTACTGGCCTGCGGTTCTCGCGCTCCACAAGATCGGCGCGATCGTCATACCCGCCGTGAGCCAGCTTCTCGTGCACGACCTGACGTACCGCTTCAAGGCGGCGGACGTGAATGCGCTCGTCTGCACGGCAGACGGCGACGTCGCGCACCAGGCCGAGATCGCCGAGGAGGAGGTCCGGAAGGAGATCCCCGGCTTCAGTCTGGACAAGATGATCGTCAACGGGGACCGCGAGGGCTGGAGTTCGCTGGACAGGGAGTACGTCGGCTTCTCCCGCGTGTTCGGCAAGGGGCCCGACGCGCCAGGCGGCAAGGACCCGATGCTCATGTTCTTCACGAGCGGGACGACGGGGTATCCGAAGATGGCGCTGCACAGCCACCTCTACGGCCTCGGCCACTTCGTGACCGCGAAGTACTGGCACCAGATCGAGCGCGACGGGCTGCACCTCACGATCTCCGAGACCGGATGGGCGAAGGCGAGCTGGGGCAAGCTCTACGGGCAGTGGATGTGCGAGGGCGCGCTGTTCGTGTACGACTTCTCGCGCTTCCACGCCGAGAAGATACTGCCGATGTTCGCGAAGTACCAGATCACGACGTTCTGCGCCCCTCCTACGATGTACCGCATGCTCATCAAGGAGGACATCTCGAAGTACGACTTCTCGTCCGTAAGGCACGCGACTACCGCCGGCGAGGCGCTGAACCCCGAGGTGTTCACGCAGTTCAAGCGCGCGACGGGCCTCTCGATCTACGAGGGCTTCGGCCAGACGGAGACGACGTGCGCCCTCGGGACGCTCTTCGGCGACGAGATCAAGCTGGGCGCGATGGGCAAGCCGGTTCCTGACTACGGCATCGACCTCGTGGACGACGAAGGGCACTCCGTCCCGGCGGGCGAGCACGGCGAGATCGTCGTGAGGACGCCGCGCTCCAACCCGCACCCCGGCATATTCGTCGGCTACTACAAGGACGAGGAGAAGACTGCCGAGGCGTGGCGCCAGGGCTGCTACCACACGGGCGACGTGGCATGGAAGGACGAGGACGGCTACTACCACTACGTCGGCCGCGCCGACGACGTCATCAAGTCCTCAGGCTACCGCATCGGCCCGTTCGAGATCGAGAACGTGATCATGGAGCTCCCGTACGTCGTAGAGTGCGGCGTCTCGGCCGCGCCGGACCCGGTGCGCGGACAGGTCGTCAAGGCGACGATCAAGCTGGTGAAGGGCAAGGAGGGCACCGAGGAGCTCAAGAAGGAGATTCAGGACTACGTCAAGACCCACACCGCCCCCTACAAATATCCGCGAATCGTCGTGTTCCGGGACGAGCTTCCGAAGACGGTGAGCGGGAAGATACAGAGGAACCTGCTGTAATGATAAAACACCAGATGTTCATAGGCATGGCGCTTATCGCCGGCGTGGCCGCCGGCTACTTCATGCGCGGAGACGGCGGGGGCGCGAAAGCGCCTTCGGATGAGCCTGCGCCTGCCCCCGCTCGGCGCGGCCGGATAGCCGACGACGGCGAGAAGGCCAGCGTGCGCTCGCTCCGCCGCCGCATCGCCGAGCTGGAGCGCATGCTCGCGGCGAAGGGGCTCGACGTGTCCAACGCCGTCGCCGAGGTACGCAAGATCGTGCCGGAGGGCGGGGACCGCCGCGACCCCCGGGCCTGGCTCGAGAACCTGCGTAACAGCGACCCGCAGCGCTATGCGCAGATGACGAACCGCTTCGCCCGCTGGCGCAGGCACCGCTCCGAGCGCGCCCGCTCGACGATCGACTTCCTTTCGTCGATCGACACTTCGCAGATGAGCGAGGGCGCGCAGAAGACGCACAAGGAGCTGCAGAAGGTGATAGCCAGGCGGCAGGAGCTTGAGGAAAGCCTGCACCGGGAGGGCCTGACGGACGAGGAGCGCCACACGATCTTCCAGGAGCTGCGCGAGACGCACCACCAGCTCATGCGCCTTAACGGGGAGGAGCGCGGCAACCTGATAGCCGAGACTGCCAGGAACCTCGGCTTCGAGGGCGACGACGTCAAGGAGATTGCCACGACCATCCAGGAGGTGATCCGGGCTACGGACGGCGGGTTCGGCCCTCCGCCTCACCACGGCGGCGGCCCCATGGGCGGTCCGCCGCCCCGCCCCTAGGGCAAGTTTCAAGACCTTCTCGGTATAACCCGTTTACCCGGGAGCAATGAAATCCTGGAACGAGATACGGAAGGCGGCGACGGCGTTCTCGAAGCGCTGGAAGGACGCATTCGACGAGAAGAGCCAGGCGCAGAGCTTTCTCAAGGAGTTCTTTGCAGTCTTTGGCGTTGACATCGTCCTGTTCAACACTTTCGAGCATCGCGTGAAGTTTGGCGACGGCTCGCAGGGCTACGCCGATTGCTTCTGGCAGGGCAAGATACTCGTCGAGATGAAGTCTCGCGGCAAAGACCTCGACGCCGCGTTCCAGCAGGCCCTTGACTACGTTCGCGCCCTCTCGGACGTTTCGCAGACGCCGCGGGCGATCGTCGTCTCCGACTTCGCCCGCGTCTGCTTCTACGACCTCGCCAACGACTGCGCGCTTACGGAGTTCGCGCTAAGGGACTTGCGCAAGTACGTGACGCTCTTCGGCTACATGATCGGCGCGGACGAACGCGGCGAAATCCGCGAGCAGGATCCCGTGAACCGCAGAGCCGCGGAGCAGATGGCGAAGCTCCACGACGCGATGAAGGCCGTTGGCTACGCGGGGCATCCGCTCGAAGTGTATCTCGTTCGGCTTCTCTTCTGTCTCTTCGCCGAAGACACCGGCATATTCAAGCCCAACCAGTTCGGCGATTTTATCGAGCAGAGGACTTCTGCCGACGGCAGCGACCTCGCGGCGAAGCTCGCAGAGCTTTTCCAGGTGCTGAACACGCCGCCCGAGAGCCGCCTCGCTACGCGCGACGAGTCGCTGGCGGCGTTTCCGTATGTGAACGGCGGACTCTTCGCCGAGTTCCTGCCGATCGCGGCGTTCTCGCCTGAAATGCGCCGCGCCATTCTCAGTTGCGGAGAGCTCGACTGGTCGAAGATCTCCCCCGCCATCTTTGGCGCGATGTTCCAAGGCGTGATGGACGAAAAGGCCCGGCACGACCTTGGTGCACACTACACGAGCGAAGAAAACATCCTGAAGCTGATCCGCCCGCTTTTCCTGGACGAACTTCGGTCGGAGTTTGACGACATCTGCGCACTAAGGGGCACCTCGCGTCCATCTCGGCTTAGGGCGTTTCACGAGAAGATCTCATCGCTGACGTTTCTAGATCCTGCCTGCGGCTGCGGCAACTTCCTTCTAATCGGCTACCGCGAACTGCGCCACATCGAGATGGACGTCCTGGACGAATTGCACAAGGACGATCCGACGCTCGTCCTCGACGTCACCCAGCTCTGCAAGGTCAATGTCTCGCAGTTCTACGGAATCGAGATCGAGCCTGTCCCCGCCGAGATAGCCAAGGTCGCGCTTTGGCTCATGGACCACCTCTGCAACATGGAGGTCGCAGACCGCTTCGGCCAGTATTTCGCGAGAATACCGATCAAGGCCTCGCCGCACATCGTCTGCGCCAACGCTTTGACGACGGATTGGGGAAGTCTTTTAGCCACAAAGAACACAAAGAGCACAAAGGATTGCTTCGACTACATCATGGGCAATCCGCCGTTCTTGGGAAGGATGCAGAAGAGCGCAGATCAACAGGCGGCAATAGATCGCTTTTTCGATTACAAGGATGTTGATTTCGTGGCTTGCTGGCATGCAAAGGCGGCAGAATGCTGCTCATTGGCCACCAAGAGCACAAAGGTCGCGCTGGTTTCCACGAATTCGATTGCGCAAGGCGAACAGGTTGCTCCGTTATGGCGTTCGCTTGGTAAGCATGGCGTAGGGATTGACTTTGCCTACCGCACATTCAAGTGGCATAACGAGGCAAAGGGCGTCGCTGGAGTTCATTGTGTCATAATGGGATTTAGTTCATGTGGCAATGGCCCCAAGCGAATATTTGACGGCAATGAGGTGATCCCCGCAAAGCACATTAACGGCTATCTTGTTGATGCACCGGATATTATTGTGGATGGTCGCAGCAAGCCAATTTGCGATGTTCCAAAACTCTCTATGGGCAACATGCCGCTTGACGGTGGCAATCTCATCATAGGAAAGGAAGATTACCCACAATTTGCAAATTGTGGACCTGGTTCGCTGGCGGTCATAAAACGACTTACGGGTTCAAAGGAATACATACAGGGGTTGGAGCGCTGGTGCCTGTGGTTGAAAGGCATAGAGCCGTCGGAACTTCGCAAGATGCCGTTCATTATGGAGCGCGTAGCAAAATGCCGCGAGTGGCGTCTCTCGAGCAAGTCCGCCGACACACGCAAACACGCCGCCACGCCTACGCTCTTCCGTGAGCAGAAGAACCCCAAGACGGCCATTATCATTCCCAAAGTATCCTCCGAGCGTCGCGACTACATCCCGATCGGTTTCATCGACGATTCAGTGATCGTCACAGACCTTGCCTTCATCATTCCCGATGCGACGCTATATCATTTCGGTGTCTTGACATCGCGTATGCATAACGCCTGGATGAGGGCTGTTGCTGGGCGGCTGGAGATGCGCTACCGCTATTCCAAGGACATCGTCTACAACAACTTCATCTGGCCTGTTAATGAAACCACGGAATGCACAGAAGACACTGAAAAGAAATTTTCCAATTCCGTGTGTTCCGTGTCTTCCGTGGTTCATAAAATCTCCGAGGCCGCCCAGGCCATTCTTGATGCCCGCGCCGCGCACCCGACGGCCACGCTTGCCGACCTCTACGATCCGCTCACGATGCCGGCCGATCTCGTGAAGGCCCATGCGCATCTCGACGCACTCGTCGACAAGGCATACGGCCTCAAGCCGACCTGCACCGACTCCGACCGCGTAGCCTTGCTCTTCAAGCTCTATGCCGAGAAGACGAAGTGGCGCGGATAAACGCGGAGAATCGCTCATCCCTCAACGCCGGAATAAATCGCGCGTGCTAAGCGAAATAATGGAGAAGCTCGGAGGTGCGCCATGAATATGAACGAGCAAACGGGACAACCAGGACGAACGGGACAAACGGGACGGCCGTCTTGTCGCGGAGGTCCCGTAAGTCCCGGTAGTCTCGGGAACCGTGCCGAAAGTCTAGGTAGTTCCGCTTCCCCCAAGATTGTGCTGCCGCATGGCGGCTACAAGAAGCTTATTGTCTATCGCAAGAGCGACGTTATCTACCAGGGCACGGTCTTGTTTTGCCGAAGGTTTCTCCCGGCGCACGGCGACCGCACCGTGGATCAGATGACGCAAGCCGCTCGCAGCTGCAAGCAGAACATAGCCGAGGGCAGCGCGGCGAGCGGCACTTCGAAGGAAACCGAGATAAAGCTCACGAATGTCGCCCGTGCCACGCTCGACGAACTGATCGAAGACTACCTTGACTGGCTCAAGACGCACGGCTTTTCGGAATGGCCGGCTGATGACAAGCGGCGCATAGGCGCACGCGACTATGCGAAGGAGCATGCGGATTGGGCCGACTGGCAGAAATACTTCGAGTCTCGTCCTGCGGAGACGGTTGCAAACCTGATGCTGACCATCTGCCATCAGACGCGCTATCTGCTCGACAAGATGATCGCCGCGCAGGAGGAGGACTTCAAGAAGCACGGCGGCGTGCGAGAGCGAATGCATGCCGCCCGCACCGCTGCCCGTGCCGAAAACTGGGACAAGGGCGTCTACTCTCGGCTTGATTCTGCGACCGATGCCGCCCAGCTTGCGCTCATGGCAGACGAGATTAAGCGCAAGGTTGACCAGGCGGTATGGAGCATCAGGAAAAGAAAGGGCTGGCAATGATGGTCGGGCCAGCAACGACAAGACACACGGGACATACAGGACAAACGGGACGGACGCGCCGCCAGCCGCGCGTCAATTGGCTCATCCGTCTCGTCTGTCCCAGATGTCTCGTTGGTCCCGTCCGTCCCGTTTCTCCTTCGGCCTATGGCAACGGCGGTTGCCTTGCAGGCATATCGGCAATCTGATAGAATAGGGTTTGTTTCCGCAAGGAGAAAATGAGTATGAACAGGAGAATCTTCATGAAGTCCGCCGCGCTGGCGCCGTTCTTCGGCGCACTAGGCGTCTGCGGTTCGTCGTCCGCGCAGGAGAATCGCGAGCCGGCCTGGTGCGGGAAGGGGCATCCCCTCGCGGGCAAGAGGCTCCCGCCGTGGAAGCCAGGCGAGTTCCAGGTCCACTTCATCTACACGGGCGTGGCGGAGAGCATGTTCTGGATCATGCCCGACGGCACGACGATGCTCCTGGACTGCGGCGACCACGCTGCCTGGATGCGCGGCAAGCTGGCCATCTGGATACTCCCCAACGGCAGGAAGAACGCCGGCGAGTGGGTTGCCCACTACGTAGCGCGCGTCAACCCCGCGAAGACATACGTCGACTACATGATGCTCTCCCACCACCACTCCGACCACGGCGGCGGCGAGCGCTGGGGCGCCGGCACGCGCGAGTGGAACGGACAGAAGATCCGCGTGAGCGGCTTCATGCAGGCGGCCGACACCCTCAAGTTCGGCACGGCCTTCGACCGCGGCTGGCCGGACTTCAACGATCCAATCCCCGACGAGCGTTGCGATTCCGACTGCTACGGCCTCATGCGCAAGGTCTACCCCTACCTCATGGAGCGCGACGGGATCAAGATGGAGAAGTTCGTCGTCGGCGCCAGGAACCAGGTGGCGATGCGCAAGGACGCCGCCGCCTACCCGTCGTTCTCGGTCACCAACATCACCGGCAACGGCAAGATACTCTGCCGCAACGGGCAGGTGCGCGACCTCTACGCCGAACTCCACGATGCAAAGCGCCTCAACGAGAACGGCATGAGCCTCGGCCTTCTCGTGCAGTACGGTCCGTTCCGCTTCTACACCGCCGGCGACTTCTCCGACAACCCGAAGCTCCCCGACGGCTCGCGGCGCAACATCGAGGCGGAGCTCGCCAGGGAGCTCGACCCAGTCGACGTGGCGAAGGTGAACCACCACGGCCACCACTCAATGCCAGCCGAACTCGTCGCGGCGCTCCAGGCGCGCGTCTGGACGGCCTGCATGTGGGACCAGCTCCACATCACGGCCGACTCCCTCGCGCGTCTCTCGGACCGCGCCTCCTATCCCGGCCCGCGCCTTGTGGCGCCGGGCGTGTTCTCGCCAGAGCGCCGGCTCGAGGACAAGGGCAAGGATTTCGTCCGCGACATCGCGCCCGAGGCGTTCGACGCGGGGCACGTGGTGCTGAACGTCGCGCCTGGCGGCAAGACGTACACCGTCGCCTACGTCACGGCGGACAACGAGTCGATGAAGGTGACCGGCGCCTACGACTTCACGTCGCGTAACGCCTGACCGCGATCCCAGCTCGCGCTCATTGCAAGGAGAGCAGAAATCTCGTTTACCGCTGCGCCTGTGAAGTATAAACTCCGAGCCGTGGGGCTCTCGCTAACGCTACCGCAGAATGGTCGAGGTTTCGCGCCAGGCATTCGTCTTCCACGGCCTGAGACACAGATGTCTGGGGCTTGCCCCAGACCCCAAAAGGCCGTAGCGTTAGCGTAGGCTCGGATCTGTCGGAGTTCTATTTCTGGAACTAAACTAAACGAATCCTGCGTCCCGCTTGACTTCATCTGCGGTTTTCGGGTACAATACGTGCAAACAGGGTATTCGACATGAGAAAGGCTTCGTTGATGAGAAAGAGTTCGTTTTGGCGTTTCGCGGCCTTTGCCGGAATGCTGGCGTCGTGCGTTGCCGCGCATGGCGCAGTCGGAAAGGGCGGTTCGCTCCGCATCAGGCCGTCCGAGGTGTCCCGCGTGACGTACGTGAAGTACGTCGACCGGAGCGGCTACTTCTCCCTCAACCTCCCGCGAGGCTGGAGCGTGCGCACTGGTCTCAAGCCGACGGGCAAGGTCGACCTCATCAGCTACGCGATCACGGTGTACGATCCAAAACGTCCCGAGCGCGAGCTCTACTTCTGCCTCAACTCCGCCGTTGGCCTCAAGTCGGTGGAGGCGCGCAACTGGTACATCCGCTCGTATGGTCCGAAGAGCTACTTCGCGCAGATGCCCGTCTTGCCGAAACTTTCAACGGCCGGGTTCTTTGCCGCCATGGGGCCGTCGTTCGGCTACAGGCAGTTCGCCGTGCTTGAAAGCCTCGGACGGAGCGCGCTGGGCGGGGACGTGGTGGTGGCCGAATGCACGACCACCTCGGGACGGCGGGTGCAGGGGCTCTATCACGCGGTCGTCTCGGGGATGATGAAGCAGCCCGTGCAGGTAAACCCGTTCAAGCCAATGGCCGGCATGGTGGACGTGGGGCCGGTGACGGAGTTCTCCATTCTCTCGGAAACCGCGCCGAAGGAGGAGTTCGTCGACTGGCAGCCCGTCCTCGACCGAATCCTCTCCTCTATCGTGTTCTCCCAGGCGTTCCACAGCCAGCGGCAGGCGGCCTGGGCGCAGGTGATGCGTACGTCCAAGTACATCATGCAGAACGCGGACTCGATACGCGGCATGATAATGGACTCCTACCGCCGCCGCAACGCGACCTACGACGTCCTGTCGCAGAAGCGCAGCGACGCCACGCTGGGCTATGAGCGCGTGCAGGACACCGAGACCGGCGAATACTACCGCGCCGAGAACGGCTTCACCGACTGGTACGACGGCAGGCGGTACCGCCCGGCCACCAGCGACGCGGCGTACCTGGCGCCCGTCAGCGGCTACATCAACTGGAAGTAGCGCCGCAGGCGCGTCCATTATGGTATAATACGCGGCATGGAAGTCATCTCAACTGACATCGACGGGGTGAAGATAATAGTCCCCGACATACACCGGGACGCCAGGGGGTACTTCGCGGAGACGTACAACGAGGGAAGGTACGTGGAGGCGGGAATCAACGTCCGCTTCGTTCAGGACAACGAAAGCCAGTCCTCGCGCGGAGTGCTGCGTGGCCTGCACTGGCAGGCCGGGAAGCACGCCCAGGCCAAGCTCGTACGCGTCATACGCGGGGCGGTGTGGGACGTCGCCGTGGACATCCGCAGGGGCTCGCCGACGTTTGGGCGGCACGTGGGCTGCGAGCTTTCGGCGGAGAACGCGAGACAGTTCTTCATTCCGCGCGGCTTCGCGCACGGGTTCGTCGTGCTCGAAGACGACACGCTCTTCAGCTACAAGTGCGACAACCTCTACTGCAAGGAGTCGGAGCGTGGCCTCCGCTACGACGACCCGGCGCTCGGCATCGCCTGGCCCGGCAGCGACTTTCTTCTTTCCGAAAAGGACACCAGGCATCCGCTCCTAGCGGAGATAGAGCCCTGGGAGGAGTAGACACTATCTAAAACAACAAAAAGGAACAGACACATGTCAGTCAAAGGATACGCTAAGTTTCTGCTCATGATGGCCGGCCTCGGCGGGCTCCTGTACGGAGTCGACGTGGGCGTCATCGCCGCCGCGCTGCCCTACATCGAGCGGACGTCGACGTTCACGCAGGACGAGATCGGCTGGATCACCGGCATGGCCCTCTGGGGGTCGCTGCCTTCGTCGCTCGTCGCTGGCCTCCTCGCCGAGTGGTTCGGGCGCAAGAAGATGATCGTAGTCTCGGCGCTCCTGTTCCTCATGTCCATCCCCGTCATCTGCGCCTCGGGCTTCTTCGAGGGCGGAAGCTTCTGGGTCATGGTCGGCGGTCGCGCGATGCAGGGCGCGGCGGCGGGCCTCTTCGGCGTGATCGTGCCAATGTACCTCGCGGAATGCCTCGACGCGGACTCTCGCGGCAAGGGCACGGGCATGTTCCAGCTGCTGCTGACGATCGGCCTTGTGTTCGTCGCGGTGATCGGGTTCTGCATCACCTGCTTCTACGGCGACGCCAAGGGCGCCGTGGACGCGAAGGCGGCCGAGAACGGCGTAGAGGCGGCGGCGGTCACATTCACAATGATCAAGGGCTGGTTTGCACCGGCGCAGATCGCCTCCTGGGTGCATGCCTGGCAGATGATCTTCCTCTTCTCGTGCATACCCGGCATCGTGCTTTTCTTTGGCGCGTTCCGGCTGAAGGAGTCGTCGCGCTGGCTCTACCGCAAGGGGCGCAAGGATGAGGCACTCGCCTCGCTCGCCGCCAACAACGGCGAGGAGAAGGCGAAGGAGATCCTCGCCGAGATGATCGCGGCGGACGAGGCAGCCGCGGCCGAGAAGGCGAAGAACGCCGCGGCGACCGACTCGCTCCTCCAGAAGAAGTACGTGATACCGTTCATCCTCGCGGTCATCATCCTCGCCTGCAACCAGACGACCGGCATCAACTCGGTCCTGAACTACACGGTGACGATCTTCCAGAAGACCGGCATGCAGGGCGCGTTCGCGAACATGTCCGACGTCGCCATCAAGATAATGAACTGCGTGATGACGGTCGTCGCGTGCGCGCTCGTCGACAAGAAGGGCCGCAAGTTCCTGCTCAAGCTCGGCACGGCCGGCATCATCGTCGGCCTCTGCGGCGTCGGCACGATCTTCCTCGCGATCTCGAAGGCGTGGGTCGCGCCGTCGATGGTGACGGGCGTCCTCGCGACGGTGTTCTTCTTCATGTTCATCGGCTTCTACGCGGTCGGCCCGGGCGTGTGCGTGTGGCTCGCGCTCACGGAGCTCATGCCCACGCGCATCCGCGCCAACGGCATGGCAATCGCGATGATCATCAACCAGGGCGTCTCGGCCGGCATCGCGACGGTGTTCCCGAAGTGGTGCGCCGCGACCAACGACAACGGCACGGTGTTCTTCGTCCTCGCGGGCTTCACGGTGATATACTTCGTCACGGCGGCGTTCTTCCTCCCCGAGACCAAGGGCCGCACGCTAGAGGAGGTGGAGCAGTACTTCACCACCGGCAAGATGCCCGAGAAGAAGAAGTAGCGATGCTCGTCTGCTGTGTGCTTGCCTCGGCGCTCTGCGGGGGCACCGTCCACGAGCACGGAATATACGACTCCATTTCGCTCGACGGCGAATGGGAGATGGCGTATCGCCCGTACGCGCACGAGTCGGTGGAGTGTCCGCAGTTCCGTGGCGTCAGGGTGCCCGGGGCGGTCCCGGGCTACTGGGAGGACATGCTCCAGGCGTTCCGCGCGGCGGGGATGAAGGACGAGTTCCGCGTCAATCCGCTTTACGGCCGGCAGCGGCTCCCGATCCTGGACTGGGCCGACGACACGACGCTGCCGAACATCTACGGATGCTTCTACTACCGCCGCACGGTCGAATTGGACATGCGGCGCGCTGGGGACAGCGCGCCCTACCATGCGGTGCTTGCGTTCGAGGGCGTGCGGAACCAGGTGCATGTGTGGATCAACGGGAGTTTCGTCGCGTTCCGGGCGGGCTTTTCCACTCCGTTCGAGCTGGCGATCCCGAAGGGCGCGCTCAGGCAGGGAGCGAACGAGATCGTCCTCGCGGTATCCAACAACCCCAACCTCGGCTACGGCGACTATGTCTCCGGGCTCACCACCCGCGCGCTCTTCCGCTCCACGGGCGGAGTGAACGGAAGCCTCGAGCTGCGGTTCCCGAAGAACGGGCTCGGAGACGTGTACGTCACGACGGCGAAGGACCTCAAGACGTTCACCGTGCATGTCGGCGGCTTGAATAGCCGTGTAGAACGTGCAGAACGTGTAGATGGCGGGGTTGTCTCGTATGAAATAAAAGACGGAGACAGGGTGCTTGCCAAAGGGGCGGCGTCCGGTGACTTCACTCTCTCGACAGAAGGTTATGACTTCTGGTCTCCTGAAAATCCAAAGAGATACGATCTCTCGTTGACGACGCCGCAGGGCGTCTACCGGCAGAAATTCGGAATCCGACGCCTCGTTGCCGACGGCGAGAAGTTCAGGCTCAACAGCAGGCCGATATACTTGCGCGGCGTTACGGAGCACTGCTACTTCGCGAAGACCGTGCACCTTCCGCGCGACCTTGAATACTATCGGATGATCACTGCGAAGCGCAAGGCGCTCGGGTTCAACTTCGTGCGCTTCCACACGTTCGTGCCGCCGGTCGAATACCTCGAGGCGACGGACGAGCTGGGCATGGTGGTGCACATGGAGTCGCCGAACTTCGTATCCGAGCCCGAGTTCGCCGCGATAATTGCCTTCGCCCGCAGGCATCCGTCGGTCGTCATCTACTGCACCGGGAACGAGACCCGCATAGACCGCATCGCGGAGGCGTACCTGCGTGACGTCGCGGAGATGGTGCACAGCTGCACGGATTCGCTCTTCTCGCCGATGAGCGCGATGCGCGGCGTTGAGTACTACCTTGTGCCCGGGAAAGACCAGGTAGTGCCGAAGCCGTTCAAGCACAACGCCGAGCGCATGGCGCGGCTTGCGCCGTACTGCGACATGTTCACGTCGTTTCAGCTGGGGCTCACGAGCTACGAGTCGCTCAACAGCGGTCCGCCCGCCGACCTCGACTCGTGGGGCGACGCGTACTGCGGCAGGCCGCGCACCTCGCATGAGATATGCATCGACGGAAGCTATGTCGACTTCGGCCTCGAGAAGATGTATCCCCCGGATTCGCCGATCCTGAAGACTGGGCTCTTTTCCGAGCCGCGGAGGGTCCTGGAGGAGAAGGGGCTCCTGGGGCGGGCGGACGTCTATTTCCGCAACTCCTGCGAATGGATGCGGCGCATCCGCAAGTTCACGTTCGAGAAGCTGCGCGCCGCGGACCGCGTGGCGGGGTTCGACTTCCTCGGGGACATCAACACCCACTGGCACACTTTCGGGTACTCCGTCGGGATGATGGACGAGTTCTACCGCATGAAGCCGGGCGAGACCGTGGGGGACGTGCTGCGCTACAACTCCGCGGCGGTCCTGCTTTCCGACCTGGGCAGCGACTTCAACGTGTACGCGGGAGAGCCCAAGCGCGTGTCTTTTTCGGTGTCGAACTATGAAGCCGACGCTCCTGACGCCAGGCTATGGGTGTTCCTCGAGGACGCCGAGACCGGCACGCGCGTCTGGGGAGAGGAGCGCAACGTAGGCATGGTCCCCAACGGAAGGATATCCAAACTCGGTTCGTTCACGGTCAAGATGCCTGCGTCGGACGTTGCGAAGAAGTATCTTCTCAGGGCCTGCATCGCAGCCAGTCCCGGCGGCAAGATTCCGATTACGGCCGAGAACGAGTGGGAGATATATGCGTTCCCGAGGGTTGCCGGCGGGAGTCGCCCTGCGGATGTCATGGTCGTCGAGGACATTTCCGAACCCGACCTTTCCGCTGCGCTTGCGGCTGGCGAGCGGGTGGTGCTGCTCGGCGCGGGGCCGTTCAAGTCGCTGCCGACTACCTACCGCATCGGCATGGCCGGGCGAACGTCCGGCAACTACGCTACCGTGGTCAAGAAGGGGCATCCCGCGCTTGACGGGATGCCGCACGAGGGCTTCTGCGGCTGGCAGTTCAGGCGGCTTATGGAGGGCGGTCGCGCCGTGCAGCTGGAGGCCGGCGTTCCGTTCGACCCGATAATAGACATCGCCTCGTCCGTCAAGATGCCGATCCGCCAGGCGATGCTGTTCGAGTACCGCGTGGGGGCGGGGCGGCTCCTTGTCTGTTCCTTTGCCTTCGGGGCGAAGGACCCCGCGGCGGCGTGGCTGCGCGCGCGGCTTGTGGAGTATGCTTCCAGCGATGCCTTCGACCCGGCGCAAAGCCTCACTTCGGCGCAGCTGCGCGCCGTCATCGACGCGCCGCTGCTCTCCGGCGGGCTGCAGAGGAACCGCGCCCGCAATCCAAACGACCCCTCGTCTTTCGTGCGCGCCGGCGCGCTTGCCCAGCCGTAGCCCCATCCACGCCTGCGGCGATTTATGGTAGAATATCCCGCATGAAGAGAATTACATTCTTGGTTGTGGCCGTCTCCGCGGCCCTCTCGTCTTGCGCAGCGGAGACGCATGCGGAGGCGCTGATAGCGCGCGTGCTCGACAACGTGGCGAAGATTCGGGCTGCGTGCCCGGACGCCGTGCCGATGGCGTTCTGGGACTTCGACGGCACCATAATAAAGGGCGACATCTCGGAAGGGTTCGACTTCGACGTGGTGCGCCCCGAGAACCCCTACAAGGGTCTCGTCCAGCGCACCATCGAGGAAGGTCTCAACACCGTCTACGGGCGCGATGGCGGCTGGGAGCGGTATCTGCGGCAGGACTACCCGATGCTGAACAGGATAGGCCGCTGGATTTCGTGGCCGTTCAACGCGCAGATGTACCTCGGGCAGTCCGAGGCGGCGATCGAGGCGTTCTGCGAGGCGGAGTGCGAGCGCGTCTACCGCAAGTGGTACTTTTCGTCCTCGATGAAGATATGGCGGGCGCTGGAGCGGTCCGGAGTGGAGAACTACGTGGTGTCCGGGAGCCCGGAGCTGTTCGTCCGCGGCGCGGCGAAGTCCCTCGGCGTTCCGCGCGAGCGCTTCCGTGGCGTGAGGGTCGACGTCGTCGCCGGGCGCGTGACCGACAGGGTCCAGCATCCCGTCCCGACGGGGGAGGGGAAGGTGGAGATCGTGCGCGAGCTTGTGTGCGGGCGACCTGGCGGCGTTGCCGTCGCCGCGTTCGGGAACAGCTATTCCACCGATGCGGCGTTCCTGCGCTATGTGGCCACGCAGCCGTCGCTGCCTGGCGGGGCGCGCGGCACGGCCGTGATGGTCAACGGGGGCGCGGCCCGTCCCGGCTACACGGAGCACTTCGTGTGCGTCTCGCAGGACGAGGTAGAGTCCGGCAAATGATGGCGCGCGCACAAGTTATACTTGTCTAACTGCGGTTGGAAAGGCTATAATACAAACTACCATGAGCTATTACCTCATCATTCTGGTCGGCGCGGTTCTGGTGAACAACTTCGTTCTCAGCCGCTTTCTTGGGTGTTGTCCGTTCCTGGGCGTCTCGAAGAAGCTCGAGACGGCGCTTGGGATGTCCGGCGCGGTCGTCTTCGTGATGACCGTTGCGGCGGCGGTGACGTGGTGCATCGACCACTGGCTCCTGCAGCCGCACGGCCTCGGGTACATACACACCCTTGCGTTCATCCTCGTCATCGCGTCGCTCGTGCAGTTCATCGACATAGCGATGAAGAGGTTCCTGCCGCCGCTCCATGCGGCCCTCGGCATATTCCTGCCGCTCATAACGACGAACTGCGCCGTGCTCGGCGCCGCCGAGATAAACTGCAAGCAGGGCTCGGGCTTTTTCGAAAGCGTTTTCTTCTCCTTTGCCGCGGCGCTCGGCTTCGGCTTCGCGCTCGTCATCTTCTCCGGCATCCGCGAGAAGCTGGCACACGCCGATCCTCCCCGGTGCTTCCGCGGGATAGCCGTCGCCCTTGTCACCGGCGGACTTCTCTCTTTGGCGTTCATGGGCTTCTCGGGCCTCGTGAAGCTTCCCTACTAGAACCTCTAGCGGCCAGGGCCTCTAGCGAAACGGAGAACAGGAACATGACGATTGCGATAATTTGCATTGCCGGCGTCGGGCTTGTCGCGGCCATCGCCCTTGCCATTGCGGACCGCTATCTCAGCGTGAAGGAGGATCCGCGCATCGGCATGGTGACGGCGGCTCTCCCGGGCGCCAACTGCGGCGGGTGCGGCTTCGCCGGGTGCGACGGATACGCGC
>JAFRBA010000181.1 GCA_017405115.1 Kiritimatiellia bacterium
GAATCCAGGGACAGACGTCACCGACATCCTCTTCCCCAAGAAGCCGGACGCGGAAGTCGGCCAGCCAGCGGCGAAGCACTGAGCCGGCGGGCAGGCCCAGCCTTCCCGGCGGCATGCGCAACGCCCGCGCAGACTGCAAGGGATTGTCCGCGGCGGCTGCCTGGCTGCGCGGGAGAGCGAAGTGGGTGTCGCGAGTGAGACCAATCCGGACAAGCACGGCAGTTGGACTCAGCCCGCAGCCAGAGACTGCCGCCGAGGGGATTGTCTCGTCACGGCATATTGTCGAAACGCTCTGCCGTGCGCGATTCCGGATTGTCGAGACCGAGCGACAACCCCGCAGCGACCCCGCAATTCACTAACCGATTACGGCGCAGGCAGGGCGGCCGCGCTGCCGACGTGATGAGCGACCTAAGCGCGGCCCGCACCGCGACGCGTCTCGCGCAGTGTCGCGAATCCCGGTATCCCCCGAGGCGAAGCCGAGCCGCGAAGCGGGCGCTATGCGGGGTGCGCGAAGAACCCATGAGTTCGCGCGTTCGGCAGGGACGAGCCGCCCGGACGAAGCCGACCACGCCGGATCGCCAACCTTAACGAAACGCCAAGACCAGCCTGCCGACTAAACTTTCGTTTACCCTTTCTAAGTTTCGTTTACTTTGGCAAACGGCCAGTTGGCGATAGCACTCGTAGGCCGCGATCGAGACGGCATTCGCTAGGTTGATGCTCCGCGCGTGCTCGCCGGGCATTGGAATCCGGAAAAGCGACTCGCGATAGCGTTCGTAGAAGCCCGCGGGCAGGCCCGACGACTCGTTGCCGAAGACGAGCGCGTCGCCAGGCTCAAACCGGCACTCGTAAAGCGACTTCTCGCCATGTGTCGAGAGGAACAAGTGGCGCTTCGTCCCCGCGGCGGACAGGTAGTCCTCCCATGTGTCGTGCAGCGTCACGTCCAGATGCGGCCAGTAGTCGAGCCCGGCGCGCGCGACATAGCGGTCGTCCAGAGCGAAGCCCAGCGGACGCACCAGATGCAGCGGAACGCCGAGCCCTACGCAAAGCCGACCTATCGCCCCCGTGTTGTGCGGTATCTCCGGCCGCAGCAGAACTATCGAGAAACCTTGCATTGCCACCCCACTCCCCGCGGCGCATCATGTCGTGTCGCCACGCCGACGCCGCCTGCACGCGATTCGCACGAGCCCGTAGGGCAGGGAGAACTTGACGGCCCGCCGCAGACGCCCGCCGAAACCGCAACAGCACGACAGGGGATCCTCGTTCCCGGAACCGTGCACCATGCGGTCCCAGGCGCACACCGCGCCATACGGGAGACACGCCCTCGCCATCTGCCCAAGCCGTCCGGACAGGCTGCGCCGCCTGCACTCCGCAAGGCGATCGCAGAGCCTGTCCTTGACGCGCTTGAGCTTCGCTATCCGTGCGCTGTAGCGCGCGACCTTCCTGGTCAGGCTCTCCACTGCCCTTGCGTTGACAGCAGCCTTTTTGCGCGATGCGGAAAGCTTCTCCTCAAGGCTCGCGGAGTCGTCCGCCAGGCGCCTCAGGGCGGACGCCTGCATCTCAATCTCGCGGCGGAGGGCGGCTATCTGTATGTCCTTCGCCTTGCAGTCCGCCTCAAGCGCCGCAGTGTCTTCCCCGCCCTCCATATCCTTGCCTCCTTCTCTCCGGACCCATTCCGGATTCGGCCGTGCATCCCTCCGCAGGAACCCCCGCCGGCCTTCGGCACGACCGATGCGCTCGTAATGCAGCAGAGGATTGACGTTTTCGACCGCGACGTCGCGGTTTCGCCTCAGATATTCCATTCCGTCGAAAACCGGCCCCGGCGAACATTCCAGCAACCAGCCGACGGACAGGTAGTGCTCGACAGGCTCCATGCCGTCGAGGATGTCGGCGTAGGCCGCCGCATACCAGTGCCCGTCGAAAAACGGCGAAGCCTCCACAAGCGCCCTGTCCTGCGCGCTGAAGCCACGCACGGACGAAGCCAGATGCTTGCGTCGCAAAGCCATCGTGCTTGCGATCCTGGTCTTGGACAGCGTCACGCGCCCGCCGGCGTTCTCGTCCGAACGGCACTGCACGATCCTGCCAAGGCGAACCGGCTCGTATTTCGCGGAGTGGCGGATGACCAGGTCCCAGCCCTCCACGCCCTGCAGGGAGTTGTCGAAGCCGCCGAACTCGGCTATCAGGTCGCGGTGGTGGCAATAGACTCCGATGTCGATGTAGTTCAACTTGAGCAGCACGGAACGCGAGAACGGTTCGTCCAGCACCTCCTTGCTGCATTGTCTGACCAGCGCCGCGTAGAAGTTGAGATCGCCCGGGTGCATGGCTATTCCGTCGGCGAACGTCTGGAGGAAGTCCGGGGAGGCGACGTTGTCGGAATCGAGGTATGCTATCCACGCATTGGAGGCTTCGGCAAGCGCCGCGTTGCGCGCCGCGCCCACGCCGGCGTGCGGCAGCTCGAGGATGCGTATGCGACGCTCGGCGACCTCCCGCGCGTAACGGCGCCTGAGCATCTCCACCGTGCCGTCGGTCGATCCGTCGTCCGCCACAATCAGCTCGAAGTCCCGGAACGTCTGCCGCAGCATCGACTCTATTGCCGTGCAGACGCCGTGCGCCCTGTTGTAGGTCGGCATTATCACCGAGAACGCTAGCTTCTGGCCGCTCATTGGTTCAGTCCAGGAAGTCCGCCTCGTCTATCGGCACGACGGGATTTGCCAACACCGCCTTCTGCAGGCCCGCGGCTCCGCCCGCATCGTATGCGTCTGCCAGCACTGCGTTGCGCCGAACCGCGCGCGAAAGCTCGGTCGGCGAGCTGAGCAGGTCGACGGAGAACAGGTAGTACTTGAGCATCAAGGTGGCGACCTGCCCGACATAGCGGTCGTACTTGGCGCGATCCACCCGGTCGTTCACCAGGTCGTCGAGCGTGGGCAGGCCGTCGCCGACGTTGTACGGCGCATGGCCCAGCGTGACGACGAGCCTGTCGGCCAGCATCGCCTCGAACCCCATCGAGCTGTTCACGGATATCGCCGCGTCGACCTTCTGCAGCAGGCTTACGTACTCGCCGGCAGGCACGTCGTCGAGCCACAGCGCCTCGCCGCACGCATACCGCCCCTCGACGAACTTCCTGACGGCGGCGTGCCCTTCGAAGTTGCGCGTCCGCGCAAGAGACGGTCCTTTAGTCACGGCCGCGCCGGGATGCGGCTTCACAAGCACAAGCCACCCGGCTTCCACAAGCCTGGGCACTGTCTCGGACACCATCTCCAGCATTCCGGAGTAGCCGGAGTGAATCAGGCAGTTGGAGTCGTCGTCCAGCTGGAGGATCAGGACGACGACCGGCTTGGCGCTCTCGTAGATGTTCTTGGCCCACCTCGTCGTCAGGGGATTGAACATCGCGTCATGGCCTTGCCCCTCGGCATACGAGATCCCGCCCGACAGCCGCCAGCGCCGAAGGTTCAGCGGGCGGAATGCGGACGCGTCGAGAACGCGCGTCATGGAATCTCCGTTGACGCCCATGAAGTCGCAGTACCTGGACGGCCTGAACGGAGGCCTTGTCGGGCCGAGCTCAAGGGCCACGCTGCGCAGCCCGTTCGCCTCGCAGAAGTTCTTGACCGTGTGGTTGCTCCCCCAGTAGGCAAACCCGTCGGCGCCGTACTTGCCGGCCAGCCACTCAAGGACGTCCCAGTAAAGCTCGGCGATCGGCCCCTTCCCGAGCATGAGGTCGGACCATGCGGCTATGGCCGCTTCGTCCCACCGGGTCGCAAAGCCCTCCAGCGCCTTTTCCGCGGCACTGGGCAGCGTAAGCGCATACGGGCAGTCGGTGCCGATTGCGGCGTTCTTGGTCATCACGACCTTCAGCTGCAGTCCTTCCCATATGGGATGCTCCTCGGGGAAGCGCCGGCACGTTGCGCAGAGCTCGTTCACGACAAACTGGTATGCCCATGGGTTCTGGCGTATGGTATGCAGGTCGCAAACACTCAGCAGCCTCATTTCGCACCTCCGCCCTGTAGAAACGCCAGCAGCCTGCGTGCAGGCTCAGTGGCCATGCAGTTGCGCAGGCAGTAGTCGCGCAAGCCCTCCGTCGCCTCGCGGTAGAATCCGTCGTCCGATATCTTTTCCAGCGCCCTCAGCCAGGATTCGGGAGACTTGGCGAAAAGCAGCCCCTTGGAATCGGAAAACCGCCGGAAGTCGGCGTTTGGATATGCAATCGTCGGCACGCCCCAGACCCCGCTCTCAAAGAACTTGATGGCGCTCTTGCACTCGTTGAACATGCTGTCGGGGGCGAGCGGCGCGAGATTGGCGTAGTACGCGGAGGCATGCTGGAAGAACGAATCAAAATCGCGCATGCCGACGCGGTGCACGCCGCGTCTTCCGTCCAGGCCGGGGATGTCATTCAGATTGCCCATGATCGCAAGTCCGAAGTCCGGCCGCGAGTCGAGGAACTTGGCAATCGCGCCGGCGACGAAGCCTATGTCCGGAATGTGAGTCGGCGTTCCGGAAAGATAGGACAGCACCTTCCTGGCGGCATGCCTCCGCAGCGACATGGACTCTAAGGCGGGGAACGAGGCGACGAGATCCGGGGAAAGGCCGTTGTGTACGACGCAGACCTCCGCGCCCGGCTTCACCGCCACGACCCGGTCGGCCAGCGGCCCGGTCGCGACCGTGAAGCGGTCGAACGATTGAAGACCCCTTTTGTTGCCTTCGAAAACCTCCAGGACCCGCTTTCTGGAGATGCGTCCGTTCCTGTAGGCCGAACTGTGGAATGCGAAGGCCGGATCAAACGTCAGGTCGTCGTAGTCGGCGACGCACGGCTTGCCCAATGCGTTCGCGCGCTCAAGGCATCTCTTCTGGTTGTCGTCGTCGCCGGGTGGGCGATGGAACACGAACGCGTCGTAGTGTTCCATCATTCTCGCCTCCAGCCTTGCGGACGTGACGACGTCGGCGAGGCAGCCCATGTCGGCCATAACCTCCGCTGGGTTGTAGCAGCGGTATCGGACCGATGGATCCAGATACGGGGCGCTCTGACACTTTGTCCACGTCACGAATAGGACGCGGAAGTCGCACTTTCTCTTCATGGCCTCGCCTTGCCTCCGTAAAGCCCCTTCAACACGTCCCGATGGATTCGCTCGACCAGCCCGTCCGAGAACGGAAGGTCCTCTACGATCTCGATCGGCTTGCGCGTGACGCAGACCTCGTTGACCCGCTTGCCGGAGTGGGTCGGCAGAGAGCGGCCTTCAAGCCGTCCGCACCGCTCGTAGTGAAGAAGCGGCGCGATGCCGGCCTTGGCAGCGTCAGGATACAGCCGCAGGTACTCCTTCCCGCAAAAGTCGGGGCCAGGGTCCAGGCCGCGCTTCCATCCGCGGTGAAGATAGTGCCAGACTGGGTCGACATGGGCCTTGTCTACGTCTGGGTTCTTCTGCAGGTACCACTCGCGGGAAAACAGCGGCGACGACTCGATCGCCATGTAGTCAAGCATGTCTGCGCAACTCTTGGCGCTGACCAGGCGTACCGCGCGCAGGGCCTTGACCGCCAGCAGCCTCCATCGACTCGCCTCTTTGCTCATCCTTGCCTCCGCCTCGCAGGCGCAAATGCCGCCAACACAAATGACAGGTTCATGGGCAATTCACCTCCTTGCCCGAAAAGGCAAGCGCCTTCGCGGCAGTTTCCAGCGCCGCGAGACAGCGGTCCTTGTTCTCCCGATACTGCCCCGTCATCGAGCCGCCGCCTGCGACGTTCGTGACGCACTTGAAGGAGAAACACGGAACGCCGCGCCGCATGCACACGTGCGCGATGGCGGCGCCCTCCATGTCGCGGAGCGACGCGCCGAGCGTGCGCGTTATGAGGTCGTAGTCAGCCTCGCCGTCGTTGAAGTGGTCCCCGGTCGCAAGGGTGCGCCAGCCACCGAACCCAGGAAGGCCGAGTTCCGCGCCCTCGATTCTCGAGAACGGCAGGTACGGCGTCTTCATCTCGTCCAGCACGCCGACGGCGGTGCCGTTCAGCTTGGCGAGGTCGAAGTCGTACTCGACAGCCCTCTCGACGCCGTAGACGCCGCCGACCTCGACGTCGCCGAATCCGCCGCTGAGGCCCGCGTTCCATATCTCGTTGGCGCCTTCGCAGATCGCAAGCTGCGTTGCCGCGGCGGCGTTCACCTTGCCTATCCCCGAGACGTACAGCCTGTCGCCGTCGCGCAGCGCGGGCCGAACCGCATCCGCCTCGCACTCCATCGCTATCACAAACGCCCGCTTCATAGCCCTAGCCTTTTGACTGCCGCAATGAGCTCCTTGCGGGCGGTGGTGACGATGTCTCCATCCGGAAAGCAATCGAAGATGCGCTCGTCGCCCTGCCGCTCGTAGACGACGCATCCATCGACTATCGTCAACTCCACGTCTGCCGCGCCCATCGAGTTCACCACCAAGTTCGGAATGTCGATTGCCGGCGCCAGATGGAACCGCGTCATGTCCACGACGCAGAGGTCCGCCGCCTTGCCGACGGATATCTCGCCCGTGTTCTTTAGCCCGAGCGCCTTCGCGCCGTTCTTAGTCGCCATCTCTATGACGTCCCACGCCGAAAGCACGGTCGGGTCGCACGCGAGCCCCTTGTGGATGAGCGAGGCGATGTGCATCTCTTCGAACATGTCGAGGTTGTCGTTCGACGCGCAGCCGTCGGTGCCAAGCGCGACGTTTACGCCTAACTCCATCGCGCGGGGAACTCGGGCGAAGCCACTTCCGAGCTTCATGTTGCTCGTCGGGTTGTGGACGAGCGATACGCCCTTCTCGGCCATTATCCTGAAGTCGTCGTCGGTGCACCACACGCAGTGCGCCGCATAGCCGCCGTGATCTAGTATTCCCGTGTCGGCCAGATACGCGATAGGCGTCTTGCCGTGGCGCGCGATGCACTCCTCATGCTCCTTGCGCGTCTCGCTCACGTGCACGTGGAGCGGACGCTTCAGCTCGCGGTTCGCCTCGGCCATCGCACGGCAGAACTTCTCGTCCGTGAGGTACTCGGAGTGTATGCAGATGTCGTCATAGACGTCGTCGTGGATATCCCTGTCGATCCACTCGTTCCAGGAACGGCACGACTTTATGCAGTCTTCGAGGCGTCCAGGAACGAAACTGAGACCCACGCGGCAGGTGCGCCCCTTCATGCCAAACTCCAGAAGCGCGACGCCCATCTCTCCCGGAAAGTCGTACATGTCGGCTACGCACGTCGTTCCGCCCGACAGCATTTCCATTATGCCCCACACGGCGCCGGCACGGACGTCCTTCGCCGTCATCTTCGCCTCTACGGGGAATATCGCCTCCTCGAGCCAGCGCTGGAGCGGCAATCCGCCGCCGAGCCCGCGCACAAGCGTCATCGCCGTGTGGCCGTGGCAGTTGACGAGACCAGGCATGACAAGCTTGTCGGGCTCGCAGTCGCGCTCCTCTATTGCCGCGATGTTGCGCTCGGCGCCGATCACCAAGTCGCCGCGGGCGACGCGACGCTCCGGCAGGAGCATCCAGCAGTTGTCGATTCTAAATTCGGTTCCCATTGCCGTTAATTCCTAGATTGGCGGTCAGTGGATGTTGCCGCGCGAAGGATGGGTCTTCGACTTCGGCTTCTCAAGCTTCAGGAATGTCGCGAACTTCAGCGCCTCCGCCGGAATCTCGTCGCCCGTGGTGTCCGGCATCTCGCTGAGGTCCGGAGTCTCCGCATGGGTGTGGTGGAACCTGGCCCTGGGCGCGACGAGCTTGCGAAGCTCTTCCTTCAGCGCTGGCATTCCCTCCTGCGTCACGCAGGAGATGCCTATCGGCGTCACGCCGGTCTCCGAGACGAACCTGGGGAGGTTCTCGCGCCCTGCCTCGGTGTCCAGCTTGTTGGCGACGACTAGCGAAGGCTTCTCCGCAAGCGACAGGGAGTACTCTGAAACCTCGCGGCGCAGCACTTCGTAGTCCTGCCATGGCTCGCGCCCGTCGCTTCCGGCCATGTCTATCACGTACAGCAGGGCCGTCGCGCGCTCGAGATGCCGCAGAAACGCCGTGCCGAGGCCGACGCCCCTTGCCGCGCCCTCGATTATCCCGGGCACGTCGGCTATGCGAATTTTGGCGTAGTCGTCGAAGACGAGCGTGCCGACGACGGGGTTCAGTGTGGTGAACGGGTAGCTCGCGATCTTCGGACGCGCCGCGGAAAGCGCGGCCAGGATGGAGCTCTTGCCGGCGTTCGGGAACCCGAGCAGGCCGATGTCGGCGATAGTCTTGAGCTCCAGCCTGAGGCGCCGCTCCTCGCATTCGCCCCCCGGCGTGTGCTCGGTCGGGGCCTGGTTCACCGAGCTCTTGAAGTGGACGTTGCCGAAGCCGCCCGCTCCGCCCTTCGCGACGACGGCGGTCTGGCCGGGCTTCGTGATGTCGGCGACGAGGAGCCCCGTGTCGGCTTCGTACACCTCGGTGCCGAGCGGCACCGGCACGACGCAGTCGCGCCCGCGCTTTCCGAACATCTTCTGTCCCTGCCCCGGCGCGCCGTCCTGCGCGAAGCACTTCGGGTCGTAGTGGAGGGCCAGCAGCGAATTGACGTGCTCCGACGCCTTGAAGACGACGTCTCCCCCGCGCCCGCCGTCGCCGCCGTCAGGCCCGCCGAACGCGACGAGCGCCTCGCGGCGGAACGACGTCTTCCCGTCGCCGCCCTTGCCGGAGCGCACTATCACCTCTACCTGGTCGATGAACGTCTTCGCCTTCATGTCTGCATTCGCTCCCGCGATGGATGCGTCACCTGCAGCTCGCGCAGGTCGTCACCCTATTTCCAATCATCTTGCCTTTGCGGGTAATTATACCAAAAAAGCGGCGGAGATGTGGGGCGCGAATCAGGGATCAAGTAGGGACTTCCATGCGTTCGGCAATTCCCTCTCAAGCGTATCGCGCAGGGACTTCAGCTTCTCCTGCAGCGAGTATGGCGTGTAGACGTAGTCGCTTTCCTGCTGGAAGCCGAGCCGCGAATCGCGCGTCGCTGCGAGAAGCGACCGTTCGGTGCGCTCGATCTCCTCGCGTAGTATCGCCTCCATCCTGCCCAGGAGCGCCTTCGCCGCCTGCGCGTCTTTCTCGGCCGCCAGCTTCAGGCGAAGGGCCTCGAACTCGAGGATAGCGCGGTCGCTCTCAAGCATCCGCTGGAGCTGCTCGGCGACGACCACCTCCCGGAGAGCCGTCCGGCGCTTGGCCGTCGGGCTCGCGAGAGCTGCGGCACGGTAGAGCTTCATGCCCGCCTCGAACTTGTCCGCCGCGAGGCGGAGGTACTTCAGGAACACCGGTAGAAACGGCCTGTCCCGATCCGTTTCGACGCCCGACACGAACCGGGCGTAGTTCTCGGCCCGGTTCACCTTGTTCTCGAAATCGGGGACGAACACCATCCTTGCGTAGGTGAACGGCCAGTATGGATTGAGCCCGTCCGCCTTGTCCATCTCCGCCATCGGCGTAGGGTCGTACGACCATGAATGCGTGAACGTGGCCGTGCGCAGCGGCGGCTCCCTGAAGAAGATCGGATTGCCGATTGCGTTGCTGGTGCCCATGTACGGGCCGGTGTCCGGCACGAGGCGGATCGCCTCGCTGAAGAGCCTCCACGCCTTCAGGACCGAGGCGGAGTTCTCCACGCCGAACTCCCGCGACGCGATCGCGGCGAGGAGATCGTCGACGCCCGGGGCGTCGCTCCAGCAGTACCATGACCTGAACTCCGTCATGAGGTTCGGACTGTAGCCCTGGCTCCAGCTCTCCATCGTGCCGTTCACCCCATGCCTTTCCATCGCCCGGTAGCGCTCGTGCCACTGGTACGGGAACGGATGGTAGGGAACGGTCTGCAGCTGCGCCCCGCAGACGAACGTGTCTCCGTTCACGTAGACCTTCATCCTGCGGCGACGGGCCTCCTCTATCTGCGCCCGCGTGACCTCCGCCGGCCCGACCTGGCTGACGGAGTAGTCCCGCACCCATCCCCTGAAGTCGTCCAGCTCAAGGAGCTTGCCGTTCTCCCACGAGAGGAGCGGGATCGTGCCCTTGGGGAGCTGCCGGATGAAATACCGCTTCACCCCGGCGTTCTCCGGGCGGAAGTTGATGTTGTATTCCCATGGCAGTATCTCCGTCGCCGGATTCACCCTGTGACATTCCTCCGCGACGATGGCCACGGCCCTGCTCCAGTTCCGCGCCCAGTCCTTCAGATATTCCTCGCCGTCGTCCTGCCCGCCCCACTTACGGTACCAGAACCCCTCCGTCAGGAGCACATACCCGTGGATGTCGGGGAATTCCCTGATTATGTCGCGCACGAGTTTCCTGAGCCCCGCCTCGCTTTCGGGCGTCCCCATGTACTGGTAGATGATCTGCGTGTAGACCTTGATGCCGTGCTTCGACGCGCGCCTGACGAGGTCGTGCATCCGCTCGGGGTCAAGTGGACGTTTTCGGTAGAGAAGACGCGCGTAGAAGTCGGTCGAGGTCTCGGCCGTCGTGCGGTCGCCGTTTGGGTTCGCCTGCGCCACGAAGATGGCGTCGAACCCGTCGTGCGCCATCCGCGACAGCAGCGAGTCCGGGAACTCCATCCATCCCATCCACGACTGCGCCATGCGCACGTCGCAGAGGCTGTGGCGCACGGTATCGAGGTCAGCCGCCAGGAACGGCGCCTCGCGCAGGTTCATCCGCGCCTCGAGGTTGCAGAGGCCGAACATCGCGCCGCGTTCGTCGAAGCCGCATACCATGACGCGCCCGGGCGTTACTGCCAGCCGGTAGTCCTTCGGCCCGGACAGCTTCTCCCCGAAGGCGGGAAGCTGATTTCGCGTGCCGACCACGATGGCGCCCGAGACGGACTGCCAGTCGTCCAGTGAATCCCGCTCCTCCAGGCCGACGTCGATCCCCATCGAGACCTTGAGATAGTCGCGGAAATCCTGAACTGCGGTGCGCAGCACCTCGCCCCCGTCGGGATTCCACACGAGTTTCCACCCCCTTTCCGGCAGCGCAATCTCGTCCGCCGAAGGCCGTGCCGCCGGAGCGCGCCGCGGCGTGTGGACTGGGGCGGTTTCGAGATGCCTGTGGAAATCATACGGCCCCTCTGCGGGAAGGGCGCGCTCTACCTCTCTGGAGAACTCCTGCGTCGAAACCTCCGCGCCAGTCGACGCGAAAGTCCCGAATGCCAGGCAGACGGGCAATAGCAGGCACTTCATGTCAGGCGTGTTCCTCGAGCCCGAGCTTCTTCATCATGGCGCGGCGGCCCTTCTCGTAGAGAGCGCGCGGATTGCCGTTGAAGAGGTGCCCGCAGCACTCGTCCCACCAGACCGACGGCATGGTGTTTTGCTTGATGCAGATGTCGGGGATGCCGTGCGTCGTGGTGATGCGCTCGAAGATGAGCTTGTAGAGATCCCGCGCCTTCATCACGGTGCCGAACCTGAGCCCTAGCTTCTGCAGGAGGTCTAGGTCGCGCTTCTGGCTGTCAAGCTCGCCCGACCCCATCACGTGGATGCAGCAGTTAAGCTCCGGGTTCCGCCCCGGGCACGGCGCGCATATCATCCAGTCGGCGCCCGCCACCAGCCTGATCTTCAGGTCGGGGTTCCTGTTCAGGATCACGTCGAGCAGCTCCGGCAGGTTGTCCTCCTTGTAGCCAGGCCGCAGCCCCTCGCCGTACTGGCACACCGCGCAGACGAGGATGTGCGCCCTGACCGGCACGACGTCGGCGCTGTACATCGCCTGCAGCGACTCGGCCTTGTCCTTCGCCATCTGCTTCTCGTCCCGCGGCGGGATCAGCGCCTTGACCCCCTTGCAGTACCCGTTCTCGTAGTTGCCGGTCTCCGCCATCGGGCAGCCCTTCCACGCTTCTCCGGTGGCCTTGCCGTAGCCGCAGATGCCGGATATCGACGGCAGCCCCTTCATGAGGAGTTCGAACAGGGCGCGGGCCGGCAGGGTGCTTCCTGGCGGCAGGCCGAGTATCTCCAGAACCTCGAAGTCGCGCTTCCGGTTGTACTCCTCGCCCTCGGGCGTGTCCTCCGAAGTGCCGGAGTCCTGAAAGGAGTAGATTGCGCCTACCTGGCAGGACAGCGTCACGGGGACGTCCGGGTTCTTCCGGATCGCCTCGCGAATCTCCATGGCTCGCGCGTAGTGTGGCGACAGCGACGCGTCGTCCGCGCCCAGTGAACAGACAGTGCAGAGAAGCTGGTACGGTCGTATCATCAGCGGCGCCGCCTTGTCCGCGGCGGAGCCGGCCGCCTGCGCCGTCGGGGGCAGGCCGACCAGCCCGGTCGCCCCGCAAAGCCCCGCACACTTTCCCGCGCATTTCAGGAACTCTCGTCTTTTCATTTCTTCGTTCTCCTTATGTTGATGTTGTCACTTAGCACCAGGCAATCGGCATCTGAGGGACGCCGCGCCTTCCGCACCGCCGTCATATACGTATTCCGGGGATCTGGCGAAATAGCGCCGCCGCCCGTTGCCGCCGCTGTCGTCCGCGCGCACGAACACTTCTCCGTCGTCGGTCCAGCAGCGGTAGCCGTACGGCGGCAGGTCGACCTCGACGCCGGCAACACGCGCCTTCATCCGCTCCCTCGGATTGCCGTTGACCGCGACGTGCGTTCCGCCGGAATAGCGCACGTAGACGTGCCGCAGCCCTATCGCGCCGGAGACGAGCGCCTCCGATGTTCCGCAGGCGCGCCCGTCGCCGTCGAAGTAGCGTATCTCGACGGCCTTTTCCTGCGAATACCTCGCCGCGATCGCCTGCGTCATGAAATAGCTGCGCCTGGCGATGGCCAGGCCGTCCTTGAACGTCTCCTCGCTCGGCCCGCAGTAGGCGGGGCCGAACATCTTCGCCGGCTTCCAGCACCAGTCGGCGATCAGGAGCCCGTTGTGCCCGAAGGCAAGCGTGGCCGCGATGAACGAATCCACCAGCCGGTCGCGACCTTCAGGCATCCCCGGCAGGTAGAAGTCCCTCTCGGCGATCGTCGCCGGGTGCGAGAACATGGAAAGCGACCCCATGCCGAAGTCGCATTCAAGCGGATGAATCTTGAGAAGGTCGAAGTCAACAAGCCACGGCATCGCCGCGAAGTCGTACCAATAGTCCGAGGCGTAGTTGCCGTCCGCAAGGCCGGCGAACATGAAGTGGTTGCCGCCTTCGCTCCAGACCGGCCCCTGCCAGAGCCTGCGCTGCATGAGCAGCAGCTCGCCCCAGGCGTAGAACACCTGCGAGAACGTGCCTGCGCCGGGACAGCGCGCGTCGTAGTCAACCTTTCGCCATGGATGTACCGCAGTATGCACGTCGCAGTATGCGCCGTGGAACGAAAACTTCCTCTGCGCCTCGGAGGCGACATCCTCGCAGATCGGCAGGATCGCCGTCGCCTTCGGGGTGTAGCTGCGCAGCCAGGCGCCGACCAGCGAGCCGTCGCTCCGCCGGGCCACCCGGTCGACGCTCCACCAGCGGTCGTTGTTCGGCTGGTAGTCGGTGTAGTTGTTGTACGGACCGTACACGTAGCCGAGCCCGTCGATCATGAACCGCGTGTACTCCATCTGCGCCCTGTCGCCGCCGCGCCCGGCTGCTGCCGACGTCGTCATGGTGAACGCCTCTCCGCCGTCCCGCCACATCGTCTCGTGGTCCATGACGCACACCTTGCGGATGCCGTTGTCGTGCATAAACCGCCAGAACGCGCGGTCGCGCGCGCGGTTCGAGGCGGCATGAGACCGCCAGAGCCTCTCGCCCACCAGCCGCTTGAACGGAGATGGAGGGTTGGGTATCTCAGGCAGGACGTCCGCGAACTCGTCGGAAAGCGCGATCACCACCCTTTCGCAGACGTCGTTGTACGTGCCGTCGGTCTTCGGCAGGTAGACAACGCTCACCGAATGGTCCGAATTGGTCCGCACCTCGGAGGCGTTCGACCGGTACCAGTCAAGGCAGGCGAACCGGAAGAGCCCGCCATCCAGCAGCTCCACCTCGCCGAAGTTCGGCAGATACGGCACGCGGACCAGACGTTCGCGCCGCGCCTCCCCGGCCAGCCCGAGGTTGATCTCCGTCACCTTCCCCGCAGGCGCGGAAAGGTCGACCACGAGCACCCTGCCCTCGCGCCGCTCGCGCACATCGAGATAGCGCGCCTCGCCGGGCCTGACCGCGCCGCCGGTGAATCGCGGCACCACTGCAAGCGGCGGCTTGGCCGACGCCGCAGCAGGCTGCACAGTCTTTTCGCGGACGGGGAACGGCAGCGTCCCGGGACCCGTGTTGTTGCCGAGGTTCTGGTTCTTCATCGGAACCAGGTTGCGTTTCGCGCGCGTCACCGCCGGTATCGGCGGGAGCTCTTCGCGGAACAGCCGCGCGTCGGAGAACGAAACGCCCTTGTCCTCGTCCGTCAGGCCCTCGAACGCGAAGCCGAGGCACGTGGAGCCCTTGAGTTCTGCGAGCTCCTTTCCGCTGAACCGCCGCTGGAGATAGTGCCGGTTCTTGAAGTCGACATCGCCGAGCGAGTAGACATTCGTCGCGCCGGACGCCGTGCGGAAGCGCACCGTAAGCCGCGGTGGAGGAGTAGTGCGGTCGCGGTTTGCGCCCCACGCGAACTTGACGCCCGCAACCCACGCCGACGCCGTGTCGAAGCCGTCGCCGTCCCCTTCCGCAAGTTTGGCGAGCAGAAACGAGCCGACTGCGTCGCCAAGCTGCCTGCCGCCCGCGAGGCATGGATGCAGCGCGTTGGTTATGCGCACGACATTGACGTCCGAATGGACAAACGCCGGCTCCGTCGTGCGTATGTAGCCGTTGACCGGGTCGATCGCGCAGCCGAACGGTATGAAGAACACGTTGCGGTCGCCGGCGTCGTTAAGCTCCTTTACAAGCCTTTCCCAGCAGGCACTGACGTGGAAAATGGCCCGGCGGGAGGATACGGCGGAAATCGCGCATCCGTAGTTCCTGCCGTGCGCGTCCTGGTCGGCGCCGACGACGCAGGAGCCAAGGGCTATCTTCGCCTGCGGCGCGACTTCGCGAACCGCAGCAATCAGCCGTCGCATGTCGGGGACCTGCACCAATTCGCAATGCTTCTCGGCCGAGGCCTCGGTTCTTCCATAGTCGCCGTTTACGCCCAGCTCGATGAAGACGAAGTCCGGCGGAAGGCCGCCGTTGACGCGGTCGAGCCAGGCCTGCACGTCGACCTTCTTGCTTCCGCCCTCAAACCGGACGAACGGGCTCTTGAGTATTCCTCGCATCCATTCCTTGCCTGGCGGAATCTCCACGCCAAACGCCAGCAGCTGCTCCTTCTCGGCCTCGCTCTGCACGTTGTCGACCTCGTCGACGGCCAAGGCGTAGCGCGAAAGGAACGCCCCCGGCGAGAATCCGCCGTAGCCGTCGTGCGCAGCCTCGCCGTCGCGGTAGACGCCGGGCAGCTCGGCGCTGGAACCGGAACGGGACCCGACGGGCGTGAACTGCGACCACCCGGCCTCGCGCATCACCGCGAGTATGCGGTCCTGGTAGCGGGCGTTCGTGAGCGAGTCGCCGAGAAGCGCAAACGTCACCTTGCGGGACTTGTCCGCCGCGGACTTCGCGACCACGACGGACACCGTGCGCGAGACGCAAGCCGCGAAATCGCTCCAGGCGTTGAACACGAGCCTGTGCCGCGTGCCAGCGTCACCGGGCGTCGGCGTCCAGGTCCAGCGGTCGTTCAGGCAGCGCCCGACCTTCCCCTCCACGTCGAACGAATACGCCCGGAAGCTGTCGGTGTCGAACGCCGAGCCGAAATACACGTTGCACTCGATGCCCGGCGCCGCGTAGAGCGTGTCCGGCATGCAGAACGCCGGACGCTTCCACGCCGCCGACAGGTCGGCTGCGGCAAGCGCCACGGCCGCGAGAATCACTTGACCGCCATGATGCATCCGTCGTTCCTCCTCAAGTGCAGCTTGCCTTCCCTGTATTCGCCGTTCCACACGGAAGCCACCTCGCCGTCGACGCGAATGTCGAAGGCTCGGTCCTCGCCATGGGTGTTTAGCAGCATGACCAGCGTTGAATCGCCATATCCGGGATGCTCTGTTACGACAAGCCCGGTGTCGTCGCGCGTTATGCGGCGGACGACGCCGGCCTCCTTCGCGGCGAACGCATAGAGCTTCCACATAGGGTTCTCGATCTTGCCGTCGACGGACCCCCCGAGGCCCAATGCGACCTGGTGTTCGAGGTCGAAGTTCACGACAATGACCTTGCCTCTGCCCAGGCGCTTGATGCTCACGACCGTGTTGCCAGTCTGGTCACGCGCAAGCACGTCGCAGCCGACCGGCTTCTGCTCCGCCACGAACGTGTCGGAGGCACGCAGGCGCGATCCCGCGAAGTCGAACTCGATCTTGTGGTCGCCGTTGTACATCACCGATTCCAGTCCTGCCACCTCGAGCCAGTCCGAATAGCCCGCCTGCCCGCCGCGCGAGACGATCATCGTCGCTCCCGCCTTCACCCGGTCGACGACGCGTGTCCAGGCACGGTTTGAGTAGGTGGACCATCCCGTTCCGGACGGCACGATGTAAAGACTCGCCTCGGGTAGCTCCTGCGACTCCGCCCCGCAGAAGGCGACGTCGAACCCGGCCTGCTTGACAAGCATGAACGCCCCGAACGAAGTCTGCCAGAACTCTTCCATCTCGGAGACAAGGCAGACGGCGTCGATCCGGCGCGGCGGAATGGCCTTGAACGGCAATGAGTCCTTGAACCTGCGGAATTCGCGAATCGCCTGCGCCTGCGGCTTGGGCGTGCGGGCGGCATCAGGCCTGATCATTCCAAGCTCCCGTTCCATCGAGTTGTTCTCGAACGGCGGATAGGCGAGATGATCCTGGTCGAAGGCCACCCACCAGAGATAGCCGGCGAGCCCGTGCATCCACGTCGCGAACGCCTGCTGGCGGATGCCAAGCGCCGCCATCCAGTCGGGCGACATCGTCGGCCCGAAGTTGCCGACCTCCTGGGGGAAGGCCCGTCGCCCAGAGACGCCCTCGTAGAAGAGCGACTGCGCCGGCTGCTGCATCGCGTTTCGGAACGTGTTGAGCGCACCCCTGTTCGCCTCCGGCCTGTACGGCGAAGGATACGTGTGCGGCGTCAGGATGTCAAGCAGTTCGCCCTGGTGCCGCAGGTTCCACGGCCGGGTGAAGTCGGAGCTCATCCCGTGCATTCCGGCGATCACCGGACGCGAGGGGTCTTCGATCCGAATCGCCGACGAAGCCATGTTCAGCCATACCCACAGATCCTCAGGACGCTTGGCTGTCCCGAGGTTGTTGCACTCGTTACCGAGATCCCAGGCCGCAATCGCCGGATGGTTCCTGAAACGGCGCACGAAGGCCCGCATGAACCGGCTTTCCACCATCAACGCCTCGTTGTCTGTCAGCAGGTCCATGCCCTCCACCGCACGCGGGAAGAAGAGCCTTCCCGACATCCAGCCCGTCAGAACCGCAACCATCAGCTTTATCTTGTGGCGGTGGGCGGCGTCGCAGAAGAACCGGAAGCGCTCCACGGCCTTGCCGTCCAGCCAGTAGGGATCGTAGACGGGGGTCTCCTTCCCCTCGACGAGGTACTCCAGTCGCTTCCCCGAGCACCCGATGTTGCGCACGATCGGCTGGAACTCGCTCCATGTCGGGAATACGCGCATCACCTCCACGCCGCTGGCGGCGACTGCGGCGATGTCCTTCTCGATCTCCCATGCGTCCCAGTCCTGCTGCCGCCACATGTGGACACCGGCCTTCGAGCCCCAGAAGTTGCAGCCGATGAAAAACTCTCCAGGACGGAAGATGTCATCCGCCGCCACCGTCATCGTAGCGGACAGAACCGCCACCACTGCAAGCTTTATCTTCATTGTCGCATTTCCTTGCTACTCATCGCATGGTTTTCCTTCCCACACCTTCCACCGAGAGCTGGCATTTCACGCTCTCGCGGCCCGACGACATGTCGAGAGTTATCGTTCATCTCGACAGAATTGCAATCTCTATCGCGTCAACAAGCAAAGAGTCAAATGCCGGTTTCTCACCGCTTTTCCACTTAGTGCGTCCAGGCGATATCCAGAGCTTCGTTTTCTTGCCAGGACGAAACACACCAACGTCGTACCACCCCCACTCATTCTTCAGCGATTTCGCTTGCAAGGAGTAATTGGCACATGCCTGTGCATTTTTCGACTCATCCCACACTCCAGCCCAGAAAACCTCACCGTCTGGCGCATCTTTTGCACGGACGCATTTCAAATGCACCCGGAACACATAATCAACGCCCTCATCAAACGCAACGTCTTCGAATCCGAAAACCGTGTTCCATGCAGCCCTTCCATTGCCAAACCGATATGTGGGCCTGCCTGTCTCGCCATCTGACTTCTGAAATTTACCCATCCAGACAGGGAAGTCCGGCGCATACAGACGGGCCTTGTCGAAACTGCCGCGCGCCGTGTCGGAACCTGCCATGCGTTCCAACAACTGAACGTCACTGGCGTTGCCACTATCCCGAAAGAACACCTTGCGCCCACTGCGGCTTCGCGCCAGTATTGAACTGGCAAGCGCCGAGCGGCCTTTGGCAGCAGCTGTCTTGACCGGATCCTTTGTTATGTAACGCGACGACTGCATAATTCGCTGATAGTCGTTCCATAGCGCACTCATACGAACATTGTAACGGTACGTCTCAGACTCGTTCCTGACAGCATCCTCCGCACGTTTCCATATCTGATCGGCCCATTCAATCGTATTCATGTCCGGCGGCGCATCGGTAATGGGCATGTAGATAAGCGTCGGGTTTCTACCTCCCCGCCAATGCGCTCTGCTCTCCGACAGCAGACGATCATAGTATTGACGGGCAAATGGCGCAGCCGCGCCGTAATAGCCTGTAAAAAAGCGCTCAAGCAACGGCTCAACGGGAAGATCGGGATTCCACATCCACTTGGCCAGCAAATACAACTTGAGTTCGCCAAAGAAAGCATGATACGCCCTCCAATCCCCCTGCTCCCGAAGATATCTCACTCCGCTATCGCGAAACAGCCGAATGTTGCTATGCATTGAATCAAAATTCGCAAAAGCCTGCATATACTGCCGGAAGTTCACGGTGTAATCCCAGACGAACAGACGTTTCGACATGCCAGACCATGTGCGCAACTCATTGCCAAACCCCACCGTCTCCAGATGGCACGATTCCGCCAGAGGACCTCCGAAATCGCACTCAACCGTGCATAGGCACGGCATGACATTATGCCGGGGCCTCACGTGTTTCGGCGGCTTGCGCGTGTATTGATACGCCAAAGTCTCGACAACCACTCCCGGAAATTCACGTTCCACGCGCTCCGCGACAGCGTTCACAAAATGAATCATCGTACCGGCGTGGGACTCCTCCTCGTCATCGACAGCTTTGCACGACTCGCACTCGCAGAAAGTCTGACAGTCATTCTGCGACACTCCAACAAACCGCGCTGACGGATTTAACCGAAGACGAGCCAGGACCCCCTCCGTAACGATCCTCAGCACGTCTTTATTGGTCAGGCATAACTGCGTCCCCTCCGACTGTCTGCGACCATTGAAAAAGGCAAAATATTCAGGATGCGTTTTAAAATACTTGGACGGCGGAACGAGGATGTCAAACGTATGGCAAGTGCCTAAAACATTATCAAAGCCAAACGACCCTCCGTTAATCCGAAGCCTGTCCGCGAACTCAGCATTTGACATCACATCGTACCAAAGCGCATCGCGGACTTCAAAGGCAGGCCTCTGCACCTCATCCAAATCCGCCGGCACCGACAGCTCGTCGCGCGTAGGCACTACTTCATGCCACGAGGAAAACCAACCGACGCCACAATAGGTCTCCAGGATTTCATAAATTCCGTAGAGAACGCCCCTCTGCCCTCCAGTCACGCGCAACTTACCATCCTTTGCACAAAGACGAAAGCCGTCGACTCCAAGACTCTTGGACTCGTCTTGCTCAAGAAGAACCACAGCAGAACCTGGAGATGAAACGATTTCCGGACGCACGCCCACTATCCTTTCAACATAAGTTGCGTATTCATCGGCAGCCTTCAACATGCGTTTCGACGCATCAGGTGGGCAAAATACGGCTCCAGCACGCCCTCCTCTCTCTGCAAGGACAATACTCGACCTACCTGCATCGGCAGAAGCGCCGTCGTCACGTCCAAGAGAATTCAACCAGCCGTGGGCTTCGGCGAAATCCATGTAGCACTGCCAGTCGTAGCGCGTTATGTCATGAACTCCCGTCCGCAAATGATAACCAAGCGTTCCTGCATTGAACGGCACATCCGCCTTCGGGAACCCGTGCGCCACCAAACCCGGTTTTCCATATAGCTGCCAAACTGGCGAAGCAAGCTCCAACGCAGCGAATTCACCTCTCGGCCCAGCCCAGGCGTCTTCCGTGGCACTTGAAACGTAAAGCAGGCGCGGCGCAACCAGTGCAAGCAGAAAATGCTGGTCAAACGGCATGTCGCAACTCTTGCCAACCGCATCGCAGTCCCTTCCGACGTAGTTGGTGTAGTTCGGACAGAACCATTTCTCGGCCAATTTCACGATGTTCACTATGTGCTCTGACTCGAGCAAGGAAATGTGATTCAGCTTTGCACCAGAACATCCCGAGCAACACGACACAGTCAGCGCAAAGCGCTTGTCAAAAGCGCCAGCAAAAAGTGCCGTCTTGCCATTCCTTGAGAGGCCAACCGCCGCCGCCCGTTTGGCATCAAGCAGAGGCTCGGTCTCCACCCAGTCGAGTATGCGACTCATGCCCCACGCCCACGCGGACAAGATGCCCCACTCTGTCGGACCTCGTCTCATGAGCCTTTCTGGTCCAAACACTTTAAAGACTCCGGACGTCGCCACATCTGACCCGCGGCAGTCCTCTGCAACATCCTGATTGCAATATGCAACAACGGCAAATCCGCGCGAGACAATGTCATCCACGGGCAACCAATACGCATGCCGGGGCGCATTCACGTCGTCAGCACTCTCGGACGGTCTTGGACTCGAGTGTATGAACACTGGAGCGGGCGTTGAACGCCTTGGAATCCACACCGAAAAATTTATATCGCCACTGCCACCCGGCCCAGAATATGTGGCCCTGATACGCTTGCGTATAGCCTTCCCCCCATAGCACACCTCGGGCGTTGCGCTCTCGGAAAACGCAAGATCTGCCGGTCTTTCGACTGGACGCATGCCATATTCCTGCTCAAGCAAAATCCTCTCAATCTCAGGTCGGCGCAACGTTTCCCACTGTTCGCGGGAACACACAGGCTTGCCCGACGTCGTGACAAGCAATGGGGGAACATCATACGGGACGGGCGGCTTGTTGAAGTCAGCGTTGGACACATAACCGATTCCAACGGCGCTCACAAGAAGCATGGACGACTTCATCATATTGTAGAGTAGAGCCCCACGCCTCGGCGTTGCCGCGCACCCGCTTGCGCGCCCTTCGGGTTGCCTTCGGCAAGGTTCCCTCCGAAGCGAAGCTTCTGCGGTGCATGGTGCGACTTCCCCCTCGTCAAACCGTACGTGCGGATTTCCCGCATACGGCTTTCCATCAAGTGCTTTTCCCGTTGCCATGGATTCTTGCCTTTCTTTGATTGTCAAGCGCATATTATGCGCATTTTTCCTGTCAAATCCGCGCCCTCCTCACGTCCGCCCACACGAGGCGGTAGAGGCCGTAGTGAGTCATCTCGCCGTAGTAGGTGTCAGCGAACTTCAGTCGGTAGTACCGCTGGCTCTTCCTGTTGAGGAATCGTGCCATGCGCTTCAGCACATAGTGGTTCACCTTGCGGAAGACCCTGTACGGATATCCGACGGAGTAGAACGCGCCCCACCCCTTCAGCAGTCTGTTCGCCCTTTCGACGACGGTTTCGACAGGCAACAACACAACAGACTCCTTTCATTCTTTAAGCCATGCCGAGCTTTAAGCACACCTTCACCTTACCTTAAAATAATAGTCAGTCCGGGCTTGCTCGCCCTAAGCTTCAACATGTCGTCGATGACAACAAGTTCAAGCCTTGCGGCGGCCTTTTCAGACAGAGACGAGGCGTCCATCACAAAAGTCGTAGACCTCGGCAGTGCATCTGCGGAAATCAAGACGTAGTCATCCGGTCTTGGGCTGTCGAGTTCACCCATGTCAATCTTGACAGTTACGACGGCAGGAGCCTCTATTGTCGCAGAAGGAACATTCATGGCATCGGAAACAACCGTCTCACCTGACGCATTCGTCGAAACTACAAAGCCAATCACATCGGACAAGACGACAGTACCGGAAAAGCCGATGTCGAACACGGGATGCTCGCACCGACTGGCCAACGCAACAGTTCCCGAACCTGAAACAATGACGCCCGAGGGATTGCCGTAGCCCTTCGGCGTAAGGCCAAGCCACTTGTTCATGAGATACGCCTCGGTGTCGTCACGTTCCGTTTCCGAAAGAGCCCGCTTGTAGAACAGGCTCTCGCCATGGATGAGCATGTTGTCTGCACTTGTGTTTTCATAGGCGCCGAAGCAGCGGAGGGGAAAAGCCTCGGAAAAAGAAACCGAAAGCACTTCCGGTCTATAGTTGAACTTCCGTTGCGTTGGCTTGGCGCCTGAAACGCCATTCAGGCGAACCCCCGCTTCTTTGACAAATTCCGGGCAACTCGTTCCCGGATTGAAAACAGCCGTGCTGGAGTAAACGCGACGCAGCAAATAGTCATTGCTTGCATTTATGCTTTTCCCCAAGAACGGAGTTCCGCCTCCGGCGCTCGTGTCAAGAACCATGAATCCAGTCTTGAAATCGAAGACCTGTCCTGACGCAGTCTCGGCGGCTCCGAGTCGGAGGGTGCAACCGGATTCGGCAAAGGAATAATCATAGGTGAACCAGGTGCGTAACGGACCAAAACCGTGCACGTCGGCCTCATGCTTCGGCGTGCGAGACGAGCCGTAGAGGCAGTAGGTCTGCGTATTGTCAAATGGACTTTCCCTCAAATTATAGTGGTAACCCACGCTCGAAACGCGGCTGGAATAGCGGCTGATTGTATTCGCCATGTCGGTATCGTACCAAATGCCGGCGTCCTTGCCCGATTCGACTTCCGTGTCAAACGCTGCCGGGGAACCTGGAGCGTCTTTCACATCGGTTAGCACGACCGATGCGCCAGACGCAACGGCAAGAGAGCCGGTAAAAGTTCCGCCAATGGCAAAGTCGCCGTCAGAAACAGCCACGGAGCCAGTGCCGAAAAGACGGATTTCCCTGTCTGTTGCAGGCGGCTTCGCCGTTCCCCACTTCGCAGCAAGATACGACTCTATGTCGCCGCGCTCTCCTTCAGTCGGCACTCGGCTCATCAGGATGATCTCGCAATAGTTGCCGCCTCCAAAATAATTGCTGAAAATATCCATGCAAAGCCCCTGCAGACTCATGGCCGTCCCACCGAAGGCAATGGTTTGCCATTCTCCGTTCAAACCAGTCTGCGTAGGATCAACCTGCACCCCATCTACATACGTCGTGCGATTTTCCGAAAAGATTGGATATGCAGCAGTTGGAGTTGTAGCCCCATCTACAAGGCCCCCGCGCGCCAGCCGATGCAGAACCGAATATCCACCGCCTTGCTGGCTTCCAAACACGACAAAGGCAAACTTACACGACACGGACGCAGAAGGTTTCGACGGATCGGTATCGGCTTTTGAGTCGCTCGAGCTGTAGAACGTAATGCGGCGCGAAAATTGGGCAGAATTGCCGAAGCTCACGTATGGCATGCCGCTGACCTCGTTTGTCGCCACAAACGGCATCACGCTCTTGAACGTCTTGTCATCGGCATACGCCAGTCCACGGTTATTCATCGCATAATATGGCTGGTCATTTCCACGACAATCGTACCAACGGTTTATCGTGGGATATGACTTGTCATTGAAACTCACCCGCTTCACGTCTCCTGCTGGGTCGTCATTGATCCGTTCATAGCAAAGGGAATTAGTCGCCGATGCATCAAGCCATAAAACAACATCGTCCTTCCAGCTCGAACTAGTCAATGTAATCGCAGAATTGTCAACATGGACGACTGCCGGATATTCGCCTTTCGACATTGTCGCCGACGCCCCCTCTTGGATGTCAAACTGCTGTTCCGCCTCAGTCACCGAGACGACGTTGTCTGCCCCAGTAACTGTTATGTTCTTCCCCGAGACAACAACATCTCCATGCGCTGTCAAGGCTACAAGCCCTATCGCTACAGCGACAGTCAAAAAGTGTTTCATGCTTTCAGCTCCTTTGCTAGTGTTTGATTGTTAGGAGCATTGTAGCACCAAAAGCCGCAACACGTCCATACCTATTTTACGACAATAACTATTTTGGGACATTATCTGCGCCCGTCCTGCGGAGAAGCGCGGCAACTCGTTCCTACGCACCGTCGCGCTTGACACCTGCGGCGCGTCAGCTCTCGAGCGACTGCCTGATCGTCTGCTGCTCGCCGGCGTCTCCGCCGTCGCCCAGCCCCACCTTCGCGAGGTCCACTGTCTCGATGCCAAGCGGCTTCATCGTCTTCCAGCCGCCGCGAGTGAAGTCCGGCACCTCAACCGGCGCGCCGCGGCGCGCCTGCGACTTCTCGGTGACTTCGCAGAGGCAGCTCCACGATGCGAGGTCGTAGACGTCCATGTCGAGCGGCAGCCCGTTCCTCAGGCAGTAGACCCAGCGGAGGTCCATGATGAAGTCCATGCCGCCGTGTCCGCCCACCCTCTTCGCAACTTCTCCAACCACCTTCCACATGGGGTGGCGGTACTTCTCGCGGTACTCCTCGGTGCGCTTCTCGTCGAAGGGCCTCGGGCCTGACCCCGGCGTCTCCTCTATGTCGATCCGAAGCGGATAGTCCATCATTATGCCGTGCGTGCCCTGTATCGTGTTGATGCGGCTGTAAGGATGCGGCACCGTGCACGAGAGGTTGAGGAGGATTATCTTTCCGTTCGCCGTGCGTATGAGCGACGAGTTGTACCCACCTATGAGGTATTTCCTGTACGTCTCGAGGTTGTTTCCATTCCAGCGCGGGTCGCCGCCCCTGATGAAGTCGGCTATCGACTTCGTCTCCATCGAGTTGAGGTAGTCGAAGCGGTCGCCGCGGTTTATGTTCATGTACTGCGCGACGGGGCCGAGCCCGTGAGTCGGATAGTAGTTGCCGCGATGCTCCTGGTACCACTCGGAGCGGAACTGGGACAGTTTGCGGCCACGCGTGGCCCCTCCGTGGAGGTAGCCCGCCTCGCCGTAGACCGTCTCGCCGAGGACGCCAAGCCGGCACATGTTCAGGGCCAGCATCTCCGACTCTCCGTAACAGCAGTTCTCGAGCATCATGCAGTGACGACGCGTCGCCTCGCTCGTCTCTACGAGCTCCCAACAGCTGTCAACGTCCATCGTCGCGGGGACCTCGACGAATGCATGCTTGCCGCCGCGCATCGCCGCGAGCGCGACGGGCGCATGCAGCTTCCACGGAGTGCAGGCATAGACGACGTCGACGCCGTCCCACTGGCAGAGGTCGCGGTATGATTCAGGACCAAGAAACTCGCGCGCCGGCGGAAGGCGCTTCTCCGCGAGAAAGTCACGGCAGCCCTTCATCTGCATCTCGGAGACATCGCAGAACGCGGCGACCGACACTCCGGGTATCGACGAAAGACGCTTGAGCGCGTACGTGCCGCGCGATCCGACGCCTACGAACCCCACGCGTATGCAGTCTAGCCGCGGTGCCGCGAAGCCCGCCATCGGCGCGCCGCCGCCAAAGCCGAACCTGTCCAGCCTGCAGCCTGCGGCCGCCGCAGCCAGGCCGAGCCAGGCCGTGCCCTTTAGAAATTCCCTTCTGTCCGCCGTAGCGCCAGTCAAAATGTGTTTCATGCTTTCAGCCCCTTTGCTTGTGTTTTAGGTTTGGGAGCATTTTAGCATTTGAAGCCGGAATCCGTCTATGTCTATGTTACGACAATGCCGATTTTGAGACATCTTCACCGCGCCATAGGTGCGGCGTGACTCCATAGCGGTCACGATATATCTTGCAGAAGTGGCTAACGCTGGAGAACCCGAGCATAGATGATATTTCGCGAATGCGCAGCTGTTCGCTCTCAAGCAGCACGCAGGCGCGCTCCAGCTTGGCCGCGTTGATCTCGCAGAGTAGCGAATTGCGCCCGGCCGAGAGAAACCTGCGTTCCAGCTGACGCCGACTCATGTCTAAGGATGCGCAAAGGCCGTCGATGCGTATGCCGTTGGTTACGTTCACCTCGATCAGCTTAAGCGCCTTCTCGACCACCGGATCGAACCTGCCGCCGCGAAGCATCGTCGAACGCCGCTCCACGACCCGCACGGGCCCGTATAAAATGCGATGCGGAGCGAACACGCCCCGCATGCAGCCGTCAAGCATCTTCGCCGCAAGATAGGCCGCGCGGTCGGCGTCGACGGCAATGGACGAGATTGCCGGGTAGAAGGACTCGCACAGGTCCTCGTCGTTGTCGCAGCCGAGAATGCCTACCTCTGACGGAACGGACAGCCCTGCGGCCATGCAGGCGTCGGCGACCTGCCGCGCACGCTCGTCATGGACGGCGAACACGCCTACGGGCTTCGGAAGGTTCTTTAGCCATTCGACGAGAGCGGGCATCTCCGCGGCTAGCGAACGAGAGCCGGGGCTGCGGAACACCGAACACGTCCGACCCGCATCCTCCAGCGTCGCGGCAAAAGCCTTCTCGCGAATTTGCGACCAGCCGATGGACTCGTCGGGTTCGCCTGCATACGCGAAGTTCCGGTAGCGGCTGGAAAGATAGTATTTCGCCGCCATCCTGCCAAGCGCGGCGCTGTCGGTGGAGATTGTCGCGGAAGTGCGCATGAGCTTCTCCACCCGTGGCGGGAGCTTGCCGGAGTCCAGCCAGCGCAGAACGCACGGCACTTTCAACCTCATGATGGACTTTGCGTCCTCGTCCGTGGTGACGTAGCCGATGAAGCCGGTCAGGTCTGAAGCCCGCAAATCGGAGATCCTGTGCGAGAACTCGCGTCCTTCCAGAAGATGCACCATCCAAGGTCCGCATTCCTTCGCATAGCGCAGAACGCCCTTTCGCATGTCGCGCGGAATCTTCGCGTTCGGCGGCAGGGCTATCGCCACCTGCGGCACCTTGTCCGTGAACAAGCCGGACATGTTCTCTTTCCTTCCGCCCCCGCACATACCCCGTATCTTCAAATTCATGGCATGGCCCTTGCGCCTGCTCCGCGCGAAAGATTCAAGCCAAGGCTAGCTCGGGGATGCGCTCGAGTATCAGGGGAGTTCGCTCCGGAGCGGACGAGGATATCCGGAACGCACGGTACAGCTCCGCGGCGGCGGGCTCGAGCCCGTCGGGGTCCGAGGAGCGCTCGAGCGTCGCGAGCTGCTGCCCGGTCGTCACCTTGTCGCCCACGCCGACAGCCAGCGTTACGCCGGCAAGCGGGTCTATCCTGTCGCCCGCCTTCTCGCGGCCCGCGCCAAGCGAAAGCGCGACGCGCGCAACCTTCTCCGCGTCGATCGACTCTACATGGCCCGAGCGCATCGCCTGTATGGCGAACTTGAACGTCGGCCGCGTCCGCAGGTCTGCGAAGCGGCCGAGGTCGCCCCCGTGCGCCTCGACCATCGAGCGGAACCTGGCCAGCGCGGAGCCGTCGGCAAGCCTCGCCCGGCACTCCTCCCTCGCGTCCTCCAGGGCGATCTCCCTCGCAAGCGACACCATCAGCGCGGCAAGCTCCACGCAGAGGTCGACGGACTCCCTTCTCAGCTCCGCGCCGTCCTTCCGGCACTCAAGCATCTCGATTGCCTCCGCGACCTCGTTCGCATTGCCGACGCACCGGCCGAGAGGGGCGTCCATCCTTGTGACAAGGGCCGCAGAACGCCGACCTGCCGCCTTCGCGCCGGACACAAGGGAGCGGGCGAGGGCTCGCGCCTCGTCCAGGGTCTTCATGAAGGCGCCCTTCCCGCACTTGACGTCGAAGACGAGCGTCCCCGCGCCCTCGGCGAGCTTCTTCGACAGTATCGAGCCGGTGATGAGCGGAATCGACGCAACCGTGCCGGTCACGTCCCTCAGCGCGTAGAGCTTCTTGTCCGCAGGGCATATCTCCTCGGTCTGCACCGTCATGGACACGCCGACGTCGGCGACGACGGCGCGGAACGCGTCGAGGGAAAGCGAGCAGCTGTAGCCGGGGATCGTCTCGAGCTTGTCTGCCGTGCCGCCGGTGATGCCGAGCCCCCGCCCCGTCAGGGACGGGACGGCGACGCCGCACGCGGCCGCAAGAGGCTGCACCACGAGCGAGAGCTTGTCGCCGACGCCGCCGGTGGAGTGCTTGTCTGCCGTCGGCACGGACAGCCCGCTCCACTCCAGGCAGGCACCGGAGCGCATCATCGCGTCGGTGAGGTCGGCCGTCTCCCTCTCGTTCATGCCACGGCAGCAGATCGCCATGGCGAGGGCGCTCATCTGGTAGTCGGGCACGGCTCCCCTCGTGAACCCCTCGATGAACTCTCGTATCTCCGCCGAACCGAGCGCATGTCCTTCGCGCTTTTTGTCAAGAACTAGCTTTGCAATCATGACGCGTGTATTATACCATAAACTGTTCCAAAGGGAGCCCGCCGCAGACCGGGTGTGTTTCTCGCCAGTGCGCACATAGATTTGGAAACAACTTGGACAACTGGTAAAAACAACTTTTCTCTTTTTGCCGCGCACGGGGCCTTGCGGATGCTTCGCAGTTCGCGCGCACCCGCTTGCGCCCTTGCTTCGCAATGGCTCCTCGCTTCGCTCGTCGGGGAACCTGGCGGCTTCGCCGCAGGTGCATCTTGCGCTCACCCGACCTGATCGCTTCGCGACAGGCGTATTCCTGCGCGGCGTTCTTAAACCGGCGGGCGGTTGCCCGCCGTAAAAGGAAGTTGTTTCAAATAGTTGTTTCCAACCTTCGGAAGGCACGGCGCGCCTATGTCACGGACGCACCATGCCACCCGCCACCGCCGTTTTGGTATAATACGCGCAGTTATGACACGCGCCTGGAGCATACTGCCTGAGGAATGGAAGCCGATCCTTGCCGATCGGGGCCTGCGTCCATTCCGCGCCGACCAGATACTGCAGGCCCTGTACCGCGACTACATCCAGGACTGGGACGCCGCGACGACGCTGCCGAAGGACCTCCGCGAGACGCTTAAGGCGGAGTTCCCGCTCACTCCGCACGAGCGGCTCGAGGTGTCGGAGTCCGCCGACGGCACGAGGAAGCTGCTCATCGGCTTCGAGGACGGCAACGCCGTGGAGACGGTGCTCATACCTGCGGCCGGCCGCTTCACGCAGTGCATATCCACGCAGGTCGGCTGCGCGATGGGCTGCGCGTTCTGCGCCAGCGGATCCGGCGGGCTAGTGCGCTCGCTTTCCGCCGACGAGATAGTGGCCGAGTACATGGCCGGCCGCGCCTTCGGCGAAATCACCAACATCGTGGTGATGGGGATGGGCGAGCCGTTCGCGAACTACGACGCGACGATGCGAGCCCTGAAGCTCATAAACGCGGGGCGGGGTCCCAACCTCGGCGCGCGCCACATCACCCTCTCCACCTGCGGCGTGGTGCCGGGCTTCGAGCGGCTCGCGGCGGAGGGGATACAGTTCGAGCTCTCCGTCTCGCTGCACGCGCCGAACGACGAGCTGCGCTCCCGCCTGATGCCGGTCAACCGGCGCTGGCCGCTGGACGAGCTGCTCTCGGCCAGCGCCGCCTACACGCGCGCCACAAAGCGCATAATAACCTTCGAGTACACGGTGATAAGCGGCGTCAACGACTCGCGCGCCTGCGCCGAAGAGCTGGCGAGGCAGGTGCGCCGCGTTCCGATGGCCAAGGTGAACCTGATACCGCTCTCGCCGGTCAGCCACCGCCCGGACTTCAGGACGCCCGACGAGCCGACGATGCTGATGTTCCTCGACGTCCTGATGAAGCACGGCGTCCAGACAATGCTTCGCCGCAGCCGCGGAAAGGACGCCGACGCCGCCTGCGGCCAGCTCCGGCTAAGGCGCCTGGCCAGTGGCCGCTGAATCTCACTGCCACTCGCGTCGTGCCCGTTGAAAACTGGACGAGAGTGGGGACAGGCACCGACGAGAGTGGGGACAGGCACCCGTTTCCGTCTCATATTTCGCACGTTTTTCTGCGATAGCGCACCAGAACCACCACTTTTATTTTCACACCTTGGGGACAGTCCCCCTTTTTCGAGTGAACTTCGTAGGCGACGACACAAGCTTCCGCACCATGTCCGCAACCTTCTCCCGCCCAACCGCCGCCTCGGCCATGGCGAGATACTCATAGTCCTCCTCTCCGTCGCGTACGTTGGCAAGCCGACGGCGTGGGCATAGCCGTCTGCCGCGCGGCGGCTTCTCAAAAACCGACATCAGCGCCCCTTCCGGCATACTGCGGCACCCACTGGGACAACGGGCGTCTCGCCCGTTGAAATGGAAGACCCCACCTCTTTCTCCACCGGGCAGGATGCAACCCCTGCTAGGGCATCCGCTTTGCGGACGCATCCCCCGAGCGAAGCGAGCCGCGCTAGCGGTGGCTACAGGGGTGCCTTCGGCTGGGTTATCAGGAAATTAGGATTATCAGGAAATCTTCCTCCGGGTGAGCTACGCCATTTACCGCCGTTTGCGACGGCAAGCCATGTTTCATTGGATAAAGTCCACATTCGGCATGGCCGACACCGACCATGA
>JAFRBA010000182.1 GCA_017405115.1 Kiritimatiellia bacterium
GGATTCGTGATGAACCGTCTCACCTGTTCCATGGCGGCTATCGTCTCGGCATCCTCGTAATAATGCTTCGGCACCATCCCGCATTCGTACGCCTCGTCCATGAAGGGCCCATAGACGAGACCTGCGCATGCAGCATGGGGGCCATTCTTTGACAGCTGATGCCCGCTGACCGATTCCGATAATCCGCCCGCCATCTGCCCCTTCGGGGCTTTTCTTTTGTCAAGTTTCAAGAACTTTACATGCGTGTATATGCGTGTATTGTGATATAATGGAGAGGTGGAGAGGGGGGGCGTCGTGCACGTCAGGACCAACAGGCTCAAGGACGGCAGGACCGCGATGGCGTTCTGCGAGAACTACCGCGACGGCAAGAAGACCAGGACGCGGACCGTCGAGCGGATAGGCTGCGTGGAGGACTTCCCCGAGCTCGACGACCCCGTCGCCCACTTCAAGCAGGTGGCGCGCGAGCGCACGGCGGCGGCCAGGGAGGGTTCCACGGTGACCGTCGAGCTGCACATGGCCCAGAAGGTCGACAAGCGCGACGGCGGCCAGCGAAGGTGCGCGGGCGCGGCCGTGGCCTGCGCGGCGTACAACGCGCTCGGCGTCGAGCGGGCGCTGCGCAACTCGTCGAGGGGCTCGGGCGCCGGGTACGACCTGAACGCGGCGATGCGGCTGTTCGTAGTGGAGAGGCTCGTCGACCCGGGCTCGAAGCTGTCGGCCTGGGAGAACCGCGAGCGCCACTTCTTCAGGAGCGAGCTGTCCGAGCGCGACTGCTACCGCGCCCTCGACGGCATCGCCGCGGCAAAGCCGGCCGTGCTCGGCGCCGTCAACCGGGCCGTTGCGGCCATGGGCGGCCGCGACACGTCGTGCCTGTACTACGACGTGACCAACTACCACTTCGAGACGGAAGGCGACGGCGACGAGCTCCGGCGGCGCGGGTGCGCCAAGAACCACATGCCCAAGCCGATCGTCCAGATGGGCCTGGTGCAGGACGCCGAGGGGATACCGGTGGGCTACCGGCTGTTCCCCGGCAACACCGTTGACTGCGAGACGATGCTGCCCGTCTACGGCGACGTGAGGGCGATGGCCGGGGGCGGGCGCGTGGTCAGCGTCGCCGACAAGGGCAACAACACGTCGACCAACATGGCGCTGCTCGTCGCGGCCGGCGACGGGTTCGTCTTCTCCCAGTCCATACGCGGCACGAAGTCGAAGGCCTCGATGCGCGAGTGGGCGGTCTCGGAGGAGGGCTACCGCGTCACCGCCTCCGACAAGGCCACCGGCGAGCCGCTGTTCAAGGTGAAGTCGCGCCAGGACTCCAAGACGATCCACCTCAAGGCCGGGGACACCGCCGACGGCAGGCCCGCGGACGTCCCCGTCGAGGTCAAGGTGGTTGCGTTCTGGTCGCGCAAATACGAGCGCAAGGCCCGCGCCGAGCGCGCCAAGGTGCTGGAGAAGGCGCGCAGGCTCGTCGAGAGCCCTGGCGCCTACAGCGCCGCCACGCACAAGGGCGCGGCGCGCTGGGTGAAGGACGTGTCGTTCGACAAGGAGAGCGGCGAGGTCGTCACCGGCAAGTCCTCGGAAATAGACTGGGAGGCGGTCGCCGAGGCCGAGAAGTGCGACGGCTACTACGTCATCGTCACCAGCGAGACCGATTGGGACGAGGACCGCATCATCGACACGTACCGGGAGCTCTGGCGCATCGAGGAGTCGTTCAAGGTGACGAAGTCGGAGCTGCGAGCGAGGCCCGTCTTCGTCTGGACGCCCGAGCACATCGAGGCCCACTTCCTGATCTGCTTCGTGGCGCTCACGGTGACGAGGCTCCTGCAGCGCGCGCTGGGGTACCGCTGGTCGTGCGAGGAGATACTGGACGACATGGCCGCCACCTGCATGACCAAGCTCGTGTCCAACATCTGGGTGTCGGACCACCGCACCGACCTCACCGACGAGCTGTTCGCGCTGATGGGCTCCCCGGCGCCGCTCAAGCAGATGCGCCTCAAGGACGTGAAGGCCCTGTTCGCGAAATCCGTGGAAATTGACCTGAGGCGGAAATCTCCACGCAAGAAAAAATCAGCGAAGAAGCGGTAATTCCCCTGTTCAAACCTCATAAATAGGGAATTGCGCTGTCAAAGATGAGA
>JAFRBA010000183.1 GCA_017405115.1 Kiritimatiellia bacterium
ACGCGACCGTCGCCGTCAACGGCAACCCGGCGTATGCGCTCGCCTCGGGCGACCTCGCCTACTTCTTTGGCTCGGACGACTTCGACAACTCCGCTACCGGCGGCTTCGCGGAGCTCGAGGTCTCGGCCACAATATCGGACGGCATCAACGACCTCGTCTCCGTCGCTACCAACCGCGTCTTTGTTCCGCCCGCGAACGAGACGTACGCCTACGACGCGGACGGGAACCAGACGCTCGTCACTACCGGCACGGGCGCATGGCAGGTCGAGTACAATGGCGAGAACCGACCCGTGCGCTGGACCTGCGGCGACAAGGTGTTGCACATGGCATACGACCATCAGGGGCGGCGCAGATTTTACGTCGAAGTTACGGCGGGGGTGACGAATAAACTGCATCGCTTCACCTACGACGACTACGTTTGCATCGCGAGAAATCGTGAAATCGATGCACAGCATGGCTTCGGCTCTGATGCCTTCGTCTGGGATCCTACCGAACCTATTGCGACACGACCGTTGATGTGCAACCCGTCCATGGCACCGCCTTTACTCTACTGCCAAGACGGCAACAAGAATGTAAGCGAAGCCGTCACGCCCGACGCCACCATTGCCGCGCACTACGAGTATTCATCTTTCGGCAAGGTAGTGCTGGTCACGTCTGAGAACGAAAGCCAGACAACGGCAAATCTCAATCCCTATCGATTCTCCTCAGAATACGCCGACGACGCCTTGGGTCTGGTATACTACAATTACAGGCATTACAATTCGGTGGATGGAAGATGGTCAGCAAGGGATTTTATTGAAAATATGCTACAACTTTATTGCTTTGCCGAGAATGAATCTATACGCGAATATGATTATTTAGGGTTGCGTTGTACACCGGGTACATTTAATGTGCTTGATATAAGTATCACGGAGACGCCACAAGATCGTCAGAATAACCTTAATAACATCCAGCAAAGTGGTGATGCGTTAATGAGTTCTCTCAATGATTTTACAACAGTTGCGATAGGCGCTTCTGTTGTTGGTGCGGGCAGTGCTCTTGGTGCAATAGCAGCAAGTGCCGATGCCATTGCAGGCATGGGTAGTTCTCCTGATGGTGGTGCCGTCGGATCAAAAACCGGAGGTGTTGTAGGGAATCTGGGAAAACATGGACTTGTACGTATTGACGGAACGATTACATTTCAATTATGTGAGTGCAAAATATTTGGCTATGATTGGGGAGATTCGCAGACGAAGAAATCATCTGACGAAGTTTCGATTGAATCAATGACAACTATGCAAGAGTTTAATAAGGAGAAAATTTTGACGCGAAATAGAGTATTAAAAGACTTGATATCCATTATGTATGATGTCCGCAAAAAGAAGCTTAGAAAGATGCTTGATTATTGAGGAGTGAAATTATGGCAATGTCTATGCAAAACAAATTAAATTATAGGCGAGTAATTGCTTTATGGTGTGTTGTCGGTTTGTGCTGGGGAGGTTGCGATTCTTTCTCAAAGGAAAAGTGGAATGCGTACAATGCCAATTCTGGAGGAGCCTTGCTTGAGCAATGGCTCAATCCTGTTTTTAGGTATGAGCCAAATGTGGTTAGTAGCATTGATGTGGAGGCAATATCTATTGAGTGTGCTGGTGTCGTTAGGACTGAACTTGATAAGATTGCTAAGGGCGGCACTTATTATTATCCCAGGCCATTGTTAGTGAAAATGCAGAAGACGATGACTTCGGGAATTGAGCGAACCCAGCATTCGGCAAAACCTCATGATTTACTGTCGCCAGGTGGGAAAATGTATTCGATGGTTTCCACGTATCTCGGACTCGAAGCAGACATACTCTCAGATCGCCTCTATGCTGTACTCAAGAACGATGACGATACTGTCGATGTGGCTGTGCAGTATGTTGCTTTGTTTGACAACTCTTTTCGCCGTCCACGCATACACTTTATGGATTCAGAATGCAATTATCATGGGATAGGTGTGGGTTGCATTAAACATAATCAAGTATTTACATTTCTTGCAGGCGACGCCCGTTTTACCTTGGATGGTTTTTTGCCTAAGTTAAAAAGCGGTGACAATGCCGCGCTTTATTGGGGGCATGGCAATTCGGGCCTTGGCATAGGCCGCCATCGGTACAAGGCTGATGAGTTTGAAAAGTGGCTTACTGGTCAAGAACATATATACCCTATGAAGTTGATCCTTGTCTCAAAATGCATGTACTTCTTTTCTTGCTTAACGCCTTGCGCGGTGCACACCCAATAGTTTGGAAATCGTAGTTATGAATGGGAAGTTAGTGATATCGAACATAGTGTTGGTGCTACTCGCCGCTGTCGCAGCTTGAATTCGCTATGACAAAGATTAGGTGAACGCAATGCCCATCTCGGCCGTCGCCGCCTACTACTTTCCGACCGACGACGGCAAGGAAGACGAGTCATATGAAGTTGTCTTGTGCAACGCCGGTGTCCGGTCGACTTCTTCGCCGCGCATACGGGCAGATTTTTGGTATACTATCCGCCAAAGCATGTCATATGTCGTAACTAGACTTGCAGCGAGATGCGGTGCGCGGCGGTTCTGCCGAGACCGTCCAGGCATCTTGCGCCATCGTCATCTCGCGGCGGGGCGGCGCGTTGCCGTCTCTTGCGGCGGCGAGGCGATGGGACCGCTCTCAGGCGCGACGGACGCCTACGGCTACAACGGACGGAACGAAGTAGTCTCCGCGCGCCGCAAGCTCGGCGGCGAGTCGGTCGCGGGCTTCGACGAAGATTTCGCCTACGACCCCATCGGCAACCGCGTATCCGCGACCGACTACGACGAAACCGGCACGGCGAGGACTTCGCTCTACACGGCGAACAGCCTCAACCAGTACACCTCGCGCACGGTGCCCGGTTGGGCGTCGGTGCGCGGCCTCGCCGACGCGGACGCGACAGTCGCGGTCAACGGCAACCCGGCGTATATGGTAGGGCGCGCTGTCCCCAGCGCGCCGAATCCCGACGACCTTGCCTACTTCTTCGGTTCCGACGACTTCGACAACTCGGCGGGAGGCGGCTTCGCAGAGCTCGAAGTCTCTGCCGTCGTTTCCGATGGCACCAATGACCTCGTCTCTGTCACCACCAACCGCGTCTTCGTTCCACCAGCGAACGAGACATACGCCTACGACGCGGACGGGAACCAGACGCTGGTCACGACCGGTACCGGCGAGTGGCAGGTCGAATACAACGGCGAAAACAGGCCGGTGCGGTGGATCTGCGGCGACAAGACGCTGCTCATGGATTACGACCACATGGGCCGGCGGCGCTCCTACGTCGGGGTTTTAGCAGGCGTTACAAATAGCCTTCATCGCTTTACATACGATGACTATCTCTGCATTGCGAGAAATCGCGAAGTCGATGCACAACATGGTATTGGCACCGATGCCTTTCTCTGGGACCCGACGGAGCCAATTGCGACGCATCCGCTTGCATGTAGCCTCTCAACTTCTCAGCCTCTCAACTCCTCTGCCTTCTTATACGCCCTCGACGGCAACAAGAACGTAACTGAACTTGTGGAAGAAGACGGCGAGATTGCCGCGCACTACGAGTATTCCGCCTTTGGTAAGACGTTGCAGTCGCTCTCGGCCGATGGTCTCTTCGACAGGCTCAATCCGTGGCGGTTCAGTTCGGAGTACGCCGATGACGATACGCGGCTGGTGTATTACAACTACAGGCATTACGAGCCGGGAATGGGGAGGTGGATAGGCAGAGACAAAATCTATGAGGGAGGGGGCGTAAATCTTACATGCTTTTGCTTGAACCGCGTGGATATGATAGATGTGATGGGGCTATCGGAATGTACTACTCCTGGTGCATTTAATGTGGTCAGCTTTGATATTTCGGCGACCCCACAACAGTATCAAAACAATCAAAACGACATCGCTAAGGATGCCGACGAATTATTGCGTGCCTTGAAATCCTTTGGTCATGTCGCTGGTTTGGGGGCGATTGGTGTCTCGGCGGCAACACCATCGAGTTTTATTCAGAAAATTTCTGCGGTGCTGACCGCAGCTGCGGATTATAAAATAAGTACTGAATTAACTCCGGACAACGATGTCATACAAACTGCCATCAACAATTTTCTAGGCAACGACCTTGAAGACCAGATATTGCGCTTAGATGGTCGGTTAAAGTACCAGATTTGTGAGTGTGTAGGCGGGAAACTAATGTTTGTGGATAAAGATGACATTACGGATACGGTCGATGTGCCGTTTGATCAAATTTATGATCCGGCCGCCTATGAGCAGGAATTGTCTACTAAGTACAAGGAACTTGAGAAAGATCTCATCATGAAATTGAAAAACAAATTGAGGTGATGACAATGAACAATGCCAATCGATTTTCGTTTTTAATTTGTGCGATTTCCCTTGCCCTTTTTGAGGGGTGCGAAAGGAAGGACGGGCAATTTTCGGTGATTGACGCGAGTAACTCGATAATGTCGGATGCTCGAAGAGCAGGGACGCGAATGGCAAAAGGAGAGTGCCTGTCGCACAGTGCCGATGTAGTGAATTCGGTGTCCAACGCCATTCTGCAGATGGCGTCAATTTTATCAGCCGACAGGCTGGATGGATTCATCCCTGTTTTTTCTGTCGTCACCGACATGTCTATGAAGAAGAGCGGCGATGTTTTTTTCGGAAATGGACATGACTTTAATATAGACATGTATGGTTTTGGTCGCGGAAGATCGAGTAGTTGGAGAGAAATGTGGCTGCTACTGACATATCCAACGAATGACGGACGAATTGTAGTTGTCAATAATTCATTTGAAAACATTCGGCTGGGAGTTGGACATCAGTGGTGCAAGGACGGGGCGGCATCCTTATGGTATAAGTGCTACAATCCCTTTCTTGGGGATAGTGAACATTCCATGAATCGGCATTTAAAGATGGTTGAGTCAGGGGACGGAAGGATTTATCTGCTTCTCGCAAATGGTTATAATACTGTAGATGCTGCCAGCGGTTTCCCGTCTTTGCGGAAGATCGGTAGAAAAGCCTGTAATCCAGAACTTTTTTCAAAAAGCATCCAGTCGCTCAAGGAACGTGGCTTCCTTGCGGAATTACGACTGATTTCTCGAAACAAGAATGAATATCTATTTGTTTGTGATTGGAGTCAGTTGAAGGAGGCGTTGTGAGAAGCCCCGGAACATTTCTTTACGACGGTCTTGATTATCATGATCTGGTGACGGCTGAAGAGAAGGCACTTGGAGGCATTGGCCAACTTTTTGTCGTTTTCGGTACAGTTGAAGTTTTTTCTCTCCGCACGCTCGACGGCTCGCCCGTCGCAGGCTTCGACGAAGACTTCGCCTACGACCCCATCGGCAATCGCGTCTCGTCCACCGACTACGACGAAACCGGCGCGGCGCGAACGTCGACGTATACTGCGAACGCCCTGAACCAATACACCGCGCGCACGGTGCCCGGCTGGGCGTCTGTTCGAGGCCTCGCCGATGCGGACGCGACCGTCGCCGTCAACGGCAACCCGGCGTATGCGCTCGCCTCGGGCGACCTCGCCTACTTCTTTGGCTCGGACGACTTCGACAACTCCGCTACCGGCGGCTTCGCGGAGCTCGAGGTCTCGGCCACAAT
>JAFRBA010000184.1 GCA_017405115.1 Kiritimatiellia bacterium
CCTCTTGCTCCTTCCCTCTTCCTGTTCCCCGTTCGCCTTCGAGCCATCGGCGGCGACGACCTTTATCGGCCTTATGCCCCGCGCCCGCAGAGACTCGAAGACGGCCTCGCGGCTCGGCGCGTCCATCGCGTCCTCGTGCCGCTTCCCGTCGGATGTCTTGTAGGCGAAGGTGTAGGTCATTTATTTAATAGTGGAGAAGTGGAAGAGTGGAATGGTGAAAGGTGAAATGGTGAAATTACCCCCTTACATCGCAGCAGGAGATTTGGTATAATGTGCACGAACCCCTCGATGGGTTGCTAACCACCCGCTGAGCTACGGCAATGCGGTGCGGGGCCGGGAGCGATCCCGGCCCTTGCGTTTTCAGTGAAGAACCATTCATTGTCCTGCGGCATGGATGCCTCGCGGACCTGTCGGCTCGTGAAGCTGCGAGCCGGCCCCCGTCGCTCGTCTTGTATGCGTATCTACGCTCCACGCAACTAACAACTAATGGCTAACGACTATCGGCCCTTCTTCGGGTCGAACTCGATCTTCATGGGCGTCTTCGGGATGGCGTGCGTCTTGTCCCAGATCGCCTTCTGCACGTCGTTCGTCGGGGGCGGTGCCCAGCCCTCCTGGCAGGCCATCTTGTACGTAGCAATCCTTAGAGGCTCAATGCTCCGCTTGTAGCAAGCGTCCATCATCTTGTTCATCGCCTCCGGGCTGATGACCGGGAACTTGATTGCGTCAAGCTGCGGCAGAGTGTAGGCAGGCTCCATCACGCACGGCTTGTTCATGCTGAGGCCGGCGCCAAACGCCTGGGCAAAGGCGCGGTTTATTTCCTTCCTGACGCGCATGTCGTACACTTCCCTTGGAGGCATGTCGTCGTCAAGCTTGCCAATCTCAAGGATCGCCCAGCCGTCTTCCATCGCCGACAGTATCGTCGGCAGACCGCTGTCCTCGACGATTACAAGCGCAACGCCGGTCCTTGGCAGGCCCATGACCTTCTTGACGGACTCAAACGGCGTCGCTTCCGGCGGCATCTCGGAGACCTCAATGTTGATGTTGAGGCCCGTGTTGAACTGGCGCACGACCTCCTTGACATAGCTCAGGGGCACGGTCTTCTGCATGCTGACCACGCGCGCGTAGTTACCCGAGGCCGGCTTCGTGACGAGCCCCCCGGCCGCCGCGAGCCTCGCCGCGCGCCTCTCCATCATCTTCGCGCGCCGTTCGGGGTCAATGTTGTCGGCCAACGCCGCCATTGAAAGCACGACTGCAACGCCTGCTAGCAACCTTTTCATTCCCTTCCTTCCTTTCTCCGCCGGTCTCCTGGCAGTTCGATCTTCATGATCCCCATGTTCTCCAGCGCTTCGTTGTACTTGGCGCAGAGTTCCTCCGCGCCCTCGCGGTCGCCCTCGTCGAGCATCTGCTTGACAAGCCTCACGGCCTCCATCCTGATGGCCGCGTCGCTCTCGCGCTGTTCTGTTGCCTTCCTGAGGATCTCGTCTGCGCCCATGCCTTCCGCCATCAACTCCAGAATCTCCTTCCGGGCGGCCTTGACCCGTTCCTTCATCTCCCTGATGTCAGGGGGGTCATCGTCGCTAACGACAATCTCCGTCTTGAGCGAGCGCGCGAACTCGTTTTCGAAGTTGGACACCATTGGCAGGGGCGGGGCGCCTCCCGGCGTGTCCGCAGTCGCCAGGGCGAGGATCTGGTCCGTGGAGTGCTCAAAGACCTTTGGGCGCGTGTCGTGGTAGTATATGTGAGACTTCCCGTCCTTTGTGTAGATCGTCTCGACGATCAAGGTGCCGTTTGTGTCTGCCTTGCGATGATCCACCTCTACACCGAGCCAGTACTCGTTCGTCTTTGCAGCTGCGCGGGCCGCAGCGTTCGTGCCAGGCGCAGGCTTCCGCAACGCGGGCTTTACGGCGGGTATTGCCTTCAGGCCTTCCTCCGCCTTTCCCCTGGAAGGCTTCGCCTCCCCGGTGGAATGAAGACGGAATAGCGCATAGCCCCCGGCCGCCGCGCAGACAAGCAGAAGCGCCGACGGCAAGAGCCGTCCGCCGCCCCCCCGGCTCCCCGCAGGCTCGGTAGGCTTGCCGTCCGCCGCCCTGCCGCCGCTAGCATTCCAGCCCATCGCCCTCGCCTTTCATGGAACAAGCCCGCCCGCATCTGCGGACGGGCTTGTCTTCAACCATTTCCTAGTTGATTTGCCTCGTTGGCCTAGGCGATCTTGCGACGGAGCGCGAGACCGGCAACGCCGAGGAGCATCATCAGAGCCGAGGTCGGCTCCGGAATCGGCTGCGGCGGAGTGGGCGGCGTGCTCCCGCCGATCGGCTGTGCTTTCGTGACAAAATCCGTGTACGCCAATGAGTAGGCACCAGGATTGGGGTCGGTACCCGAATACAAACTTGCCGAAACATCAACGAGCCCTGTCGTGTCATATGTGCCGCCATCTGCGATAGCGCCGTCAAACACGATGAACGCAGCAGTCGTACCTGTGATGTTCTCACCCATGCCAGTAGCAGCACCATTCGACCCCGCTGCTGCGGAACCCTTGACATAGCCATTGAACGTCGTCGCGACATCCGAGCCGCCAGCAGTCAATGCCGCAATGACAGTTGCGTAATCAGCACTGTCAATTACGTAGACTGTCTTGTTCTTGTACGGGCTAGCAGAACTACGGCCCAAGCTCCAATTGAACTGAGCCGCTTCGCCGATGACAGCCGCCAAGGCAACCGTCGCGATTATTACCAACTTCTTCATTTTCTTTTTTCCTCTTTTTTTGTTGTTCGCACTGGCGTCTGACACCTCGCCAGACAACCTTGCGGAAATTACTTGTTGAATGTAATTGTGCCAGCCTGAGGAGCCTTAATCCACATTCCCTTTGTGGAATCCGCAACAATTGATGTTGCGATGTAGCCAGCACCATCAGACCACCCAGTTTCATCCATATTGTCACCAGCATCATCAATGTAATAGTACATATCATAGCCAGTGCCATTCCAGACTTGAAGTTGTGGTGCAGCCGTAATCATTGTATCATACTTCCCAGGTGTAAGCGTCGTCGTAAGCTTAGTGAGAAGCAGACCTGTGGGATACGGGTTGCCAATCAAGTCAAAGTGATTAGCCGTGACGTTCTTGGTAACCGTCGCACCATTAAGAACCTGACCAGCCAAAGTGTATTCAGACGCAGCCTGAGGGACTTTGTACCAGTAGCCCGTTCCGCATGCAGCCGTTGCAGTCGCAATATATCCGGCGCCATCAGACCAACCTGTTTCATCCATATTGTCACCCGCATCATTGATGTAATAGTACATATCGTACCCAGTTCCATTCCAAACCTGAATCTGTGGCGCTGAGGTAATCATCGTGTCATACCCACCAGGTGCGGCAGTCGTGGTGAGCAGGTTGGAGATGCTGACAACGGCATTCTGACCGAGGCCTTCGAAGGAGGCCGTGCCGAGCGTGAACTTGTTGGCAGCAATCTGCGACGGAGTCGTCGCATACCCGACGATGTTCTGCGATTCCACGCCGGCAGAAAAACCTACTGCGGCGCAGAGCGTTGCAGCGGCTGCAATCATTAGTTTCTTCATTGTTTTGTTCCTTTGTTTTTTCTGGGTTCGGCTCGCCTGCATCTGCATCGAGTCCCTGCTCGACGTCCGCACAAACTCTACCTCTCCCAAGTTTCTGCGCGTATTATACTCCTTTGGGTGACAACCTGTCAAGGGGGTATTTAAAATTTCTGCAAAAAGTTTTTCGGGTGGAAAAGTGGAGGAGTGGAGAAGTGGAATGGTGGAATGGTTGATGGCCGTGTAGAACGTGTAGAGCGGGTAGAGTGGATCGGAATGTTTTTAGCCACAAAGAACACATAGGGCACAAAGAGGGATCCTCCTTCGCTGAAGCTACGGAGGACAAGATTCTCCTTCGCTGAAGCTACGGAGGACAAGATTCTCCTTCGCTGAAGCTACGGAGGACAAGATTCTCCTTCGCTGAAGCTACGGAGGACAAGATTCTC
>JAFRBA010000185.1 GCA_017405115.1 Kiritimatiellia bacterium
AGCCTCTCGAGCAGCGTCGACGCGCCCATCTTCGGGTGCTCGGCGCGCATGGCCTGGATGTCGACGGCCAGGTCGGCGTCGATCCTGCGGCTCGTGCCCAGGTCGGAGCGCTGCTTGGGTGTAGAACGACAGATTAGCTCAGCCGTTTTCCGCTGATTTGCGACAGATTCAATAACATGTCACGCCGCGTCGATTTACATAATCTGACGCCTGGCCGCCCATGCGCTATGCTCTTCCCGTAACGTAAGAGCCGGGGCGGCGCACAAGCCTGGCAGCACAACGCCGCCCCTCCGAAGATCCGGGCATCTGCGCCCGGAAGGCGGTTAGAATGCTACGCGACTGCGACCCCGAGCGCAAGACCTCGGACAAGGTCTGCCCGAAGTGCGGGACGGCCGGCAACTACTCCGGCCACGGCAGCTATAAGAGATGGTTCGACGACGGATCCGGCGCCAGGCGAGTGCGCGTCAACCGCGTGAAGTGCTTGAGCTGCGGCAAGACCCACGCGCTCATCTGGCACGACATGGTTCCCTACAAGCTGCGCTCGGAAGGGTTCCACCTGAGGTCGTTCCGCTCGTGGGCGGAGGGGATGTCGATGCGCTTGCTCATGGCGTCGACGAAGGTGGCCAAAACTTCGCTGAGGCGGATGCTGTCGCACGTCGGGTCCAGGATCTCGCTCATGCTGGCCAGGCCGCCGGACAGGGCCCCGTTGGCGGCGGCGATTGCCGGGACGGGCGACGCGGAGCTCTCGTCGGCGCACCTCGCCCGGTTCGGCCGGATGCTCGCGGAGAGCGCCAATTCCCGGAACATCCCGCAGGCGTGCGCCCCGCCGGCGGGGCGCACCACATAACCCGGCGTCTGGCGCCGGTAATCCGCCCGGGCTACCCTCCATTCACCGCGCGCACGGTGGCGCGCACGACGGTGAGGAGGTCCGTTTTGGACAAGTCCGACAAGGAAAGGCTTGCAATCGCGCACGTCAAGCTGGGGTTGATATCGCCCCTGCTCAACGGCACATACCCTGATGCCAGCAAGGCAGCGTACCGCAGGCGCGTGGCCGAGGTGCCGGTCGAGATGCCGAACGGCACGACCGCGAGGTTCAAGCCGGCGACGCTGGCCACCTGGGAGCACCGCTACCGCAAGTCGGGGTTCGACGCCCTTGTTGACAAGGGGCGCGGGGACTGCGGGAAGAGCCGCAGCATCGACGACGACCTGGGCGAGGAGATCGAGGCGATGCGCGCCGAGCACCCCAAGATGGGCGCGCAGATGGTGATCGACGCGCTGGTCGCCCAGGGCTCCATGTGCGCGGGCGAGATATCGGTGCGCACGATGCAGCGCTGGTTCTCCGCCCACCCGCTGCCGGGAGAAGGGGCCGAGGCCAAGGACCGCCGCGCGTTCGAGGCCGCGCACGCCAACGACATGTGGCAGGCCGACACGCTGTACGGACCGTACGTGGCGCGCCCGAAGAAGCAGCGCGCCTACCTGCAGGCGGTGATCGACGACAAGTCCCGCAAGGTGGTCGCCGCGCGCTTCGTGGCGGCCGACAGCGCCGCGGAGTTCCAGCGCACGCTGCGACGCGCGGTCGCGACGCACGGGATCCCGTCGGCCCTTTATGTCGACAATGGCGCCCCTTACAAGAACGGCCAGCTCGCGCTCATATGCGGCAACTTGGGCTGCGCGCTGATCCACGCGCCCGTGAGGGACGGGGCCTCCAAGGGGAAGATCGAGCGCCTTAACCGCACGATCCGCATGCAGTGCCTCTCCTGCCTGCCCGAAGGCGCGTGCGATTCGCTCGACTCGCTCAACGACGCGCTTTCCGCCTGGGTGCTCGCGTACAACTCCCGCATCCACTCGGCCACGCGCAAGGCCCCCTCCGACTCGTTCGCCGAGGACGGCGCGTGGGTGCGCTACGTCGAAGACGGCGACGCGCTCGACGAGGCGTTCCGCAACTCGGTCAGGCGCAAGGTGGCCAAGGACGCCACCGTGCGCGTCGACGGCACGCTCTACGACGCCCCGATGGGCTGCATCGGCGAGAGGCTCGAGGTGCGCTACACGCCGGGGGACCCGCTCGACGTGTGGATGGTGCTCGGGGACGGATCGCGCGTGCGCATCGCGCCCACCGACAAGCAGGGGAACGCGCACGCGAAGCGCAAGAAGAGCCACATCGACTACGCGGCGCAAGGGGGCGAGTAGGCATGTTCGAGCGTTTCTACAACCTGGCCTACAACCCGTTCTCCAAGACGCTGAAGGCGTCGGACGCCTACGGGACGGAGGACATCCGCGAGGTGCACGCGCGCCTCGACCACCTCGCCCGCACGGGCGGGATAGGGCTCGTCACGGCGGACCCCGGCATGGGCAAGACCTTCGCCGTGCGCACGTGGGTCGCGGGGCAGAACCCCAACACGACCAAATGCGTCTATACCTGCCTCTCGACGGTCTCCGGCATGGAGTTCTACCGGCAGCTGTGCCTGGAGCTGGGAATCTCGCCGGCGTTCAAGAAGGTCGACATGTTCCGGGACCTGCAATCGCACCTGCGCTACCTGGCGCTCGAGAAGCGCGTCAAGGTGACGGTGGTGCTCGACGAGGCGCATTACCTGTCGTCGTCGATCCTGCAGGACCTCAAGATGCTCACGAACTTCGACATGGACTCGCGCGACTGCTTCTCCTGCGTCCTCGTCGGGCAGTCGGTGCTCGTGCAGTACCTGACCCGCCAGCCCTACGAGGCGCTGCGCCAGCGGCTCGTCGTGAGCTACCAGATGGCGGGCCTCGACGAGGCCCAGGCCGGCGATTACGTGCGCGACATGCTGCGGCGCGCGGGCGGCGACCCCGCGCTGTTCGACGACGCGGCCATCGCCTCGGCCTACGGCGCGTGCGGAGGCTCGATCCGCCAGCTGAACAACATCGTCGTGAACGCCATGATGATCGGCGCGCAAAACGGGATGCGCCACATCGACGCGGGCACCGTGCTCAAGGCGATCGAGGAGGTGTCCCTGCGATGACGTGCCCGATGGAGTCGCTTCCCGAGTTCTATAGCGAACACTGGGACGTCGAGTCCCTTTGCGCGATGTCGAACTGCGTGGAATGCACTGCCGAGCCGGGCGAGGGGATCCTGTGGCATCTTGCCTGCCCGCCGCCCGACGACACTCCGAGCGTCATCGCCGGAGACTACGACGACATACCTTTCTAAGCGCAACGGAGGCGGCCATAGAGCCGCCCTCCTCTTTGTGTCATGTTATTGAATCTGTCGTTAGGCTGTTGCGACAATTTGTCGTTCAACAGTCAGGCAGTGTCGCTTGTCTTTTCCTTGAAGTCTTGTGGCGCATGTTCGAGGATGCGCGGGACGGCCGCGAGTTGCCTGTGCCTGTTCGAGTCCGCGCCCCGGGCGGATCGGATGTCTCTATGTGCGGGGCGGGGCGTCTATGCGGCAGCCCCCTCTCCTCGCTGCTCATCCTGCACCTGGAACCCGATGACCCAGATCCAGCGGACGAGCTCGTTCACCACGGCGACCTTGGCCTTGTTCGCGTTCTTGTGCCTCTCGGCGGTCAGGTGCGAGTAGCGCCCGTAGAGGCGCTCGCTGGCGCGCGCCGCGATCGACTGGCAGGCGGCCGAGGGCTCCGCGCCCTTCGGCACGGCCTTCTTGCCCGACTTCCACGTCGCGATGCCCGAGTAGCCCTCCACGAGCGCTCGCCGGAGATACCTGTCGCCCGCCTTGGTGATCTTTCCGTGCTTGCCGCTCTCTCCGCTCGAGCCGTCGGCCGGCACCGTGCCCAGCCAGCACGACACCTTGCGCCCGGACCCGAAGCGGGAGAAGTCGCCGATCTCCACGCGGGCGAGGATCGCGTTCTCCACCTCCATGCCCTTCAGGCACGTGAGCGCGTCCACGTAGGGCCTGTGCTCGGGCCGGGCGGCCAGCTCGCGGACTTCCGCCTTCAGCGCCTTGGCCTCCTGGCAGGCTTCGCGCACCTGGCGGCGGTACGCCGCGAAGGCCCTCTCGGCCGAGGGCTCGGCGAAGCTTATGGAGTCGAGCCACTTCTCGAAGTCGCGGGTCCAGGCCTTCTTCGGCCTGCCGGCCCCGGTCCTCTCGTCCCACACGCGGCCGTGCCGCAGCAGGAACATCAGCAGGCGCTGCTTGGCGTGCTTGGCGGCGTCGACCGCGACGCGGTAGCAGCGCACCAGGTCGCGCTCCGCCTCGGTCTTCTCGTCGGGGACCCAGACCACGCTGTAGCCGGAGTCGGGGTTGGCGATCTCGCGGCGTATGGCGCGCGCGTCGAGTTTGTCGCACTTCTGCTTCTTGTCCTTGGTCGACCTCGGCAGCGTGGAGACCGCGATCACGTCGCAGTCGAACCCGAGCTCCCGCAGCCCGCGCGCCAGCACGAATCCGGTGCAGCCCGACTCGTATGCGCAGTATAGCGGCTGAGGCAGAGCCTCGAGCCATTCCGCGACGTCGGCCGCAGTCGGGCTGTTGCCGAACGAGCGGCCGAACACCTCGCCCGTCTCCACGTCTATTGCGCTCGCCTCTATCGAGCGAGCGTGCACGTCCATTCCGACATAGGTGGTATACTTGCGCATCGGGAAGCCCCTTCCTTGTTTGTGGCTCTGACAGCCAGGTTGTTAAGAGGCTTCCGATGTTAACCCACGCGCCTAGAATAGGCTAATTGTTAACAAGCGGGGCTTCCTTTCCTGCCCGTCTCACGATGGGCATATTGTCTTGGATGCGCCTTTCCAGCAAGACCCATGCATGCAGCTTCGTGAATCCGAAGTGCCTATCCCCTTCGATGCGCCACTACTCCATCCCCGTCCACTGCCTATCCGTTTGTTGCCACTCATACGTCACTTTTCACAGAATATTGCACAATTTTGACAGTCAGTGTCAATCGCATGGCAGCGGCGCTACAATTGTAAAGTTAAAACGCATAACTAGCAGCATTTCGGATTAGGCGTTTTGGGAGCGTGCGCGTGAAAACATTCATTAAGCAATCAAGCGAACGTCAAGAGAGCGATGCGGCCGTGATGAACTCAAGTGGTCATGAAGAAGGCAATCGCACCGCCGATGCAGATTTGAGCGGCGAGAAAACGCCGATGCTCGTAGCGTTGCGGCAGAGGCAGGCTTTACGCAACCGAGCCGTTGCATTGTTGGGCGTGCTCGTGGTACTGGCGACGGCGGTTGCCCTCATGGTTCCGGCTATTGCCATGACCCGCGGGGATCTTGTCTGCAATACCGAAGAGCACACCCACTCAGACGCCTGCTACGAGCAGGTCCTCGCATGCGGTCAGCAAGAGGGCGAGGACCACGTCCACACCGACGCGTGCTACGAAACTAAGCTCACGTGCGACAAGCCCGAGCATACGCATTCCGATGCTTGCTACGCCGAACCGGAGCCTGATCCGGAGCCTGCGGCCAACGGGCAAGCAGAGAATCAAGACTCCGCGAAGGACGTTGAAGGCGGGGTTCAGCAAAGCGATAGCCCAAGCTCTTCTGATACCGGCGAAGCTTCGGGTGTTTTGGCGAATGCTACCGTTGAAGACGGCGCATCAAACACTGGTGCCGAGCTGGAGGGCGAAACCGGCAGCTCCGGTGCCGTTGTCGAGGACGAGGCTGGCAACGCGATCGTTGCAGCCGAGAAGGACCAAGCAAACCCATCTGCTCAAACCTTTAGCGAAGAACTGAAGGACGCCGACGGCAACGTGACGCTGGCCGTCAAGGTCGAGGCACCGGCAGGCGCGCTGCCCGAGGGCGCCACGATGCAGGCTACCCCCGTCACCAGCCAGAAGGTCCTCGACGCCGCGAAGGACAAGGCGGCCGACGAGGTCGACGGCATCGACGCCTCCCGCGCCGAGGTGGTCGCGGCCGACATCACGTTCTTCGATGCCGATGGCAAGATGGTCGAGCCGACGGCCGACGTGCACGTGTCCATGTCCGCCCCCGTCGCGGCCGGGGCCGCCAAGGGCTCCGAGGCGAATACCCCCTCCGAGCTCGCTGTCGTGCACGTTGACGACAACCGGAAGGCTGAGGTCGTGGCATCCGCCGACGTCGACGCCGCAACCGCCTCCGCCGAGTTCGACTCCGCCGATTTCAGCGTCTACGCGCTCGTGTACACGCTGGCTAACGAGCTGGTGGTTGATGGGAAGACCTATAAAATCACCGTAACTTATGATGACGCTGCGGGAATTCCGGCTGGGACAGAGCTCATTGTCACGGAGATAGAGCCCGAGACAGACGAGTACATAAAACGGTACATCCAGACATGGGGCGAGGTAAACCACGAATACCTTGAGCAAGAAGAGTTGATGAACAGTCTTCCGGACGGAATTGACGGTGAATACAAAGACATAAGACCGGTAAATCTAAATGACGCCCGATTCTTTAACATCACTCTGCTCTACAACGGGGAAGCCATCGAACCGAAGGCGCCCGTTCAGGTTGATGTTCAATATGCAGAGGGCCTAAAGGCCCTTTCGGATGAGATGGTTATTGGCGTAACGCATTTCAAAGAGAATGAAGAAATCGAGCTAATCGAAGACGTGGAAACGACTAAGGACGAGGAAGGCGGAGTAGTCAATTTCGCCTACATGCAAGATAGTTTTTCAGATGTTGGAACGTTTGTCGGGCAAGAAGCTTCTGACAATCGCCCGCTTTCATATACCCCGTCGATAAATCTTCCCATGTCAGCAACAAAAGGCGCAGAAACAGAATTGGGTGAGCCCAAAGCGTCAAAAACGCTTGAGCCCAACAAAGACGATAGTGGAATTAATGACGGCACATATACCTTGTCCTTAAACGTTACTGGTCAGTCAATAGAATTGGAAAGCTTAACCAAGGCAAACGTGCTTTTCATCATGGATCGTTCCAGCAGCATGACAAATAATGTGTATGAAAAGCACGAAGGGCCGCCAGCGTGGGAGACATATTACGGCCAAGATAGCCTAGGCAATTTCATTACGTTGGCTACCTATAACGGGAAATACTATTATCAGTATAGCTATAACGAATACACGGGAACCGTATATACGAAAACATCGACGACTCGGCTTGCGGCTGAACAGGAAGCCATGAAAGTGTTGATGGGGAGCTTGCTGGAACAGAACGAAGAACATCCTGGCACAGTCATGATGTCTGTGATTAGCTTTGCAGATACCCGAGGAGACAAAGAAAACCAAACAGACTCTACTTGGGATACAAGTGTTACAGAAACCGCATGGACCGATAATGAGGAAACTCTTGAAGCTGCGGTAAATAGCCCCAAATATCACTCAGGGACCAATTGGGAAGAAGCATTGCTGTATGCGCAGGAAAAAATTGACGCCATCCCGGCTGACCGAAAAGACGAGAAGACATACGTCGTTTTTCTGACAGATGGAGAGCCAACGGCGATTCACGGAGAAACCGGCGGCGCCCATCATTATGACAACGCTAATGGAGAACCTGTATATAACGGAGATGCTTACGGCTATCATTATGATGGCGTTGATTATAACCTTGGTGGATTCGACTACGCTTATAACCCAGCCCGAGACGATGCGCGGGATATTGTAGAAGCGGGGTATGATTTCTACACAGTCATGACGTTCAACCCGCTTATCTCTGCGAATAAATACCTGAAGCGTCTGACGAACTATGCCTATGATTATGATGGTGATGGGGTTGGCGGAGATTCTATAG
>JAFRBA010000186.1 GCA_017405115.1 Kiritimatiellia bacterium
AACCTCGCCGCCTTGACGAGCTTCGCGATCTTCCTCGTGCGCCGCGCGGAGGATTCCGCGTCGAGCAGCATCTCCATCTTCTCCTCGAACGTGAAGGCGTCGTACGAGTCGTCCTCCACCATCTCGCGCAGCTTGTCGCCCATGGCCTTTATCCTGAAGTCCTTGAACAGCTCGAAGTGCTCTTCCGTCAGCATCGCCGGCCACCGTCCCTCCTGTAGGCGTCGGCGCCGCGCAGGCGGCCGGCGGACTTGGCGCGGTCCATCAGCTCCGGGGAGCCGGTCCCCGGGACGGCTTTGCCGTTCGCGCGCGCTTCCGCGTCGGCGGCCCTCATCGCCAGGATCGCGTTCTCCAGCCCGGTGTAGCTGGGAAGCGCGCTCGCCGCGTTCATCTTCGCGCAAGCCCGCTCCAGCAGCGCCGGCGTGTAGGTCTTCGACAGTCCGAGTATGTTGCGGCAGGACACGAAGGACTGCTCCACGATGCTGCGGCTTCCCATCACGCGCTCGATCGCGGAAGCGGTCTCGGGGCCGATTCTCTTCGCCCAGGACGTGAACCTGTCCGGCGACCATGGGTTGTCGAGCGCTGCGTGGTTCTCGGGCATGTGCTCGACCATGGTGGAGTACTGGCCCTTGCGGCCGTGGAGGCGCGGGTGGACCGCGACGACCTCGCCTCCGTGCAAAACCGTGACCGTCGATGTCGTCAGCTTGACGTCCGTTTGCTCCCCGACCAGGCGGAACGGCACGGAATACCTCATGTAGTCGACCACCACGTGGTAGTCCGGCGTGACCTTGGGGCTGCGCCACTCGCACATCTCGTATCTTTCGGTCGGCAGCGGCATGAGGTGCATGCGCTCCTCTTCCTCGAACACGGAGTCGCGCGAGCCGTCCTTCGCCGTGAACGGGCGGGCGTTCAGCCACGCTGCCTTCTCGGCGCAGAACTCGTTGAATTCGCCGATGGTGTAGAATGTCATCTCGTTGGCGGGGCCGATTATCCACTGTTCAACCAGGTCGACGGACGATTCGGCAACGCTCTTGTCCCGCGGCTTCCTGATGCGCGCGGGCACGATCGCCGCGCCGTAGTGGTCGGCGAAGCGCTCGTATTCCTTGTTCACGAGCGTGACGCGTGGGACTTTGGCGCGGTCGGTCGCCGTGGCGGCGTTGTCGGGCACCCACATGCGCGGCACGCCGCCGAACTCCTCGAACGCGTCCATTTGGCCTTCCTGCCACGACTTCTGCTTCATGTCGCAGAAGCCCTTCGCCCAGAGCTTGTCTGAGAACGGAAGCGTGACGACGAGCACGTAGACCTTGGTCTTCGTCCCCAGCAACTTGTCCGTGAGGTGCGCGACGTCGCCGGCCCAGTCTATGAAGCACTTGGCCCCCGGCTCGTGGACGAAGTGCCTGGTGGCATCCATCCTTTCCGCTTCCTCGGCGAACAGCCGCGAGAACATCTGGTACGAGTACGCGAGCTTCCCGGCGGCCTCGGCGCGCTCGCAGTACTCGATCCAGAACAGCTTTACGGGCAGCTTGCGGTTCCGCTTCTTGCGCTCCACCAGCGGCGCCATGTCCTGCTGCAGGTACGCGTCGTTCGGCTCCCGCTCGTCCTTGGGGAAGAACAGGTCGTCCACGACGTCGGCGTCCATCGTGCTGACGGCGTCGAAGGTCAGGCCGTACTCCCTCATCGCCTTGGCGCCCGCAGACACGTCGCGCTTGCTGACGTGCAATGCGGCGGCGATGTCCGCCTGGCTCGCCCCTCCCTTGGCGAGCATCATGAGGATCTTCTTGTTCTTTGACATAGGCATCGAGCCCCTTTCCGTCACGGCGCCCCTCATTGGGCGCACGATACGGAATTGTAGGCGCGAGGCCGGCGGTACCAAGCCTGTTTATCGACGGTACCAGCTCAGCTGATTGGCGGTACCAAGTTTTGTTGATTGATGGTACCACTCGGGTTTATTAGCCACCGAACGCTGGTAGATCTCGTCGAGAATGCCCGTGTAGTTTTGCGCAAACGCTATGCTGTTAGCCATCTCTCAGCTCCTTTACTGGTC
>JAFRBA010000187.1 GCA_017405115.1 Kiritimatiellia bacterium
GCATTCCGCCTCGGTTCTTCCGATGCGGAGACCCCCTCATCAAACCGTGCGTGCGGATTTCCCGCACACGGCTTCCCGTGTGAAACTGGTGTTATCGGTATCTCCTTCTTGTGAGGGCTATCAGCCCGAGTTTCTGTAGTTCTCCGTAGTAGGTCTCGGCGTATTTCAGCCGATACCGCCGCTGGCTCTTCCTGTTGAGGAACTTGTACAGGCGATACCGCGCGTAGGCGTTCACTTTCGCGAACTGCCGCGACGGATACCCGCACTTGAAGTACCTTCCCCATCCGTCCAAGACGAGGTTGAGGCGCTTTACCACTCCCTCTACGGGCAGAAGCAGTTTGCGCCGCATCGTCTCTTCCTTGACTTTCCTGCAAACCTTCTTCACCGACTTCGGAGACGGACACCATTCAAGGTATCTCTTGCCCGTCATGTAGTGTCTGTCCCTCACATACCGGAACTCGTAGCCGAGAAACGACAGCGCGGACTTGTCGGCCTCCATGTCGAGAAGTTTCGTCTTCTCCCTGTTCACCACAAGTCCGAATCGGTTTTCAAGTTCGCCCTCAATCCGCTGAACGAATCCATCCGCCCACTTTCCCGCGAGAATCACGAAGTCGTCCGCGTAGCGCACGATCGACATGACCTGGTTGGTGGCCTTGGCAGCCAGCATGGCGCATGTCTCGAACCAATGCAGGTAGATGTTCGACAGCAACGGGGAGATTACTCCGCCCTGCGGCGTCCCCTTTCCCTTCGGGCTGTTCTGCACCCCGTTCGGCTCGACGCTGTTGGACTTCAACCACTGCCGTATGAGCGACAGCACGCCACTGTCCGTGATGCGCGTTCGCAGGGCGAGGAACAGTTTGTCGTGCGGTATCGTGTCGAAGTAGGACGAGAGGTCTGCATCGTAGACCTGCCGCTTCCCCGCCTTGATTTCCGCCGCTATCCTGTCCACCGCCTGCCGTGCCGAGCGGTTCGGCCTGAACCCGAACGAGCAGTCGTGGAAGTCCGTCTCGAATATCGGCTCTATGATGAGCTTCACCGCGCATTGCACCACCCTGTCCTTCACGGTGGGGATGCCGAGCGGGCGCAACTTGCCATTCGCCTTCTCGATGTATTTCCTTCTCACGGGGCTTGCGCGATAGGTCTTCTCGTGGAGTTCCTTCTGAATCCCCGCGATGAACGCTTCCACGCCGCCCTCTGACCGCTCGATGTCCTCAATCGTCACGCCGTCCACCCCGGGCGCGCCCTTGTTCGCGCGGACTTGCGCCCACGCGCACTTGAGCGTCTCGGTTTCGACCACGAGCCTCTTGAGGTTGTAGAACCGAAACTTCGGTTCGTTCTTCGCCTTTACCGACAGTTTCTCCCTCATGAGCGCAAGGTGCGGATAGCCGACGAGATTCTGCCTTTCGGCAATCTCTCGGATTTCATCCTCCGTATAGGACTTCGCAGTCAAGCGGCTTGCCCCCATTTGATTGAAACGTTTCCTTTTACACGTAGAGGCCCTTCGCTCCACGGGCATTGCCCCGCTTCAACACTACTATGGCCTCGTCCGACTTCTGCGGATGCTTTCGCGCCGCAGACCTCCCAAGTTCCCAATGCAGCTTTCCAGACACGCCGCCCCTCTCTGCCCCGCCATGCTTTCCGCGCCGCAAATCGACTTCAGCACATCTTCTCGGCTTCACGCAGAATGACACGCTGGCCGCATGGAGTTTTCGAGATAACGAGACGTAACGACAAGGGCTCACTTGCGTTGCGGCTTACCTGTTTGTAGGGCAGGGCTTCGGCATTCGGGTCGCCCCTCGTGCCGCCTGCCTTCCTAACTGACTGTCGATTTCTTGTCAGCGCGAACTCCTTTCATTTCGCAAGTTGCTATTGAGCTTTGCTTGGCGCACCATAAAAATCTCGTTGCACCCAATGTCGTGAAATTTCACTTTTCAAATTTCACGACATCAAAGCCTTCCCAATAGTCAGCACGACCTTGCCGCGGCTTTCGCCGCCTTTCACGATTCTTTATGTCGTGGTCGATTCGCGGACGACGAGTCCGGACGCCACGTGCGTTGTCATGCGCTGGCGTCGTAGCTGTTTGGCGGAACGCGCCATAGGCTGAGGAAGACCGCAGCCCCGAAGAGCGCCACGCCGATTACGCACAGGATGGGGACGTCCCAGCTGCCGAACCTGTCCGCAAGCGCGCCCATGCCGACGCCGGTGAAGATCACGCTTGCATACGAGAATATGGCGTTGAGGCCGATCGCCGTTCCGGCCGTCCTCGGGCATTCCATAGGCCGTGAGATCTGCCGGCAGAAGATGAGGGAAGCCGAGCGACGGCTCGAGAAGACCGACGACAAGGTTGCTGTGATCGCCCAGGAACTTGGGTTTTGCTCCGCCGCCTACTTCGTCAAGCGCTTCCGCGACGAACACGGCATGACCCCGCACCGATTCAGGGTCCAGGCGCCATCCAAGGGCGCTTCATTTCAACGCCTTCCCGTATAGGCGTTCCATGAGACCGAGCTTCCAGCGTATCTGCTCGGGGCCGACGGCGTAATCCATCGACGGCTCCCAGCCAAGACGCGAATCGGCCTCGACAAGCGAGAGCGCCGCATTGCGCTCGCAGTCTGCCTTCTCCGCCTCCCTGTCCCACATGTCCGCCGCCACGGCGAACTCCCCCAACGGCGTGACGGCCGAGGCCACGAGGACGTTACGCCACAACTTCCCGTTCGAGGTCGTGCCGCCACCTGAGGTCGAACGGTTGTGGCCTGAGCTACTCCACCACTTCTACTCCACCACCGTGATTAGACCCTCTCCGCGTCCCATGACGGCGCGTTTTCATCTTTCGCCAACTGCCGAAGTCGACTGGCGATTCCAGACTCGATTGTCGAATATATGGGCGAAGGCCATTTGCGGTTGCAGCGATTTGCCACAAGCGGAGCGTTCCGTCTGACACGACGAGACATCTTCGCTATCTCGCGGAGCATAATCTTTTCGGATATGCCGACTTTCGCCGACATTCTGATGAACTTGCCTATAGAAATCCACTTGAAACCGTATTCGTCATCTATCTTCATCGCCATGCGTCTGCCGACGTCTGGATAAACCGTAGTGCTCATAATGTCGTATACCGGCGCAAGCGTCGCAATCCCGTCTCTATAAAGGACCGAAAAATTCTTCCCATGGGCGTCTCCGTTGCCGACAAGGAAATTGAATATGATGCGATCGATGAACTCAAGGACGTCTGCAGCGGAGACCGGCAACTCCCGCAAGAGTTGGAACGATGCGACAATGCCAGGGCCTCCAAGCGCCTCGTATTTGCGTTTAGGGTCAATTCCGAGCATCTGGCAGAAATCCTCTTGGTGCAACCGAATCATGCATCCTTTCGACAGCGTCCTGTCATAACGGGTGGAGATGAAACGGCGCTTCCCTCCGATCACCGCTACTTCCGACACGGCTGCCGACAGCCCACATGCTTTCGCCAGCGACATCGCATACCATTCGTTCTCGACGCTTCCTGGATAATTGCGCATTTCCGGCTTGATGATGTGCGTCGAGGGCGTTCCGTTCAAAGGCAACAAAACCCGCCCATCCCTGGCGCATGCAATCAACTTGTCCTGCGCGCCGGCTCCGGAAATACGCAAGCCCTCTTCCCCTATGTCAAGCGGCCTTTTCTCCAGATTGTCGAGGATGGCTCCAGCCTCTTCGTCAGAGAGTTCACGAAACTCGCCCGCGGCATCGGTTCTCGGTGTGCTGCCAACCGTAAAGAACGCAACAGCTCCGGCGCAATCGCCGCCAATCGCCTTGAGGAATGCGAACGTATTTTCACGGGGAATCTGCAGAATCTCCCCAAGTCTGGTTCTGATGATGTCGTCGGGGAGAAGATTTGAAAGAACGGGCTCTACTTCCCGATGGGAATATGGCTCTGTCCGCAGCGGCAACGCATGCGAAAGCGGCTCGTGCGTCCCGGACGATAAGTACACTGCATCGTATACAAAGGACAACGAACCATTGTCATCGTCCAAGCGACCGACTTTGCGGTCATTCAAGTAGATGTCAAGCGATTCCATTCAACAGCCTCACGTTGGTCAGCTATGTACAAGCCCGCGCCAAGAGCATCAAGGACTTTCAGCATTTCGCGTATGCGAGCTGTTTCTTTGCCGCGTTCAAGTTCAGAAATGTAGCGCTGACCAGTTCCGGCAAGGCCTGCAAGGGTTTCTTGTGAAACTCCCTGCGCCTTGCGAATCGACCTGATCTTTGCTCCGATTGCCGGTATGTCTCTAAGCCTGTTCATAATTTTCAAGTACCGAACGGTATTATATCACGTCCAACGGCACAAAGTCAACCCCGATTTTTACCGCTCGGTACTTATTTTCAACTTGAGAATTCTGTGCGGAATAAATTCCCATGCCGTTGGGCAAATATTGCCTGATGGTCGGCAAATTTGAGAATCTACTGCGGAAAATCTCGCTACCTCGTCAACGCCGCGATTGCCCTGAATCGGTCGCGCTTGGCGCGGGAGTAGTCGCCGCATCGAGTCGTGAGAACTACGGCGTAGCGCCGCCGCCTGAGGTCGAACAGCACCGTCTGCCCGCTCCACCCGGAATGGAACAGCGAGGTGCCGCGCAGTTCTTCCGGCAGATCGGCTGCGACATACTGCCAGCCGAACGTGCGCGCACCCTCGACACAGTTCGTCGGCGATGGAGCGATCTGCGACATCTCGTCCACTCCCCACAGCCGCGTCCCGTTGTCGCACACGCCGCCGCGCAGATAGACTCGCATCAGCTTCGCCAGATCCTCCGCAGTCGAAAACATCCCCGCATTGAACGTACCCACACCAGCCGCCCAGAGCGGACGCGCCACAAAGTCCGATATCACCCCAGGCCTCTCCGTCCCCATCGTCTGGGCCAAGCGCGACCTCCCGACCGACGGAAGCGGAGCGCCAAGCGAGGAATCCATCATGCCGACCGGACCGAAAATCTCCCTGCGGCAGAATTCGGCCACCCCGCATCCCGCAACCAACTCAAATGCCTGGCCTAGCAGGACATAATTTCGGCAGGAATAGACAACCCTGCCTGGCGTCGGCTCGCCCGGCGGCATCGAAAGGACGTTGCGAAGCATCGTCTTGGCTTCCTTGTTGAAATAGACGCGCGGACTTCCATCGGCTTCGCCGAATCCCGAAACATGGTTCGCAAGGTCACGTATCGTGACAGTCCGCTCAAGTGGTGCCGTATAGGATGCCAGGTAGTTCGTGAACGGCGCGTCGAAGTCGATCCGCCCTTTCGCATGTTCGACGAGATACGCCGTCACTCCGGCGGCGGCCTTCGTGACGCTCGCGACGTCGACCACGGTGCGAGTCGTCATCGGCACGGTGTGCGCCGCGTCCGCCCAGCCCCACGCGCCGGAAAGCGTCTCGCCATCAAGTCCGCCCGACACGACCGCTGCGCCGTGAATCACTCCTTCTCGGATGCCGGCCTCGAATATCTTCGCGCATTCTCCCGTCGCAACGGAATCGGCGGCAACACTGCTGGCCAGAAGGCCTGTAGCCAGCACTACCACAACCACTACACCAATGACTGAAAAAGTAGGTTTCATGTAGATATTATATCACATCAATGTGGAATCGAAAGCATGATTCTGCGATAGGCTTCCGGAGTTCTCGGAAGCGTGGGAGCCAGAGATTCAAGCGGACGGCGCATCAACTCTTTACGCATGATCTCGCTGTCCTCGATTGAAAAGTCACCGTCGTGGGCGCCTGCGGATACCACCTCCTCGACACGTTTTGCAAACGCCCTGGATCTCGTCGCATACCAGTGGCGGGCAAGTTCGTACTGGTGGCTTCGGCAGTAGCGGCATGACGCATTGTCGAAAAGAACATTAGGGAAGTCTGGATTCACCACTTTTTCCACAGCGTTAAGCCTCAGATACGATTCCCAAAGCGAATAGTCTGTGTCCATGGACAGCACATCCGCCATTTTCTCGGAGAGCAAGGCAATTTCCAGTGCGCGATCTGGCAGGTCCCCAGCCTCGCGCTTGCCCTTGCGCCATGCAGCCACATCGCGGATCATGGAAAAGATTTTAAACGTGATTATGCGGTCAAGCGCAGTTCGAGCAAGGTCAATTGTGTCACGCCTGACAAAATCGCCTTTCCATGAAATCTCGGCAAGTTGCGCAAAAACGCCGCGCAACCCATCGACAGCATCTCTGAATTTCGCAAGTCGCGCATCAGCGAGTTCTGCCTTCAACCAATTGTCCGCCGCCGTAATATCCGATCGTGTAAGCATCCCTCCATACGTACCGCCCCATCCACGTTGTCTGGAGACGGGGACAACCTTCTTCCATATTGCCGCCATCGCCTTCCCCTGCCCAGCATATCGATTCGCGCAGAACTCGTCGATTAGACCGTTGATGTCTGTCTCTTGCGCACGCCATGCGTTTTTTGTGAAGTATTCGAGGAGCAACGTGTCTGTGTGACTCGCCTCCGGCCAGAGCACATACCCCTTGCACATCGGATCGTCCATGATGACGCGCTGCCGTTCACGGATGACCTCGTAGTTGGCGCGGATGTCGAGTCCGCTTTCGTATGCGAGGAAAATCCCGAACGTGTAGGGGAACTTGCCGACAACGCCCCAATGCGTAAAGTCGTTGGCCTTCACGTCGCCGCCCGTAAACGACGAACCACCATTCGTGGAATCGGCTTCATAATCGAGAATAACCGTGTTCGACGGGTCAAGATGCCTTATGAGCGACCGCACCTCCTCCGGACGCCATGTGCAATAGAAGTCCCAACCGGCAAGAAGCACTTTTGAATTGGGATAGTGCCTATGCGCAAGACGGCAGAGACGATTAATCGTATCTACCTTCATCGCCAGGTTCTCGGCTCTGTTCGTGTAACACATCCGTTCGCCAAGCCCAATTGTATGCAACAGATCTGGGCGACCATATGCGCCAATCATGGCCTCGGTCAACTTCCAGTATGTGTCCAGCCATTTCGGATCTCGGATGTCCCAAACGCGATCAGTGGGCTCGCCATAGCACCCGCCCTGTTGCGGCAGAAATGGCGGGTTCATTTCTTCAAGGAACTGCTTTGGCGTCCGCGAATACCAATGGCTCATCGTGCCGAAATCCTCAGGCTGCATCATGCCGTGCGCAAAAGCGTAGTCCATAACCTTCTTGCGCAACACTCCGCGATACTGAAGCGACCAGAAAAGGGATCGGTTGTCATAGCCGGACATCGCCTCCGGTATCGGCTTCGATGGGTCGGGGTAGTCCACAACATCTGGAAAGGCACGTTGGAACGCATCGTCGATACCAATGCGAAGCATCATGAAGTTGAGCCGTTTCTTAGCGCACCAGTCAATTTCCCGTTTCCAATCTTCGAAGCCCCAATGTTCTGCCTGAAACCGTGTCAAGCCACGGTGCGCGAAGTAGCGAAGTCCGCGATATTCAAATTGAGATTCTTCGCGTACATCCAGTCCAGAAAGGTCAATATGGTCTTTCTGCGGCACGACATCACCGTCCCAGAACCACCGACAACCGCCACGCCTCTCCAAAAGGTCATAGATACCATAAAGGACGCTCCGCATGTTCGAACCCGTGATGATAACACGGGGATGGACGCAGTTCTGCGTATCCACAGCGGTCGCAGAAGACTGCGACCCTCCCGACACAATCGCGTACGCATCGTTCCCGGACTTGGAAATCCGTGAGTCTATGGCGAACCGCACCGCACCTTCTGGCAACTCCCTGCCGGTGATCTCACGATAATACTTTTCAAACTCCGCTTTCGGCAGCGCAAGCGGATCCGATGTGGCAAAGCACAAAAGCGGCAAAGACACCAACAAAACTGCAAACTTGGTCATAGGGCGAACCCAAGCGACTTGTTGCGTATCCTACCACAATTTGTAGATGTGGATGTCGTCCACCCAGAACTGGTTCGGACCGTACTTTGTGGCGATGGAGACCTTCACGCGGAAAATGCTCACGCCCGGCGGCACGACAACCATGCCTGAAACCTGCCGCCACCCGTCCTTCAAAGGCAAAGGCCTCTCCTCGACGAATCTGACTGCGTCAGTAAAGTGCGTAACGGTGCCAGCGGCGTCCTCGAACACCTCGCCGACATTGCACTCTCCCTTCGCGGCAAGCACAACGCCGTACGCTTCGCCGGGTGTCACGTCGCGGATGGCCGAAGTAGAGATGCACGCGCACCCGAACGCTTTGACAATGCCGTCCTTGATCGAAAGCGACGGCACCGCTTCGCAGCCCGTAGTCTGGTCAAGAAACACCTTTACATTCTTATCAGATTTCCGATGCCATTGGACATACTGCTCTGGAACTCCATCTCCTTCCCCTTCGCAGGATGAATTCTTGCAGAGATCGACAAGTTCGCCTTTCTCCTTCAAGCTCTTCAGCCGTCGCTCAAGACCCCAGTCGGGATCCTTGCAGCAGAGCATGGCCTCCGTCAAGCCGGGTATCGCCTCGTTCCATGTGACGTCCCTGTTTCTGACCCGCTTTTCGATTTCTGCATTCTCCCAGTGAATCGTAGGATTCTTCTCTCCCCAGAACCAGACGTATTCGTCGGCAAGTCGAGTCGCGTCGAGAAGGTTGCGGCGGAAGGTTTCACACCGCGACCCGCCGGTCGGGGGGAAATACCAGATTCCCTTGCCTTTTTCGTTGACGTACATGTCGTAGTAGAGTGCAAATGAGACCTGCGTCAACCGCAGGTACTTCGCCCGGTTCTCCGGCGAAAGGAGCTGCGGGCAGACTGACCGCTGCTTGACGTAGATGGAGTGGAAGTCGCGCCGCTCCGCAGATGCCCAATACGAGCCTTCGTCCCCGTCGATGAATTGCGCCGTCTCTGGCATGGCGTCAAGAATGCCGTCGATGAACGCCGGAGTCAGGTCTTCGCGTTTTCTCATCATCGTCCGCACATCTGACGTAGTGAAGTAGTCGGTGTGCATCGTGAGACAATAATAGAATAGCACTTTGGCTTTCGGATTCTCGCGAAAGAAGGCTCCAAAGACCTGCGCCCCGCGCTTCCGAACGATCTTTACAAGTTCATCCCACTCGGGGTCGCCTGGAAGCCGCTCGTACTGCTTTTGGTGGTGGTAGTCCTCAAGATCGCAGTTCATGCCCTTAAGCCCAGTCTCCTTCGTGAGCCATCCAAGAACAGCCATCGAATTGGCGAGGTTCTCCCACGCGCCATCGTCCGTCCAGGAGAAGCGTTTTTCCGGAGCGTGGAATCCGACGATGAACGACTCGGAAAGATGCGGGGTTTGCGATATGCGGCGGAAATCCTCCAGTTGGTCGCGAAACGCCTCCTTCTCCCACACTTCGCCTGTGGTGACGAATTTCAACCTCCGCCCAAGGGAGTTTGTGACATTCACATACAGGCCGATGCCGTCGATCGCGGTGTCGTTGAACTTGTCGGCGTTTGACAGAACCATCGCCGGAGTAAGAGATCTGTACTCCCAGCCAAATGATATGTACTTCTTCTGCCCGGCATGGGACGAAGCCATCTGCACCGCAATCAAAGCGGCAACCATGTGCGTCAACTTTCGCATAGAGACCTCCTTTCGCGTCTTTGCCTTTGCCGTCCGGTTCGTCACTGGAACGTAAGGACGAATCCGAGCAGGGACTTGGCGGACAAGACGTCAACATTACCCGAAGTCGCAACTATGTCAACCGTGGTTGGTGTAGCTCCAACTTGGATGCGAATTTCGTGCGGGCCTTCTCCAAAAACAGTCTCCGCCGCACCAATCGCAAGTCTTGCCGTGCCGCCGCTTGAAACGGCGAACGAGAGTTGCACGTCATACGGACGCCCTCCCTTAGACTGCAACGAGCCTGCAAGCGTTGCACCTTCCGGCACACGCACGACATCGCCGGTCTCTTCGGTAACCTCACTAGATGCCAACTGGACGGAGAAACACCGGCCGATGTCCCGCCCATAGCGGCCACGCCAGTCGGCTTCGAGCGCTCCGCAGTCGCGCGCGTCATTGTACACGCGCTGTCCTCCAAGTGTGTCGAGATCCGGGTCGGGAACGTCCGCCACCGGCCCTACCGCCTGATCAATCGCCGCATTTTCACCGACGACTGGGCGCAGGTTCCCGTCAAGTTTCAAGTTCGATACATCAACGACCATAAGTCCTTCTGGCGCATCACCACCTGTTACATCTACACAGTACGTGCGCGTGTAGTTTCCGCTTGCATTTGCCACGCATCGCGTCAGTGTGTTGCTAACATAAGAAGACGCCGCTGCTGTTCCTGGTGCGGTCGCAAGACTACCATTGCGCGCCTTGTTGTTCTCGCCGAATGTGCAGTCGGCAATAGCCTTATATCCGTAGACCTGATCGCCGCCTATGTTGCCGTCCGCAACGCAGCCGAAGAAACAGCACTCTCCGCCGATTGCGCCGTTGTAGTAGCCTAGGTTATCGTATATGCGGCATTTGCGCAGGGTAGCGTAGCGGACGGCACCACCGCGAAACGATGCGTTGTTCGATATGATTAGATTCTCGCCGACACTGGTCGACGCATTGTCACCGTATATTCCGCCGCCGGAATCATCTACTGAATAGTGCTGCCCGGCGCGGCAGCGCGTCCGTCCTCCTGTAAGAGTGAAGCCACTTATGGTCGCATTTGCCTTGAGGTAGGCACAACGAATCGCACCTTCACCACAGTTTCGTTTGTCATCGCCGTCTGTCGTCCCCGTCGCCATGCCGCCGACAATGAAGGTGTTTGTCGGACCGTCGTCGGCAAGAAGCGTCGTATCGGCCCGCACTACGACACGAGAGGGAATCGTCTGCTCGTCAACAAACATTGTGCCGTTCGTGTACATGCCTGCCGCCGCATGGACTGTGTCGCCGTCGGCCAAGTCAGCTACTGAATAGGCTGCGGCCAACGTCCGTTTCGCCGTGTTGGGCGTAAAGCCCGTGTTGGCGTCGTCGCCGACGGCTGGGTCTGCGTTGACATACCAATGCGGCGCGTACAGAGCCTCAACGATCATCGCCCCGGCGGCGGTTGCGTCAGCGGACGTGATAGTGCGCAACGGTGTCTCGTCGAAGAAGTTGGTCACGCCGTTGACCGCATAGCCGAAGCATGGCCGCGACCCAGGATTACCGGCCGAGATTTCGAGAGTTTCGCCAAGCGCAAGCTCACGAGTGCCGAGCGAAGTTGAAAGCCCGCCGTTGGAGGCCTGCACCGTCACGGCGCTGTCGACACCGCGTTGGTACGCCCCCGCCATGGGACGACCGTCATTCGCAATTGTGAGAGGAACTCCGTCCAGCGCACGATCCGCCACCTTGTAGTAGTCGGCCCCCGAAACGGCGCTTGACGCATCAGGCTTCACGCCACATGTATAGGCTGGCGAACGGCTGGATACGCGTCCATCAGTTGAACAGACCATCAGCGGATCGACGGTTTCATAGCCGCTCCCCGCATAAGAAGCGTAATTGTAGAATATCGACCCAGCGTACGATGCTCCCGACGGAACGCCATTGCCGTTCACTCCAATGCATGCGTAGTTGTACAAGAACGGAGAATCGCATAGATACGTGCAGTTGTACGCTGTGCCACCGCCGACTGCAGCACATGTGTTGTTAGCGAACTCGCACCCAAACGCCAAGCCATTGCAAAGAGCACCAGATGTGCTGTTGTTCTTGACATGGCAGCCGATAAGCTTGGCGTTTGCGGAAACATACCTTCCCGCGCTGCAGTTCACGATGTCGCAGTCAATCAGCGACACTGTCTGCTGCGACGCCCGCACTGCGGCGCCCTGTCCCGCCACCACTGACGCCTTGTCGTAGTCCGTGTGGCAATTGCGGAAGGTGAAGCCGAGAAAGCACACACGCGGAGTTCCGTTGACGTAGACGCCCGCAATCGCGTCGGGGCCGCACCCCTGCTGTGCGGAGTCCGCAACGACCGTATCGCTTGCGCGTCCATCGATGAAGGTGACGTCTTTTCCGTCCACGGCGACGAATCTTGCAGGACGGTCGTTAAGGACTACTCGATTCGTCCGCCCGCCGAATGAAGCGTCCTCGCCGCGATTGTAAATGCCGCGCTTGCAGTAGATTAAACGGTTGCCAGTTCTTGCCGCGACGCCCTTTGCAAGAGTCTGGTAGGGATTCTCAAACGAACCGTCACCAGTCGTGTCGTCTCCCGTCGGCGACAACCAGACTGGCGTCGCCGCCGTGAGCAGGCTGTTCGTCTCCACGACGTCCATGCTCGGCGGAGGCATAAGATATGCGATGTCGTTCGTGTCGGCGAAATGAGCGTATCCGTGCGCCGCATCAGTTGACCATCCGAAGAAATCGCCAGATGCGAGCACCGGCTTCACCCGCCACTGCACGGGATAGTTCGTGGGGAAGGCGTAGATGCCGTCCTTGCATGAGGCCGTGCCGTTCACGTCAACGCGCTTCGTTGCCCAGTCAAGTGAGCTGAACGCGATTGCACCGCCGTCTGGCACGGCCGTTTCGGCCACAGCGCCCGCCATGACCGCCCCGCTCAGCTCGGACGCTATCTGACGCCCGAAGAAATCCCTGTTGACGACGTCGGACGGGAACTTGTTGTTGTTGATGTCGTTGAACATGGATGCCGAAGTGTACTGCCCGTCACCAGCCGTCTCCGCGACGGCCCCAGATATGATCTTGTAGTCGTCAAGAAGCGGGGCGATGGTCTGGTAGTTGCCGTTTGCCGTTTCGGTGACGTTCCCGTACGAGTTCGCAGGCGTACCGCTAAACTCGGTGAAGTTCTTGTTGTAGGAGAGCGAGACAATCGAATTGTAGATGGAACACGTTGATGTCGCGGCCCATTTCGTCGAGTTGCCAACGATCGTGCAATGAACGGCCTTGGCACTGGCGCCAAGCACCGACGCGCTTGATCCATAGTTGCGCGTGAAAATGCAGCCGTAGAACTGCGAGGCCGAACCTATCGCCCCGTCGGATTGCGACTGGTTGTCTGCTAGGAACGTGCGACATACCGTTCCACTCCGCGCGACACTGAGCCGCCCCGAGCAGTTCGTTATGACACAATCGACGATGTACACCGGATAGTCGCCGCTCGCGACCACTACAAGCACACCTCCGCCATGCTTGTCATAGTCGCCGCCAGACGAAAGCGTAGCGCCGTCACGCAGGGTGAAGCCCCGCAGCTGGACTCCATACTGCCTGTACAGGCCAAAGCATCGAATCGCGCCATCACCGTTACCGCTGTCAGTCGCCGCCTTCTGTCCGACTATATGAGTCTCCGCCGCGCCCTTTGCGCCGCCCTCTCTGGATCGGATTGTAAGGTTGTTCTTTTCCACGACGACGCGACACGACCCTGCCGACGATGCGCCAGAGTTCCAAGTCAGCACCCTGCCGCCTTTGTCATAGACGCCCGGCAGAACGATAATCGTGTCGCCCGCCAAGGTCGGCTCGGCGTCGACCGCCGCCTGGATGGTGCCAAACGCCTTGGTTTCCGTTGTGCCGTCGAATCCGGCGGCTATGTACGCAGCCGAATCATCCACATAGTTCGGGTTGTAGTTGTTGTCGTCCACGTACCATGTGTTCGCAGCGTTTGCACCTGCGGCAAAGATGCCTACAAGTGTCGCCAACGTCATCGTTTTTCTTCTCGTCGGACTTGTCGTTTTCATTTTATCTCCTGTATGATGGGATGAAATCTATTCCAGGTCTCATTCACATTTCTCGCAATCGACGGGGCGGGTTTTGACGAGCTTGGTTGCGTGCGGCGGAACAATCGCGACGTAATAGCCGACGTGCTTGCCCTCGCACTTCTGCCGCCACAGATCCTTGACGTAGCATACGCCGCCCAGCCCAATCTCCTTGAACGTAAAGCGTATCTCGCGGGCGATAGGGCTGCGGTTCACAAGCGCGACAGCCTTGAACCCGCCCGAAATCGGACGCACCCAGACGCTCTCCGCGTCGGTGTGGCGAATGCGCCGCGCCGTCTTGCCGAGGCGATTCTGGCTTACGGCGATCACCTCGTCGTTCATCAACAGGCTCTTCGTGAACGCATCCATCGCCGTCAGGTCGCAGCCGATCATCAAAGGCGAGCCTACCATCGCCCAGAGCGAGACATGGGTGTACTGTTCGTTCGGCGTGAGGAAGGTCGGATGGTCGAAGCCGAAGGAATACTGCTGACCGACGAGCATCATGTCGGGATCAGCCCACCAGCCAGGTTTGTTGTATCGCCAGTAATCGGCGTCGAGGCGTCCGTCTACTGACGACTCCAGCCAGAACCAGGTATCTTTCAGGTCTCCACAGGTGCGCCAGCAGTTGCCGCCGACGGACTCGCCCCACTGTTCGACCTGCCCCATCCCGTACTGGCACAGCGAAAACACAATGTCCCTCGGCACCTTCCGCAGGCACTCGCCCATCAGCCTGTACGGTTTCACAAACGATTCGCGATAAGCGAGATTCGTACTTACGCCGCCGTCCTCTCTCCAGATCCAGCCGTCCAGCCCCGTCTCCTTCCAAAACACCTCGCGGTAGCTGCACCAGTCGTACTTCACGTAGTCAAACCCCCACTCCGCCCAGCTCTCGGCATCTTGAAGTTCATGTCCAAGGCTCCCTTCGCACTGGCCACACGTGACCCGTCCGGGCGACGAGTAGATGCCGGCCTTCAGTCCGAGCGAGTGGATGTAGTCCGTAAGGCCCTTCATGTCGGGGAACGATCTGTTCGGGAGAATCTTTCCGTTCGCGTCGCGCGCGGCGCCTTTGACATCCTCACGTCCGTTGAAATGCACTTTCCTTGACTCGACATACGGCGAGTCTGAGTTATTCATCTCCCACCAGTCATCGAGGTTGACGTATGCCCAGCCGTGGTCGGCGAGGCCCGACTCGTCCATCGCCTTCGCCGCCGCCATTGCCGCGTCTGCGGTCAGCCTGTAGCAGAGCGTATTCCAGCTGTTCCAGCCCATCGGCGGCGTGAGCGCAATCGTGTCGCCGACGGCGAGGCGGATTGTGCGCGTCGCCTTGCCGTGAGCGTTCTCGGCGGTGACGGCAATGTCGTAGTCGCCGGGCGTCTTTGGCGCAATACCGCGCAGAACGCCCTTTCCGTCAAGCGTCACGCCATCGGGAAGCCCCGCAGCGGAGAATTTCATCGGACGCTCCCCGCTCGTAGCAACGCGGAAGATCACGGGATGCCCCGGCCTTACGCCCCAGATGTCCGCGCCGTTGATGCGCGGCGCCTTCGCCTCCGGCGGAGTGAGAACGCCAAGTTGCGCGTAGAGTCCGGGATCGTCGGCAACCTTCAGCGTCGCGTCCGCCTCGCATGTGAAACGGGCGTCGAGCCAGTCGGCGTTCACGGCGGCGAAGTCGTACCACACGTTCCCGCCGCAAGTCTCAAGGATTATCTCCTCGGCACCGGAGAGATCGACATGAACGGGGACTGGCTTCTCTCCTGGATGAATCGGCGCCGACTTCCAGACTATCTTTCCGTCGGCCCACACCTTGAAGACAGCCTCCGGGCCGCCGTACGCCTTTTTCGCCGCGCGGTACGGCACCGCGTTGGTGGAATCGTCGTCAAGCGCAACGCGAGCGTCGAAAGCCGCTACCCTGCCGTTGGAACGAAACGCGACCGCGCCCTCCGGGTGAGACCCGAAGCCGCGCTCGAACGACGCGCCGCAGACGGAGAATGCATGCCCCTCCACAGTACGCCTCGCCTGCGTCTTTCTACCGAAACCGCAACTGGAAGACGAAAGGTCGAACGCATCAACATACAAAACACACGGAGACTGCGCCCCAAGCAAGGCGCATCCGAAGAGCATGACTGGAAAGGCCAATGACATGCCCGAATTGTACCAAATCCCCTCACCGCAAGACAATTACCCAATCGGGTAATCGCGGGGAGGGGGCATTACAGTGTTTGTTGGGCCAAGGACTAATCAGTCAAACAAGTCGTCGAGCGTCACTTCGGACTGCGGCGTCCACCTGTATTCGTTGTGCGCCACGCCTTCTGTCGTTATCATCGTCAGATGGACTCCCTTGCGAGTGCCTGTTACTTGCGAAAAGATACTGACCTTCGCGCGCAACTCGCGATCTTCCCTCTTGTCGATGATAAACGGACCTGCAGACCACTTGATTTCGCAGACATTGATGATCCCGTCTGCACGATCAAGCAATAGATCGATCTGCGCACCTTCCGCGTACACTTCATCAGGCACATGCCGCCATGCATAGGTCCCTGTCAATACGCCGCCGATGCCCAACTTCCCCTTGATCTGAGGAATGTGCTGCAGACACATCTTCTCAAACGCCAATCCCTTCCATGTATTGACACGTGGCGTGTTGATTGAGTTCTCAAGGCATTTCTCGTCCCCGACGTCCATGTCACCCGCAAAACGATTCCAGAACAAAGTGAAATTATCGATAAGCTGATACTGGCGACCCTTTTTCTTCTTGCCAGGTTCGTTATATCCACGAATGAACCCGCACTGCTCCAACTCCTCAAGAACAATCTTGAAATTCCCACCCGGCGGCACTTTTGTCGCCGCCACGATTTCTTCACGCGTTGTTCCGCAAGGTCGCCTTGCCAAAGCCTCGACGACTGCAAGGTGTACGCGCGCATGGCGAAACAGAGACGAAAACAGCTGCGCATACTCAAGTCGCAGTTTCCCGTTCTGAGCAAAGACAAGTCGATCTACATTCTGCGCGAAACTCAATCCAGGCTGCAGAAGACTCCAATAGTAAGGGACGCCCCCGAAAACCATGTAGTACTGGGCAATCTCCGTGCGCGAAAGATGCAGTCCAAGTTCAACGGCATAATCCTCGCATTCTCCGAGTGTAAATGGACGCAGGTATATTTGATCTGTCAGCCGGTTATGCAACCCACCCCGGTCCTTGACAATCTTCGTGACAATCCATGATGTTGCCGATCCGCAAACGATTAAGACAATGTCTTTGCGGGCCGAAGCCCAGCCATTCCAGAACCTGTCAAGCGCCATGACCATCTTCGACTGCGGCGTATCCATCCACGGAAGTTCGTCTATGAAAACAACTTTTTTTTCGGCAGAACTTTTGGAAACTAGTTTCTCCAGGCAGGCAAATGCCTCGCGCCAGGATGTCAAGGTCGGGCAGTCCGAATACCCATACTTAGTCAGGCTGTCGCGGAATTCGGCCAACTGTTCCTTGAAATTGCCATTCTGAAGACCTGTATGATAAAAGGCAAAACCGTCCTTGAAAAGTTGCCGCACAAGATAAGTCTTGCCAACACGGCGACGCCCGTAAACCGCTATGAATTGAGATTCGTCCTTCTGCAAATCCCACTCAAACGATTCAATTTCATGTTTTCTTCCGACCATGATTAGACCTCCTTTTTCTTCAACTCGTCAGTATCATACCATTTTTATTAGATTATGACAAGTTGGCCTCCAAGTCGTCAGAATCCTCAAGCCATCGAACGATACTGACGAAAAGCCAGTCCCCCAGCGCAAGACAATTACCCGACCGGGTAATGGCGAGAATCGGGCGATAGTGGTATAATACGTTAAATGCTCCCGCTTCTGCCAACGATTCTGGCAGCCGCCGCGCTTGCCGCAACGAACGCCGCGCCCATACGCACGGTCGCGGACGCGCTGAAACTCTCGGCCTTCGACGGAACCGGCCCATGGCCATTCGTCCTCGAGGGGCAAATGTACTCGTCGTCAGGCGGCTCGACAACCGACTTCAAGGACGCAACAGGCGGCTATCCGATCGAAGACCACCGCGACGGCGGCCCACAACCGTCGCCCGGAGACCTCGTGCGCATCGGCGGCGACATGATTATAACCGCAAAAGGCCTGCACCACTTCCAAGTACGCCGTCTCGACATACTCGGCAAAGCCCCTCTGCCGCAGCCCATAACAATGACAGATGCCAACGTGGACAGTCCAGACCTCGAATACTCGTTCGTCCGCGTGCAAGGCGTTGTGTCCGCCGTCGTGCCGGACGATCTGGACACCAACTACCGCCGCATGATCCTGAAGATGCAGAACCGCAGCGTCGAAATCGCCGTCTCGTGCAAACTTTTCCCGCACGCATACCTGAAGTCGCTTCTTGACGCCGAAGTCGAAGCGTCCGGGCTTTACCGGCGCAAGTCAGGATGGCGGCTGAACATCGGCATGCACCTGCTGCTGAACAACAAGGACAACCTCACCATCCTGACGCCACCGCCGGAAGACCCGTTCGCCGTGCCGGAGCTTCACGACGCGGACTCGCCGCACCGCCGCAAGACGTCGGGGCGTGTAATCGCGTCAGGCCGCGGGCGTTTCTTCCTGACCACGCGGACAGGGCGCTTCATGGAAGTGCTTGTCGGCGACGAGGCTCCAGTACCGCAGTCCGGCGACTGCGTCGAGACCTCCGGATTCACCGAGATGGACCCGTTTCTTCTGCGCCTTTCCGAAGCCGTCGTGCGGCCTACCGCCGAACAGTTTCCGCCGCTACCGGCGCCGCAGAACGTGGAGCTTGCAAGCCTCTTCAGTTACACAAACGGCGTCGCCCGCATAGACACGGCAGTGCACGGCCAGGTGATTCGCTTCTCCGGCAGGGTTTCCGACCTCCTCGACGGCACGTCGCCAGACACGTTCTTCGTGCAGAGCGAAGGCCGCAGCGTTTCCGTTGACATGTCGGGACTCGCCGAGCCGCACAACATCCCGGAACCCGGTTCGGAAATCTCGGTCACCGGGCTCTGCCTCTCGGAGTTCAAGGACGACTTGTCTCACCGCTCCATCCCCCGGTTCAGGCGGTACGTCATACTGCCGCGCACCGCCGCCGACATAGCCGTCATGAGCCACCCGCCTTGGTGGACGCCCGCAAGACTTCTTCTCGTCATCGCCCTTCTCGCCGCGGCCCTCGTCGCCGTCCTCATCTGGAACCGCACGCTGCGCATCCTTTCAGAACGCCGAGGACGCCAGCTCTACCGCGAACAGCTCGGACACGTCCTCGCCGAGAAGAAGACCGAGGAACGCGGTCGCCTCGCCGTAGAGCTCCACGACTCCATCTCGCAGACGCTGACGGGCGTCGCCATGCAGATCGACGCGGCAAGCCAGGCCGATGCAATCCGCCCCGGAGGCGCCAGGCCCTACCTCGACGCGGCAAAGATGCTGCTGGCGTCGTGCAGGCACGAGCTTCGCTGCTGCATATGGGACCTCCGGAGCCGGACGTTCGAGGAAAAAGACATCGCCGAGGCGATAGTCCGAACCGTCAAGCCGCACATAGGCGACATCGGCCTCGACGTCCGATTCAACGCGCCGCGCCGCGACCTGTCGGAGTCGACAATCCACGCCATACTCAGAATCGTGCGCGAGCTTTCGGTAAACGCAGTACGCCATGGCGACGCGGCGCACATACGCATCGAGGGCGAATGCCGCGGCAGCACGATACGGTTCTCCGTGCAGGACGACGGACGAGGCTTCGACCCCGCGCAGGACGGCGGCGCAAAATCGGGGCACTTCGGACTGCAGGGCATTCGCGAACGACTCAGAGCTTTCAACGGACAGCTTGAGATTGAAAGCGTCCCTGGCAAGGGGACAAAGGCGACCGTCACTCTCGACGCACCGGAACTCGAGGAAACGACATGAGCAAAAAACCATCTCAGAAGCAGCTTCGCATACTCATCGTCGACGACCACCTCGTCGTGCGGATGGGCCTGTCGGCCCTCATATCGCTCGAACCTGGGCTGTCCGTCGTCGGCGAGGCGGAAGACGGCGAAAGCGCGCTCGAGCTCGTCGGGAAGCTGCATCCCGACGTCGTCGTCATGGACATCATGATGCCGCGCATGAACGGCGTGGAGGCAACCGCGCGGATTGCCGCCGCGCACCCCGAAGCGCGCATTCTTCTGCTCACGACGTTCAGCGCGTCCGGCGAAGTGGTGCAGGCGCTTGACGCCGGCGCCTGCGGAGCCATTGTCAAGGACTCGAGCCAGAAGGACCTCGTCGCGGCGATACGAGCCGTCGCGGCCGGCAGTCGCGTGGTCAGCCCCGAGATCTCGCGCACAATCGCCGGCGTGTCTTCCAAGCCGCAGCTGTCGGAACGCCACCGCACGATACTGGACTACGTCGCGAAGGGACTGAGCAACCCCGAGATCGGCAAGATGCTCGGCATCGGGCCCGACTGCGTCAAGGCGCACCTCAAGATAATCTATTCGCGCCTTGGCGTCGCCACGCGCGCCGAGGCCGTGGCCTTCGCCCTGCGCGAGAACCTTCTGAAGAAATAGCCAAGAGAAAGTTCATCGGGAACGAAGACCATTCCGGACATGAGGAGAGGCAACCGCGCCTCTCGGCTCACAGCTTCTTCAGCACGCTCCGTATCGACCGCTCGCGGGCCTCCACCGACTCGCAGAGGCGGAACTGCACGCGCGCGCGGTTCAGGTTCTGCTCGGGCAGCGTCGTCTTGAAGTAGACGTTGCCCGCAAGGTAGTCCTGGAAGAACCTGAGCCCCAGCTCGAACGGCAGGAGGCGTATGGAGTCGTAGAAGTACGCACGGTCGGCGCCGGTCAGGAACGGACCCGCCTCACGCATGTACCCCTTGCAGAACGCCGTGGCCAGGTCCTCGTCGAACACCACCTTCGCGAGGTTGGTCTCCTCCTCGCCGGCCGGGTTGCATATCGAGCGCAGCGCGTCGCCGAAGTCGATGTGCACGAGCCCGGGGCTCACGGTGTCGAGGTCGATCATCGCCGTGCCCTTCCCGGTCACGTCGTCGATCATGATGTTGTTCACCTTCGGGTCGCCGTGGAACATGCGCTTCTTGAGCTCGCCCTTCTTCAGGGCCTTCTCGAGGCAGAGCGCCAGCGAACGGCGCTCCTCGACGAAGCGCGCAAGGCGCTTGGCCTCCATGGACGACTTGAGCAGCTCCTTCGCGGACCTGGTCTTCAGCGTCTGGTCGTACTTCTTCAGGTAGCCGGACGTTATGTGGAAGCCTGGCAGCGGGTCCTTGATCGAATGCGGGTCCATGTCGCTTATGAGGTAGTGGAAGTGGCCAAGCGCCGCTCCGCACTCCATCGCGTGCTCCGGCCCCTGCGCGACGTCGAACGCGTGGGCGGACATTATGCGCGTGATGACGCGCCAGACCTCGCCGTTGTCGTCGACGACGTAGTCCCTGGAGTCCTTCGCCTTGATGATGCGCGGCATCTGCCAGACGCGGTCGTCCACGCCCTTAGCCGCGTCGTCCTCGAGCTTCTCGTGGCAGTGCTTGGTGATCGTGTGCATGTTCGCCATGATCGCCTCGGGCTCGGGGAACACGTTGCGGTTGATGCGCTGGAGCACGACCTGCGTCTCGGTGAACGTGTTGCGGTAGATGGCGAGGAACGTGTCGTTGATGTTGCCGTTGCCGAAAGGCTGCAGCGCCACGAGACGCCCCTTGATGTTGAACCTGTTTATGAGTACCGAGAGTTCCATTTCCGTCCCGCGCTCCTTTTCACACTCCCGCTCAGGGCTGTTTCTTCTCCAAAGCCTTCGGCCTGAGGGCCTGCACCTTCGGCGGGGTCCTGTGCTGGTTCTGGAGTATCTCCGACACCGGCGTGCTGAGCTTCACCCGGCCATCGTCAGGCGAGGCCTGGGGCTTCTCCTCCTCGACAGGCTCCGCCTTCGGACGCTTCGACAGCCTGCGCGCAAGCAGCACCAGCGTTATGACGGCGCAGAAGCCCACAGCCTTTACGACGGGCGTCCAGTCCTTCGGGAAGAACTGCTCGAAGCCTATGAAGAGCCTGTCAGAGGCCACCTTCACGGTCTCCCGGAAGACGGTCTTGCACAGATACGCCGTGAGAGAGAACTGCCCGAAGAGAATGAACAGGCCGAGCCCGCGGCGGAGCTTCCAGATGTCCGTCACCACGAAGAGCAGGGCCAGCGCGAGAATCGACCAGCCGATCGCCTGGAGCGTGAAGGACACCGTGAATATGTGCTTGACCATCTTTACACCGGCGAAGTAGAGCCCCCACCCCGCGGCGAGCGACAACGCGCCGAAGGCCGCCAGGCACGCGGCCCTGCCCCACTCGCCGAGACGGCCGCTGCGCAGTATCTGCGTGGCATAGCAGCCCGCCAGCGCGATGACGGGGAACATCATGGACGGCAGCAGCCAGCTGTAGCCGTTCTTGCGGATGTTCGCAAGCTCCGTGTTGTCCGCCGGCATGACCGCGCCCCACACCGCGAGGTCTATCTTCTGCGATATGTTGCCGTCCTTTGTGTAGTCGCCGCCGAAGTGGACTATGAGCCCGTATGCGACGACAAGCGCGAGCGGAACAAGGACCTTGACGCTCCAGCTCCTTACAGGCAGCAGGATGGCCGCCGCGAGGTAGCCGACCGCGATCGTCTGCAGGGTGTTGGTGTAGAAGCCTATCTGGTGGATGTCGAGCGTCGCGAGGCCGCCCTGCGCCAGCATTCCCAGCACCCAGAGAAGCGCCACGCGGCCCCAGACGTGCCTCCAGTAGCCCGGCCCCGGACTGCCGTCCACCAGCCTACGGCCGAGCGCGAACGGAACCGCCGCGCCGCACATGAAGATGAACAGCGGCATTATCAGGTCGTAGAGCGTGAAGCCGTACCATGGATGGTGCAGCAGGAAGCGCGAGTACGACGGCGGCGCGCCGAGCTTGGCGAGCAACGGGGGCAGCAGTACCCCGCCGCACGCGAGATAGAACATGTCCAGCCCCCGGAGCAGGTCCAACGAGAACAGACGGCCCTTGCACTGCGACATGGATGCGCCCCCCCTACTTCTTCAGCCAGCACTCTACGACGGGAATCTCTACGGCGGGCTTCCTGACCGGCAAGACCAGCCCTCCCAGCTCCCCGTTCTGCTCGCCGTCCTGCGAATGGCGCTTGATCGGCTGGCGCATGAAGATCTCCGAGCCGTCGTGGAGGAACTGCGCGTACTCCACCCTGTCGAGGAAGGCGACCGGCAGAAAGCCCATCGGATAGTCGCAGAGGTGGATGTAGAGGCGGTTCTTCTTCGCGTTGTATGTGAGGAGGCAGCCGTTCGGGGCATCGAAGCCGTCGGGCGCCACGCCGCATCCGTAGATCGAGCGCGAGTTCCAGTGCATCCACTTCGCGAAGCCGTCGAGGCGCTCCTTGGCGCGCCAGTCGAACTCTCCGCGCGCGGTCGGGCCGACGTTCATGATGAGGTTGCCGCCCTTCGAAACGGAGTGTATCAGAAGCTCCAGCAGCTGCGGCACGCTCTTCCACGTGTCCTGGTCGCGGTGGTAGCCCCAGCTGCCGGAGAACGTCTGGCACGTCTCCCACGGCACCTTCTTGCCGCGAATGGTCGGCCACGTCTGCACCTTGAACTGCTCGGGCGTCACGAAGTCCCATCCGTCGTCGGTGTCCATCAGGTCGAGGCGGTTGTCGATGAGGACGCCCGGCTGCAGCTCGCGCGTCATCCTGACGAGGCGGACCGCGTCCCAAGACTTGTACGTCTTGCCGTACTCCTTGTCCTTGACCGTGTAGTCGAACCAGATGATGTCGATCTTGCCGTACTTGGTGAGCAGCTCGCGCACCTGGTCGTACATGTACTTGCGATAGCGCTCCCAGTCGCGGCCCTCGTTGAGCTTCGCGACCGCCGCGCGCAGGGCGTCGCCCTTCACGCCGTCCCGATCCAGCCGCCTGAACAGCGGGTGCGTGCGGTCGACGATGTAGTCGGGGTGGTGCCAGTCCTTGATGGAGAAGTAGAAGCCTACCTTGAGCCCAGCCGCGCGGCAGGCGTCCACGTACTCGCGCACGAGGTCGCGGCCGAACTCCGTCTTGGTGATCTTGTAGTCGGTCGTCGCCGTGTCCCACATGCAGAAGCCCTCGTGGTGCTTCGCCGTCAACACCATGTACTTCATCCCGGCCGCCTTGGCCGATGCAGCCCACGCCTTAGCGTCGTAGAGGTCAGGGTTGAAGCGGGGAAGGTACTTTCCGTCGTAAGTGGCGTCGTCCATCGCCTCGATGCTCTTGACCCACTCGTGGCGGCCGGGCACGGCATAGAGCCCAAAGTGTATAAACATGCCGAACCTGTCATGCGTCCACCACGCCATGCGGGCCGCCTTCTGCTCCGGCGTCTCGCTGGTGATCTTCCGCGGAAGCTCGGGGTATTCCTCCCCGGCGAACGCGGCTAGCGAAGCGGCGCATGCCAGCGCCCCCAGTACTGCGGCCTTCGGACTCGTTCTCATCTTTCTGTTGCCTCCTTAAGCGTGTTGCTGTCTCAATTCGCCATTTGAGGCATAGATTATCAATTTTAGTGCGGTCGTGTCAATCCTCGCCCAACACCGCGGGGACCACCTCTGCGGGGACAGTCCCCCTTGCGCACTTGCACCTACCCAGGGACAGCCCCCCTTGCGCGACCATATTGCTACCTTGCATATAGAAGTCTCCCATACCACTTGCACATGCTCACGCCGCCGAGTCCAGCATCGCCGCCAGCCTCCAGCCGTGCGAGGCGAACCCGATCCCGTCCACCGCCCTCGCCCTGGCGCTCCGCGACCTCACACGGTCCGCGAACAGCCCCAGCATCTCCGCCACGAACGCCGCGCTCCCCAGTATCTTCCCGCACGAAACCTGCGCTATCCGCCTCATCAACGCCCCCTCCTCAAGGGGACTGTCCCCGGTTGAAAGGCCTAGGACGGAGAGAAGCCACTTCCGGCAGCGGAGCGCGAACGCGTTGCCGCGCCTGGCAGCCCCGACGGTGTTCCAGGCGTAGCCCTCAGCGCGCTTCGCGAGCCCAGCCCTCACAGGGTTCAGTTCCACGTACGCCGCGCAGCGGCGGAGGTACTCCGCCTCGCCTATGAGAGTGCTCCTGAACCGCCCCTCCCAAAGTGTGCCGGGGTAGGGGCGGCGCCTGCGGAAGAGACGCCCGAACTCCTCCTTGAACGTCTTCACGAATTGGCTCAGGTCGTGCATCCTCGCGCGCAGC